>JAJZTN010000069.1 GCA_021848885.1 Actinomycetes bacterium
TTGCGTGCGCGTTTATGCTGTGCTCCTGTTTCGTGTTGCGGGACGGCTTCGCTGTCCCGAATCCGTGGTCTGAGTGCTCGAGGATCAGATGGGCCGCGGTCGCAATCCCACGGGCTCTGAGACGTTTTCAGAGAGTGCGTTCGATGGCGGTGACCGTGTCGGCCTCGCACCACTGCGCCCAGGCTGAAGCCGTGACTGAGACCCTGAGACCGCAGTTCGCGCACGACACGGTGCGGGTGTGATGAGGCCCCTGGCCGAAGGACGCGAGCTCGATCGGTTCGCGGCACGCGACGCAGGTCACCGACGGTCCGAGACCTCCCTCGGTTGAGGGCGGTCGAGGTGCGCCGGACGCGCGCCGTCGCCGTCCAGCCGCCGGTGTCTTCGTGCGTGGCGGCGGAGGAGCGGTGAGGCTCGTCTGGTCTGTGCGAGGAAGGGCGGACGTGCTCATGGCAGCGTCCGAATCAGGCGCCGGGATGTGGCCGGAGCTCGGGAGTCGACCGCGTCGGGCGGCACCGGGCGGACCATCGCCAGGGCGAGGCCGGAGTCGTCGAGGCGTCTTTGGCTCATGCGGATGCCGTCGGGCCAGAGGCAGTCGTTGATCGTGCGCATGAGCTGCCGGAAGCGCACGACCGAGCCGTCGTACGCGCTCGCATCGACGACGACCAGCGCTGCGGAGCACCGACCGGTGCGAGCAGGTCCCCGGCCGATGAACCAGAGTTGAGCGCCAAGCTCGGCTGTCGCGGTCGTGCAGGCCCCGGGACAGTCGTGCCCGAGGTCGGCCAGCACCGATGTCAGCGCTGGAGCGGGGAGCTTCGCGTCATGGTTCGCGCCCGGCTGTCGTGCTGCGTGCATGGTGAGCCCCTGGGAAGGCGGTCACCTGGGGTTCAGCGTGAGCAGGGGCTCCTGGAACTCAGCAGCGGACGGCTGGGTTCGCTCCGAACTGGTTGATGGTCCCAACCCTTAGGACGGTACACCCATCTCGGAGCAACGACGACGTTCTCAGCCACCGGGCAGGTGCGGACCGCCGTCGGTGGCCGGGGGCGACGAGATCGACGCCAGCACGGCGAGCGCAGCGACAGGGAGCAGCACGCCCGCCTTGGCGGCCCGGCCCGCCAATTCGACGCGCGCCTGGTCGAGGGTCCGCCCTTGCCCGATCAGCACTCCGATGGCCTCCTCGATCGCGGACTGCGCGCGGAGCGAACCGGCCGGACTGCGAAGGATCCCTCCGGCGAGGTCCCAGTCCAGCTGGACGTCGTCGATCGGCCGGCCGGTGAGCCAGGCGAGGTCCGCGGCGAGATCGACGAAGGCACCCGCCTTCGCCGCGTAGAGGATCAGTACGAGCGGTGTGCCGTCGGCACCCGCTGACGTAACCGCTTCGAGCGGGATGCGCAGCGATGTCGTGATGCCGGCGATCTGGCTCGCATCGTCCAGTGTCGTGAGCTCCACCTCGCCGTCGCGGGTGCGAATCCGGACGGACAGGCCCACGTAGGAGGGGACTGCCGTTGCCGCATCGGAGGCGAGTGCTTCCAGGGTGGTGGCGATGTTCGTGTCTGGAAGGCCGAGGGCAGCGGTGAGCAAGTCGAGATCGGCGGCCAGGCCCGAGGGGATGGTCAGGGCGTCCGCTCCGTCGAGCGCTCCCGAGCGCCACGTCGTCTGCACCGTCGCCCGGCACCGCAGATCGCGGTGCGAGGTGAGGGGCCGTGACGGCGGACGAGTTTCCGCGTCGGTCGACCCCCTGGATCCCGACCCTACGCCGCCTCGGGTGCGGATGCCATGACGCCTCGGGCCGCTGACGCGCTGCTGGGCGTCGGCTCAGGCCTGGCTGTGCCGGGCGCGGGCCCGACGGACGGCCTCGTCGACGATGTGCTGCGCGACCTCGACGAGCTTGACGTGGTCGGCTTGGCTCATCGCGCGCAACTTGCTCAGCGCCTCCTCGGCCGACCCTCCCGTGCGCCCACGCAGGATGCCGATGGCCTGGTCGATGATCGGCCGGCTCGAGAGCGCGCTCTGCAGCTGAGCGGCGAGAGCCTGTGCCTGCGCCAGGATCTGGGCGTTGTGCACCGCCACCGCTGCCGGGGTGGCGAACAGCTCCCCGAGCTCAGCAGCGTGGTCGTCGAAGGCGTCCTTGGAGCGCGCGTAGACGTTGATCGCACCCACGGCACGGTCGGACACCAGCAACGGCAAGGACAGAGCGCTATGGACGCCGAGGCGGCCGACACGAGGACCGAAGCGAGGCCACATCTTCTCGCCCCCGAGCGAGCCCGACCTGACGGTGCGCCGCTCGAGAGCCGCGGTGATGCACGGTCCCTCGTTCAAGACCATGTACTGGATCTCGTCGATCTCGGCGACGAACGGATGGCTGGCTGCGAGTCCTTCGACACGCGTGAGCTGGTCCGTGCTGAGCAGGGTCACCCCCGCTCCCTCCGCCCCAGGGATGGCACGCACGGCGAACATGGCCACATGCGACAACACGTCCGGCAAACCCTGGCTGTCGGACACGAGCGCAGCGAGTTCGCGGAGGCTGACCTGCAAGTCGGACTCGTCCGCGTCCGCCTGCACCTGGCTCAGGGGCAGCCGCGCGCCAGGGACTGTTGCTGATGGATCCGTGCCGGTCATCGTGCGTCCAAGCTCGAGGTCGTTCCGGTCGGGAAGCCTGCTTGGTCATCAGCCTACGTCGTGCCAGTTCCAAGTACAGCGACTGGTGATCCCGGCCGTCCTCCTGCCGGCCGGAATCGCGAGCGCTAGGGACGGCGCGACTGGCGTGGACGACAGCGCGGCGACGTACGGCCGTCGGTCCTCGAATCGCGAGGTGCCGGGGTCAGGCAGCCAGTACAAGCTGCTGCCATGGCCTGACACGATCCGTGACCGGCACCGGCTCTCGGCCGCGGGCGTGCTGCGGAACCTGGCCGAGGAGAGCCTGTTCGCGCGGGCCGACGACCAGCCCTAACGTCGTCGGCTCGCCAGAGTCGCGGCGGCCTGGTCCACAGTCGAGTTCGGCGGACACTGGTCCCCGACCGCCAGCTCGCGCGACGCGATCACCGCGGTCGAGCTCACCGTTGTCACGCCGGGATGGGTCGGTTTCGCGCGGGCGAGGGTGGGGTGGTGGTTCTGATTCGAGTACGCGGTGGAGGCCGTCTGTCCGTGGCTGTCCGGCTCACCAGCGTGTCCGCGGTGCCGGAGGAACTGGCGGCCGGGTGTGGCGAGTCAGGCTCCCCGGCCGGTGACGTCGGGTCTTCCGTGTCCCGTTCGAGCGCCGCGAGCGCCCGGCCTGGATCGACCCCGACCGGGACGGCGGGGCCGGCCACCCTGCCGGTGAGCTCACCGTCCGCGTCGGCGAGCCCGTCCACGGCTGGGGTGCCGGTGGGGTTCGCGGCAGTGGACGTGACCTGGGTCAGTGCGAGCCAGGGCTGGGTGCCGGGGTCGCCACCGTGCCCGAGCGGAACCTGTGGGCTGGTGCTGCGCTCGATGGACAGGGGCCGGTCCTGGGTGGTCGGCCCGGCTTCGGCCGTGGCGGTGGTCGGTCGTGCCAGTGGCGGGCCGGACTGCGAGGAGGTGACCTGCGTGGCCATGATCCGGTTCGCGATCCCGCAGGTCGGCTACATCTTCGGTCCGTGTTGCGCTGCGGCCCCGGTGTGGGTGACCCGTGACGGCGGGCACACCTGGACCGCCGGGGTGCCGGCTCAGGGAGCGGACCTGCTGTGGCGGGTCAACACGATCGCCGACGGCCGAGAACCCACCGGCCAGTACCGGCTGCTGACCACGATCCTCGACCACGACGAGGCACCTGCCGGCGAGCTGGGCGGGGCCTACACGCAGCGCTGGGAGATCGAGACCGCCTTCGACGAGCTCAAGACCCACCAGCGCGGACCACGCCAGGTGCTGCGCTCGAAGTCACCCGACCTGGTCCTGGAAGAGATCTGGGGACACCTGTTCTGCCACTACGCGATCCGCGTCCTGATGTCCGAGGCGGCCGAACACTCCGGCCACGACCCCGACCGCCTCTCCTTCGTCGCAGCCCTGCAGATCTCACGCCGCTGGATCGCCCAACAGGGCACTTTCCCCCTGACACCACCGACAGCACCTCCACGTGACGGCGACGGCTGACCCCGTCCGCGCGCCCGACCCGGCCGACCAGTCCCGGTCCGCACCGGATCCAGCGGTGTGCGCGGGACGGTCCCGGCGTCGTCGTGGTCCCCGCCGCGGGGCGGGGCAGCACTGGGCACGCCTGGTCCGGCACGACCCTGCCGAACACCGCCGCCTCCAGACCGTGGCGCCCAGCGGGACGTCAGGGACCGAACGCGCCGATCGGGATCACGACGACCCCGTCGGGACGTGTGTAGCCGTATCCAGTCGCGGTGATGACGCCGAGCACGGCTGGCTCGCCTGCCTTGCTGGTGTCGACCTTGGCGGCGAAGGCGAGCAGGTCCGCGGCCGCCTTGTCCACCTGCTCGCCTGCCCCGAGCCTCGCCTCGAACGCGCCCCACACCGTCGGGGCGGCGACGACGAGATCCACCTCGAGGTCGTTGCTGTCGCGGTAGTGAAACACCCCTGCGTCGAGCGGACCGGCATACACGCGGGTGTCTCGGACGACCAGCGACTCGAACAGGTACCCGTAGGTGTTCAGGTCAGCCAGCAACTGCTCGCGACTGCCGGCCAGCGCGGCGATCGCCAGGGACGGATCGACGAAGTGGGTGCGCGGTGCCGTGCGCAGCCGGGCCCGGGAGCGCAGGTGGGTGGACCAGGCCGGCTGCAGCTCGATGACGTGCAGTCGCTCGAGGACCCTGAGGTAGTCGTAGGCGGTGCTGCGCGCCAGGTCCGCGTCCTCGCCTCCCGCCTCGCTCGCCACCCGGGCCACCTTGTGCTCCATCGCGGTGCGGCGGGCCAGCGCCTGGATGAGCCGGACCGCCCGGGCGGGGTCCTTTCGCGCCGGGTCCAGGCGGGACACGTCGACCTCGGCGATGTTGCGCAGGTAGTCCTGGTTCGCGCGCGTGGCGTCGCGTCTATCGGTCATGGACAGGTTCATCGGCCAGCCGCCGCGCACGGTGATGTCCACGACGTCCGAGATGGTCAGACCGGGGTCCGGTGAGGTGGGGCGCTGCCCGGCGAGCATCGCCGCCAGCGACATGGCGCCGGTGGACTGCCCGCTCTCCAGGAGCGACATGGGCCGCATCCGCAGGCGGGAGACGCGACCGGCTCCCGTGTGGCGGGCCGCGTCGTCGTCGGGGGTGGCCGAACCGGTGAGGACGAACTGGCCGGGCTGGGCGCGGCGGTTGACCGCGTCGCGGACGTAGTTCCACACCGGTGTGGCCGCCAGCTGCCACTCGTCGACCAGCTGCGGCGGGGCGCCGTTGAGCACGACCGAGGGGTCCAGGCTCACCGCCGTGAGTGCGGCGGGATCCAGGTCGAGGTAGACCTGGCTGTTGGTGACCTGCTCGGCAGTGAAGGTCTTCCCGCACGCCTTGGGGCCTTCGAGCAGTACGGCGCCGCTGCTGCGCAGCCTGCTGGTGAGCTGCTGGTCCAGAACGCGCGGACGGTAGTCGCGGGTCGCGCCGGGTGCGGACGTCACAGGTGGGTTCCCCTCGTTGCGGTCGCCGCCCACCAGCGACAACACCACCCAGACTACACTCTGCATACATTTCGGGCTACACTCCGCAGAGCCGATGGGCTACAGTCTGCAGGACTTCCAGGCGACACTCCGCAGGGTGAGGCGAGGACCGCCAGCCGAGGACATCCTCGCCTGCGCGGAGCACACCGACCAGCAGCACGCCGGCACGGCGCGTCGGGCGGGGGCACGTTCACCTACGGCGCGGCGTGTGCTGAGTCTGGGCCGACGCGGCGCCCCGTCGCCACCGGCGACAGCGGTGGGCGCCAGGCAGACGACCCGCACGGCCCGCTGCGACCGCCAGAGGGCTTGAGTTCTTCACGTTGTCTTGGTGTGTCAAGTTTCCGCGGTCAACCGGTGGCGTTGGGCTTTTGCGTTGATCGCCGCGTCGAGTGACGTAGGCGCCGCCGTGGCTGGACGGCGCACCGGACCGTTGCCTGAAGGCACAACGATTCGGTTACCCTTCCAGATCTTGATGGAGCTCAGCATCGCTCGTGTGGGGAGCCGATGACCCTCGCTGTTGTGGCCCTGGGCCTGGCGTCCGCCCTGTTCGCTGTGACGTTGCGGTGGCTGTTCCGCAGGAGGCGCGGTGGGGGCTATCTTGGCGTGGTCGCCGCCCGTAGCGTGGCCGCGGGGGTGCCGGGCGGGTTGGCCATGGTTCCCGTAGGCCTGGTCCTTCTGGCGGCCGGTTACCAGGTGAACAAGTACGGCGAACTGGTGGTGCGCCAGCTCGTGGGTCAACCGCTCTACAGCGCCATGGCAATCGAGCACCTGCTCATAAGCGTCGGCATGGCTGTCCCCTTCGTCGCTGTGCTGACTCGCTGGCCCGCACGGCGTCCCGTGTGGCTGGGAGCCGGCTATGGCGCGCTGGCCTGGCTCGTGGTCAACTCCCTCGCCTTGCCGGCGGTGTTCGGGCAGCCGAGCCCCTGGCGGCTAGGCCCGGACGCCTTGTGGCCGAGCCTGTCCGTGCACGTCGTCTACGGCGTGGTGCTGGGGGCCGTGCTGGCCTTCGACCAGCGCAGGCTCGACACCGTCCGGGCAGCCTGAAGGCGCGCTGGCTGGCTGGTTGTCGGCTCGTGCGCCCCGGGGCTTCGGCGAGCCGTGGCACGGGCCCGGCGTTCCCGCAGCGGTCGGCGCTGCGGCCCGTGCTTGACCTCCGGCGCCGCCGGCACCCCGGCCTTGCCGGGTTCATCGTGCGGGGCCGCCGCGGACCATGCCCCCGAGGGGGCGGCCGGCCCGGCGTAGATGGCGGCCAGCGCGGTCAAGGCTCGGGTCAGCGGGTCGGACGTGTGGTGGCTCAACGACATCGGCGGGGTCCTCCAGGCGGCGTACGACGGTCACGACGACGGCCCCAGGCGGGTCCCAGCGTGATCTCTCCGACTGCCCAGAGCCGACCGAGGTGGCTACCCGGCCACCGGTGGCCCCAAACCTCGGATGCGGGCGGCCACCGGGCCCCTCGGGGCCGTGGCCGCCCGCAGGCGTGGCGTCCTCCTTACCGAGTGCTCACTCCTGACCGTTGAACTGGTGGTCGACGTTCGTCCCGTCCTTGTCCGCGTGCCCGCCCGGGCCATCGGTCTCCGTGCCGGCGGGGGCAGCAGCCTCCGTGGATGCCTCGCCAGAGGTCTCCGGCGTCGCCGACGGCGAGTCTGCGGCGGTCTGGTCGCCGATCTTGCCGCCCTGCTGCACGTTGCTGCCGCTGACAGTCGAGGTGACGTTCGGGACGGGGCTGGTCTGGTGCGTGCTGGCAAGAGCGGTTCCGGTGCCCAGAGCCGCGGTGGCCAGCAATGCGCCAGCGGTCAGCGCGAGCGGGCGCTTGAACTCGATCATCTGTCTCCTCCTTGGTGCCGACGGGCGGTAGCTCCACCCGACGACCCCACCCTGCGACGGCCATGCTGTGAGGAGCCTGAGCAGACCTGAGAGAACGTTCAGGCGTGCGTGAGCGGCCGACGGCTAGCGTGACGCCGACGAAGGGAGGCCGGGTGGCTCGACTTCTGGTGGTCGAGGACGAGGCCGGTATCGCCGCGGCCCTCGCGCAGGGCTTGGCGGCAGAGGGGTTTGCGGTCGACGTCGCCACCAACGGTCCCGAGGGACTCTGGCGGGCCAGCGAGGTCGACTATGACGCGGTCCTGCTGGACATCATGCTGCCCGGGCTGTCGGGCTACGAGGTGCTCAAGCGCATGCGCGCGGCACAGCGATGGGCACCGGTGCTCATGCTGACCGCCAAGGACGGCGACTACGACATCGCCGACGCCTTGGACCTGGGCGCGGATGACTACCTGGTCAAACCCTTCTCCTACGTCGTCCTGCTCGCCCGGGTCCGGGCCCTTGTACGCCGTGGTCGGGTCGAGCGGCCGAGCAGTCTGCGGGCAGGTGACCTCGAGCTGGACCCGGCTCGACGGTCCTGCCAGCGCGGTGGGGTCGCGATCGCGCTGACCGCTCGGGAGTTCTCTGTCCTGGACTACCTCATGCGTCACTGTGACGAGGTGGTGAGCAAGACCGAGCTGCTCAGCCACGTGTGGGACGCGAACTACAGCGGCGACCCCAACATCGTCGAGGTCTATATCGGTTACCTGCGCCGCAAGATCGACTCGCCGTTCGGACGTCGGGCCATCGAGACGGTGCGCGGGGCCGGCTACCGGCTGCACGGCGACGGGGGCTGAGGTGTCGATCTGGTGGCGGCATCGGTCCCTGCGGGCCCGGCTGACCGGCATCGCGGGTCTGGTGGTCGCCGTGGTGCTGGGGGCCAGCGCCGCCCTGATCGTCCTGCGCGTGCAAGCTGCCCTGGTCGCGGGCGTCGACGGTGAGGCGCTGCGCGAGGCAGCCGTCGTGGCCACCGCTGTGGTCGGAGCCGCCCGCCCGAGCGTGCCCGCGTCAGTGCCCCCCGGGATGGCTGTGCAGGTGCTGGACTCCGCCGGGTCGGTGGTGACCAGCTCCAGCGACATCCTGGGCGAGCCGGCGCTCTTCAGTTTCCGTCCTTCGACCGCCGGGTCCGCCGACACGCGGACCGTTCACGGTCTGCCCTTGGGCGGGCAGGGTGCCTTCCGTGTCGTCACGCTCCCCGCACGGGGAAGGGGAGGGGACTACGTCGTCTACGTCGCGGCGCCACTGGATGGCGTGTCCGCCTCGGTCGCGGCGCTGAGCACGGCCCTGGCCTTCGCCATGCCACTACTGGCTGGGCTGCTCGTGGTCCTCCTCTGGGTCCTCACCGGGCGCGCGCTGCGGCCTGTCGACCGGATGCGCGCGGAGGCGACCGAGATCACCGCCTCGGACCTGCATCGACGGGTGAGCGTCCCGCAGACCCACGATGAGCTGGCTCGTCTCGCGCTCACCCTCAATGACCTGCTCGGTCGCCTCGACCTCTCCCTGCAACGGCAGCGCGCCTTCGTCGCCGACGCCGCCCACGAGCTGCGCAGCCCACTGGCTTCGATCATCACGCGCCTGGAGGTCGCCAGCTACTCCGCTCAGCCGATCGAGGCTGGCAATGCGGCAGAGCTGCTGGGCGAGGCGCGCCGGCTCGCCCAGCTGACCGATGACCTGCTCGCTTTGGCCCGCCTGGACGCCGGGGCGCACCGACCGTTGCGCGATGTCGATCTCGAGGACGTCGTGGAAGAGGAGGTCGCCTCGGCCCGGTCCCGCACCGGCGTTCCTGTCCACGTCGCAGTGCGCTGCGCGGCCCGGGTGTCGGGGGAGAAGGCGATGCTGGCTCGGGTGGTCCGCAACCTCGTGGACAACGCCGTACGGCACGCGCGGACCGAAGTCCAGGTGAGCCTGGACATCGAGGGCTCGACCGCGGTCCTGCAGGTCCGAGACGATGGTCCCGGCATCCCCGAGCCAGATCGCGAAAGGGTCTTCGAGCGGTTCGCCCGGCTCGACGGCAGTCGCACCAGGGCGGCCGGGGGAGTCGGTCTGGGTCTGGCCATCGTCCGGGAGGCGGTCGACGCGCACGGCGGCAGCGTCGAGCTGGCGGATGCGGCTCCGGGTGCCCGGTTCGTCGTGCGGATCCCGCTGAGCCCGCCGGGGTCCCCGGCGGCGCGCCCGGGACTCCGACGGCACGACCCGCTCAGCTGAGCACGTGCCGCCCGGCTCAGCCGGGGGTGCACGCCCCGGTCTCCTGGGCGGCGGTGCGGGCCTGCAGGGCCGCCGAGGGTGAGGGTGTCGGGGTGGCCACGCTCACCTTGGAAAGCCCGGAGTAGTCCGAGCCGACGTAGACCTGGAACGTCCCGCCCAGGCCGGTCACCTGCTGCAGGGTGGCGTGCGGCAGGGCGGCGTGCAGCGCTGTCACCGAGACGTTCCAGCGCGGGTCGTAGCGGATGACCGTGGTGGTCAGGTCCTGCACCGGGGCGTTGCCCGCCGGGCCGGCCACCTGGAAGCCGGCCGCCGCGAAGTCGTTGGCCGCCCGGGCGCCCAGACCGGTCGTCGTGGTCGCGTTGAACACCGCAACCCGCACGTGCGAGGGGGGCACCTGGGCGAGGAGCGTCGCCGAGGCGGACGGCTTGGGTGTCGGCGTCAGCGGCAGGTCGTGGTTGATGTCGTAGAAGAGCTGCTTGGACAGCGTCGGGTCCCACAGCACGGTGGAGCCGATGCCCGGCTCAGCAGGCGGGGTGTAGTTGACGTCCGAGAGCGGCACGGTGAGGAAGCTCACCTGCTTGGCCGCGATGTTGCGCAGCTGCTGGGCCAGGGTGAGCACGTCGCCGCGGCTCAGGCCCGGGTCGGTGGTGACCGAGTCGAGGGCCGCGTTGACGAAGTCGGTGAGCTTGACCGGGTTGAGCAGCACCCCGGCGCTCATCGCCTTGTGCAGCATGGCGCCGATGAACCCCTGCTGACGCTGCATGCGGCCAAGGTCACCGAGCCCGTCGAAGTAGCGGGCCCGCACGTACTTGAGGCTGTCGACCCCGTCGAAGTGGTGCATCCCGGCCGGGAGGTCCAGGTGCGCCTTGGCGTCCTTGATCGGTTTGGGCACGCAGATGTTGACGCCGCCGAGGGCATCCACCATGCCCACGAAGCCGGCGAAGTTGACCTCGACATAGTGGTCGATGTGCACGCCGGTGGCCGCCTCGACGGTGGCCACCAGCAGCGAGGGGCCACCGAAAGAGAAGGCCGCGTTGAGCTTGTTGTAGGTGGCCGGCACGCGCTGGCCGTTGCTGTCGGTGTGCGCCGGGATCTGCACGTAGGTGTCCCGCGGCAGGCTCACCACGATGGCGCGAGACCGGTCCGCGGAGATGTGCACGAGCATGACGGTGTCCGAGCGCTGCCCGGCGCCGTTGGCCGCCGTCGCGGCGCCGACCTGCAGGCGGGCCAGCTGCGCCGCAGTCAGCCCCTCACGCTTGTCCGAGCCGGCGACGAGGTAGTTCACCGCGTCGCTGGGTGCCTTGGCCGGTCGGTTGGTCAGCCCGGCGAAGACGTCGATCCGCTTGATCCGCCCGGTCGAGTAGCTCAGCAGCCCGTAGCCGACCGCGGAGACGAGCAGCACCAGGACAGACATCGTCGCGGCGGTGTAGCCGACCACGCGGCGCCAGCGGCCGCCGTGAGTCCGGCCACCGGTCGACCCGTCGCCGCGGGGCGGTCCGTCGCCGCGCCTGCCTCGGGAGCCGGCACGACCCCGGGGGTCCAGGTCAGGGGGCAGGACGCGGCGAGGGCGGGCTGGATCGCCTGAGTCTGGGGTCGGCGGGGTCGGGCGCTGCCACCACGGCAGCGGCGCCCCCGTGGGGTCCGCGGGAGTGCTCTGGTCGTCGGGCACGGTGCTCCTCCATCCGGCGACGACTCGGGGCGCGCCGGGTCCTTGCATGCAGCGGGCTCCGGCCCTCGACCGGTGACGGCCCGCCCAACGAGGGTAAGCGAGGTGTGCGGTTGGGCCGGCGCGGCACGCCCCCGTGCGGAGGGGTTGCCACGGCGCGACCGTGCCGTGCGGCGGTCGGCTACGCTCGGGCCGCGTGATGTCGCCCGACTCGGCCTCCCCGACCACCGACGCCCCGATCGGTTGGCCAGGGGTCAGCGTGGTCATCCCGGTGCTCGACGAGCAGGACCACCTGGCCGAGGCGGTCGCGGAGGTGCTGGCCCAGGACTATCCCGGCCCGCTCGAGGTGATCCTCGCCCTGGGCCCCTCGCGGGATGGCACCGACGAGATCGCCGAGGGTCTACATGCCGCCGACCAGCGGGTCCGGCTGGTCGCCAACCCTGGTGGGCGCACCCCGACGGCGCTCAACCGTGCTATCAGGGCCAGCAGCTACCCCGTCGTCGTACGGGTTGATGCGCACGGGATGCTGTCCGAGGGCTATCTGCGCACCGCCGTGCAGACACTGCGGGCCACCGGGGCGGCCAACGTCGGCGGGGTGATGCTGGCCCAGGGTCGAAGCGCCTTCGAGCAGGCGGTGGCCCGGGCCATGACCACGCCGCTGGGGGTCGGTTCGGCCCGCTGGCACACCGACGGGTCGGCCGGGCCGGCCGAGACGGTCTATCTGGGGGCCTTCCGCCGCGACGTGCTGACCCGGGTGGGCGGCTACGACGAGCGCTTCGTGCGCGCCCAGGACTGGGAGCTGAACTACCGCATCCGCCAGGAGGGCGAGCTCGTGTGGTTCACCCCCGAGCTGCGGGTGTCCTACCGACCCCGCCCCACGCTGCGCCGGCTGGCCCGGCAGTACTTCGACTACGGCCGTTGGCGGCGCGTGGTTGCCCGCTGGCACCGCACCATCAGCCCGCGCTACCTGGCAGCCCCGGCGGCGGTGGTCGGTGTGGGCGTGGGGCTGCTGGTCGGCGCGCTCGTGCACCCGGTCGGCTACCTGCTGCCGGTCGGGTACGCCGGAGTGGTGCTCGTGGGTTCCGCGCTGACCGGGGCGGGCCTTCCGGTGCGTGCCCGGCTGTGGCTGCCGGTGGTCTACGTGACGATGCACGGTGCCTGGGGCCTGGGGTTTCTGACCAGCCCGCCCGGGCTCGTCCCGGACCGCACCACCGGAGCAGTCGGTGCAACCGCCCCGGAATCGCTGACGGGTCGCCCGGCCGCGCGGTCCTCGGACGCGCCGGAGGGCCCCTGACGGTGCGCATCCTCATGCTCGTCTTCACCGACGTCGCCCACGACGCCCGGGTGCTCAAGCAGATGCGCGCCCTGAGCGCGGACGGGCACGACATCCACGTCATCGGTCGGGCGGTGCCCGAGGGATTCGAGCCACCTGCGCGGGTCAGCGTCGGCTCGGCCGCGGCCCGCTCGCCGTTCCGGCGCGGTGGTGCACCCAGCACCGAGAACACGCAGGGCTCGCAGGGCGCGCTGAGCGCGCAGAACTCGCAGGGCTCGCAGGGCGCGCTGGGCGCCGGGCGCGAGCCTCGTCAGCCGAACGGTGCTGGCACATCGGCCGCGGCGGCGGGTCGGGTGAGTCCGGCGTCCGGCGCGGCGGGGCTTGCCCGCTCGGTGATGGCCCAGGCGGTGCGCGCCGGCCGGTGGACACTGCTGCCCGAGCATGTCGCGATAAGCGTGCGGACCTGGGCAGCGGAGGCCTACCGGAAGGCTCGTGACCGTGAGTTCGACGTGGTGCACGTGCACGACTTCACGGCGCTCGAAGTCGGTGAACGGCTAGCCCGCGAGCACGGTGTCCCGTTCGTCTACGACGCACACGAGTGGTGGAGCGGGCGGGCCCGGCACGGCCGGGCAGACCCGCTGCGCCGCCGCCGGGAGGCGATCCTCGAGGCCCGGCTGGCCCGACGGGCCGCCGCGGTCATAACGGTCAGCGATGGCATCGCGCAGCGCTTCCGGGGCTGGGGCGTCGAGTCGGTCACCGTCGTACGCAACACCTTCCCGACCTCGCTGGGCGGACCGCTGGGCACCCGGCTGGACGGGCTGCTCTACGCCGGGCGGATCGCCGAGGGGCGCGACCTGGGCACGGCGCTGCGCGCCGCGCCGAGCCTGGCCCCGCGCCGGCTGGTGCTCATGGGCCCGGCCGACCCGGGCTTCCTTGCCGGCTTCCCCGACCTGCGGGGCGTCGAGGTCCGCCCGGTCGTGGCCGTCGACGAGGTCGACGAGGTGCTGCGCGAGTGCGGCGCCGCGCTGGTCAGCCTCGAGGACAGCTGCGACAACCACCGGCTGGCCCTGCCCAACAAGATTTTCCAGGCGGTGCGGGCCGGGGTGCCGGTCCTCGCCGCGGACCTGCCGGAGATCCGCCGGCTGGTCCGTGCCACCGGAATCGGCACGCTCTACATCCCGGGACGGCCGGAGTCGCTGGTCGCCGCG
>JAJZTN010000070.1:0-7564 GCA_021848885.1 Actinomycetes bacterium
GCCCCGTCCCGCCCCCCTCGAAGACCCGGCGCAGCGCCGTCTCGCCCAGCCGGCGCACCGCCTTGGGCGTCAGCTCCAGGCGCCCGCCCGAGCGGGACAGGTAGCCCTGCCGCTCCAGCTCGCGCTCCAGCCGGCGCAGCAGGTCGAGGTCGGCTACCGCGGAACGGCCCAGCGCCTGGCGGACCTGCTCCTCGTCGATGTCGTCCAGCCGGGCGCCGGGATAGTCCTGCGCCAGTGCGGACTCCAGCGCCTCCAGCTCGGCCAGCTCCTCCAGTGCGGTGGTGGCCTCGCCCAGCCCGAGTGGCTCCTGGCCGTGCATGCGGGCCGGTGAGCTCCAGTCCAGGTCCGGGCGGCGGGCCCGAAGCGCCGCACCCAGCTCGGCCATCTGCTCGGCCAGCCCGGCATCGGCCAGGGCCCCGGCGACCAGGTCGGCGAGCTCACGGCGCTGCTGCGCCGAGAGCGAGCGCATCATCCGCTCGGCCGCCGCGGCCCGGCGGGCCAGCGCGTCGACGAGTTCGGTGAGATCGGCCGGTCGCTCCGGGAACAGGTCGCCGTGGCGGTCCATGAACTGCTCGAACGCCGCGGTCGTGTCCTGCCCGCGCGCGTCGGCGGCCAGCATCGCGTTGAGGTCGGTGAGCATGTCGCGGATGCGGGCCATCGCCTCGGGGTCGGGCTGGCTCAGCGCCTGCTTGAGCCCGCGGAACTGCTGGTCGAGCACCTCACCGCGCAGCAGGTCGCGGATCTGCTGGTAGGTCTGGGCGGCCGCAGGGGACCGCCAGTCGTAGCCGCGCAGCTCGAGCACGGCCCGGGCGGGATCGGCGGGCAGACTGTCCAACTCGCTCTCCCGCAGCCGGGCCTCGTCGGAGGGGTCGGGGAACAGCGCGGCGCGCTCCTGGCCGACGGCGGTGTCCAGCAGCCGGCGTACCTCCTCCAGGGTGCCGTCCAGCCGGCCCCGCTCGTGGGCCTCGCGCTGCCGGCGGCGTACCTGGGCCAGCAGGTCGTCCAGCCCGCGCCGCCCGTCCGTGCCGCGGCGGAGCAGGTCGCGCAGCGCGTCGGCGGGGCTGCGCCCGCCCAGCACCCGCTCGCCGAGCTCGTCCACCGCTCGGCGCATGTCGAAGGGCGGGGCCAGCGGGTCCGGTCCCTCGCGCCAGGGGCCGTAGCGGTAGCGGTCCGCGCTCATCGCGGACCCCCTCGCGGGGGGCCCGGATGGGGCACCTCCCCCATGATCATGAAGAGTTGTGGGGGCTGGGGGCCCGGCAACCCTTCATGATCATGGAAAGCGGCTGGGTGCTCGCCGCCTGAAGCCGGGGTGCGGCTCACGCGCCGCCGCCGTACACCGTGCGCCCGGGTACCTCGTCCTTGGACAGCTTGCGGGTCAGGTAGAGCCCCTCGAGGGCCAGCTCGACCCCGGCGGCGGCGTGTCCCTGGGTCAGCCCGGCGGCGGCGTGTCCCTGGGTCAGCCCGGCGGCGGCGTGTCCCTGGGTCAGCCCGGCCGCGGCGTGCCCCTGGGTCAGCCCGGCCGCGGCCGCGTGCCCGGGCTCCTGCGCGGGGTCTGCGAGGTCCTCGGGCTCACCCAGACGGTCCAGCAGCGCGGACAGGCCCTCCACCGGGCCGAGCCGGGCGAGCAGCTCGCTGGCCGGCACCAGGTCGCCGGTCTCCACGGTGGCCCCCGCGGCGAAACGCGCCAGCAGGCCGGACAGGTCGGTGCCCCCCAACCGGACCCGGAACTCCTCGGCGACCGCCCGGCGCAGCAGGTGGGTCAGCACCTCCTCCTCCCGGCCCTCCTCGCTGGCCTCGAACTCCACTTTGCCGCGCAGCGTGGGCACCGCCGCGGGCAGGTCGCAGACCCGCGCGATGGCCGGGTCCTCCCCGGTCATCGCGGCCCGGCGCAGCGCGGAGGCGGCGATGGTCTCGGCCGCGGCGACTGCGAAGCGGGCCGAGACCCCCGAGCGGGTGTCGACCGCCGGGGACTCGCGCACCATCCGGGTGAAGCGGGCCACGATCTCGAGCAGGTGGCGCGGGACGTGGGCGACCAGGGTGGCCTCCTGTCGCACCAGGTCGACCTCGTCGGTGAGCCGGAGCGGGTAGTGCGTGCGGATCTCGGCTCCGAAGCGGTCCTTGAGCGGGGTGATGATCCGGCCCCGGTTGGTGTAGTCCTCCGGGTTGGCGCTGGCGACCAGAAGCAGGTCCAGCGGCAGCCGCAGCTGGTAGCCGCGGACCTGGATGTCTCGTTCCTCCAGCACGTTGAGCAGCGCCACCTGGATGCGCTCGGCCAGGTCGGGCAGCTCGTTGACAGCGAACACCCCGCGGTTGGAGCGCGGCACCAGGCCGTAGTGCACGGTCTCGGGGTCACCGAGGGTGCGCCCCTCGGCCACCTTGACCGGGTCGATGTCGCCGATGAGGTCCCCGACGCTTGTGTCGGGGGTGGCCAGCTTCTCCCCGTAGCGCTCGCTGCGGTGCCGCCAGGCCACCGGCAGTGCCTCCCCGTGCTCGGCGGCCAGCCGTCGGCAACGGGCGCACACCGGCGCGTAGGGGTGGTCGTTGATCTCGCAGCCGGCCACCACCGGGGTCCACTCGTCCAGCAGCCCGACCAGGGTGCGGATCAGCCGGGTCTTGCCCTGGCCGCGCTCGCCGAGCAGGACGAGGTCGTGCCCGGCCAGCAGCGCACGTTCCAGGTGCGGCAGCACCGTGTCGTCGAAGCCGACGATGCCGGGGAAGCGCTCCTCGCCGCGGGCCATCCGGGCCAGCAGGTTGGCCCGCACCTCGCCCTTGACGCTGCGCTGCACGTGGCCGGAGGCGCGCAGCTGCGCCAGGTGGGTGGGGGCGGGCGGGGCGCTGGACGGGCCGGTCACGCTCCGAAGGTACGTCGAGGCCGGCCCGAGCGCACCCGCGCGGTGCCGCCGCGCCGTGGGCCCGCGGCTCAGATCAGCCCGGTCGGCTCGACCAGCTCCTCGTCGCCGGGTCCGCGCGCCCCGTGGGATTGCGCGGTGCGCAGCGGCACCTCCTTGAGCAGCAGCGCGACGACGAAGGCGATGACCAGGAACGGCACTCCGACGAGGAAGACGTCCCCGATCGCCGAGCTGAACGCGCCGACGACCTTGGCCTTCACCGGGGCCGGCAGCGCCTGGATCCGCTGGACACTGTCGGCCAGGTTGGCCCCGGCCCCGGCCCCGGTGCTCGGCAGGGCCGGGCCGCCGGCGAAGGCCGCCGCCAGGTAGTGCGTGAGGCGGGCCGAGAGCACCGCTCCGAAGACGGCCGTGCCGATCGCCGCGCCGAGCTGGCGGAAGAAGGTCGTCGAGCTCGTCGCGGTGCCCATGTCGCGCATCGTCACGGCGTTCTGCACGGCTGTGACGATGGTCTGCATCGTCAGACCGAGCCCGAAGCCGAACATGAACATCTCCCCCGCGAGGTGCCAGTACGCGATGGTCGCGCTGATCTGCGACATCAGCACGAGGGACCCGGTCATGATGAGCGCGCCGAGGATCGGGAAGATCCGGTAGTGCCCGGTCCGGGTCATCAGCTGGCCCGACCCGATGGAGGCGGAGAACAGCCCGATGACGGTGGGGACCATGGCCAGCCCGGAGATCGTCGGGGACATCCCCTTGACCGCCTGAAGGTAGAGCGGCAGGAAGATCATCGCGCCGAACATGGCGAAGCCGGACAGGAAGCCGTAGACGTTGCCGACCGAGTAGGTGCGGATCTGGAACAGCCGCAGCGGGATGATCGGCTCGCTGGCCCGCGACTCGACCCACACGAAGACCGCGGCGAGGACGAGGAAGCCGGTCAGCAGCGCCAGTGACAGCGGGGCGAACCAGCCGTAGGACCCTCCGGACCAGTTCAGGTAGAGAAGCAGCGAGGTCACCGAGGTCATGATGGCCGCCGCGCCGGCGTAGTCGATCGCGTGGTTACGTCGTACGACGGGCATCTTCAGAGCCATCGAGGTGACGAAGAGCGCGGCGATTCCGATCGGCAGGTTGATGTAGAAGATCCACCGCCAGCCCGGGCCGTCGGTGAGCCACCCGCCCAGCAGCGGCCCGGCCACGCTGGACACGCCGAAGACGGCGCCGAAGTAGCCCTGGTAGCGGCCGCGCTCCCGGGGCGGGATGACGTCGCCGATGATCGCCAGCGCGATGGAGAACAACCCGCCGCCGCCGATGCCCTGCAGCGCCCGGAAACCGATGAGCTCGATCATGTTCTGGCTGGCCCCGGACAGCGCCGAGCCGATCAGGAAGATCGTGATGGAGATCTGGAAGATCAGCCTGCGGCCGTAGAGGTCGGACACCTTGCCCCACAGCGGGGTCACTGCCGTGGAGGTTAGCAGGTACGCCGTCACGACCCAGGAGTACTGGTTCAGCCCGCCGAGGTCCCCGACGATGCGCGGCAGCGCCGTGCCCACGATGCTCTGGTCAAGGGCGGCCAGCAGCATCCCGGACATGACGCCGAACAGCACGACGAGGATCTGTTTGTGCGAGAGGTAGGAGAACTGCTCGGGGTGCTGCCCAGGGGTCCTCGCGCTGCCCGGCTCGGCGGCGCGGGTCGTGCCCGCCGTGGTGGGGGTGGGGTCGCTCATGAGTCCTTCTCGAGGCTGGTGGCGGTGTCGAGGTCGGCGGCCAGGCGGGCCAGCAGCGCGGTCAGCGTCGCGCGGTCCCGGGCCGGCCAGCCGACCAGGGCCGCCTCGAGGGTGTCGCGCCAGGTGCGCATCGCCGTCGCCAGGGCCTGCCGTCCTGGGTCTGTCAGGGCGATGCGCGCGGCTCGGTGGTCGTCGGGGTCGCTGGTCCGCTCCAGGTGGCCGGAGCGCTCCAGTGCGGCCACGTGCCGGCTGACCGTGGAGGAGTCCAGGCGCAGCCCACTGGCCAGCTCGCTTATGCGGGTGGGGCCGGGCGCGCAGGACAGGTGGTGGAGCACGATCATGGCCGCGCGGTCGACCGAGCCGGTGTCACCGATCCTGCGCATCCGTCCGGCCAGTGCCATCAGGGCCCTGACGAGCTCGGCGGCCTCGTCAGCGGCCTCGTCAGCGGCCTCGTCAGTCCGCGGGCTCGCCGCACCCAGGTGATTTGCTTGCACCATGCAAGTGTAGGGCATGGGAGGTTCCCGCGCATCGCGGTGGCAGGATGCCGGGCATGAGCAGCGCGCCCGGCACCGCCGAGCCTGGGGCAGACCTCCCGGTGACCCTTGACGACGTGCTGGCCGCACGCCGGCTGCTGCAGGGCGTGAGCCGCCTCACCCCGCTGGAGACCTCCCGGCCGCTGGCTGAACGGGTGGGCGGCCCGGTGCACCTGAAGTGCGAGAACCTGCAGCGGGCCGGTTCTTTCAAGATCCGCGGGGCCTACACGCGCATCTCGCGACTGAGCTCGCAGGAGCGGGCCGCCGGGGTGGTCGCGGCCAGCGCCGGCAACCACGCGCAGGGTGTCGCACTGGCGGCCCGAGAGCTCGGCGCGGCCGCGACGGTGTTCATGCCCTACGGCGCCCCGATCCCCAAGGTCGAGGCCACCCGCGCCTATGGAGCCGAGGTGGTCTTCAGCGGGCACACCGTGGACGAGTCGCTGCGCGCCGCGCTCGAGCACGCCGAGGGCACCGGGGCGGTGCTCATCCACCCCTTCGACCACCCCGACATCGTCGCCGGGCAGGGCACCGTGGGCCTGGAGATACTCGAGCAGTGCCCGGACCTGCGCACCCTCGTCGTGGGGACCGGCGGCGGTGGCCTGCTGGCCGGCATCGCCGTTGCGGTGAAGAGCCGCCGACCGGACGTGACGGTCATCGGCGTGCAGGCCGAGGAGGCGGCGGCCTACCCGGCCTCACTGGCAGCCGGTCACCCGGTGGCGTTGGACCGGATGGCGACCATGGCCGACGGGATCGCGGTGGGCTGCCCGGGGACGGTGCCCTTCGCGCTCGTTCGAGCCCTCGTCGACGACATCGTCACGGTGTCCGAGGAGTCGCTGTCACGGGCGCTGCTGCTCTTGCTGGAGCGGGCCAAGCTCGTCGTCGAGCCCGCCGGAGCGGCCGCGGTCGCCGCACTGCTGGACGAGCCGCGCGCGTTCGAGCCCCCCGTGGTGGCGGTGCTGTCCGGGGGCAACATCGACCCGCTGCTGCTGCTGCGGGTGCTGCGCCACGGCCTGGCCGCCGCCGGGCGCTACCTGTCCTTCCGGGTGCGCCTGACGGACCGGCCCGGCGCGCTGGCGCGCCTGCTGGTCAGTGTCGCCGAGGCTGATGCGAGCGTGCTGGAGGTCGAGCATGTGCGCACCGACCCGAAGCTGCGGGTGGACGAGGTCGATGTGGCGCTGCAGCTGGAGACCCGCGGAGCCGAGCACTGCGACCAGCTGCTCGCCCTGCTGCGCGCGCAGGGCTACCGGTTGGTGTTCGGCTGATCCCTCGACTCGACCGACACCGGGCGCGCTCCGGCGGGGAGTCAGCCGTCGTACGGGGTGGTGGGGGAGCCAGCCGTCGTACGGGGTGGTGGGGGAGTCAGCCGCCGTACGGGGTGGCGGCGACGATCTCGACGCTGACCTGACGGCCGCTGGGCGCGGCGTAGCTCGTGGTGTCCCCGGGACGCTTGCCCACGATCGCCTCACCGAGCGGGGACTTCTCCGAGAAGACCTGCATGTCGTCGCTGGCCGACTCGCGCGAGCCGAGCAGGAAGCGCATCTCCTGCCCGCCGACCATTGCGGTCACCACCATGCCGGGAGCGACCACGTCGCTGTTGGCCGGGGTCTCACCCACCCGGGCGGTCTGCAGCAGCGCCTGCAGCTGGCGGATGCGGGCCTCCTGCTTGCCCTGCTCCTCCTTGGCCGCGTGGTAGCCGCCGTTCTCGCGCAGGTCACCCTCCTCGCGGGCCTGCTCGATGCGCTTGACGATCTCGGCACGACCAGGGCCGCTGAGATACTCCAACTCGGCGCGGAGCCGGTCGAACGCCTCCTGGGTCAGCCAGGTGACGTTGCTGGTCGTCTCGGTCACCGAATCTCCTGGTGTGTGCGTTCGGGGCAGGGCTCATCCGCCCAGCCGGTCGTGGGTCAAGCCTCCAGGCTAACAAGACCTGGGTCCCGCGTCGCCCCTGTGCGGCGTGGGACTGCCTGTGACGCCGCGGCTCAGCCGCTCTTGGCGCACCCGACGACGAAGCCGGTCACCGCCAGCGCCGTGGTTCGCACGGTGTCGATCCGGGTGACGGTGCCCGGCTGGCCGGCCGGCACGGTCACGCTGACCTGCCCCACCGGGGCGTGCTCGGAGTCCTGGGCCTGCAGGGTGCACCGCAACGTCACCGCCGGGTCGCGGGTGACCATGTAGCGCACGCTCACGTGGGCGTCGTCGAGGACCTGGTAGCCGATCAGCGTCACATGGGCCACCGGGTTGGCGAAATAGGACGCCGACCACGCCAGCCAGCCCAGTCCCACCGCGCACCCCAGCGCCACCAGGGTGATCGTGACGGCGCGCCGTCGGGCAGGTGAGCCGGTGTCATAGGTCGCCAGCGGGCGCCCACGGGTCTCACCGTGGGTCTCGCCATGGGCCTGGCCGGGCTGCCCGCCATGGGCCTGGCCGGGCTGCCCGCCATGGGCCTGACCGGGTTGTGACG
>JAJZTN010000070.1:7574-13704 GCA_021848885.1 Actinomycetes bacterium
TCCGATCTGTTGTGACGGACTCACCGCACCGCCGTCCTTTCCCGTCTCGCGTCGCAGGCCGACGCGAGACACTAGTCTCGCCCAGGATCTGCCGGCACCGACCGGCCCAGCCGAGCGGCCCGGTGGCGATGGCCCCTCCGCTCGGTGGACAGGTGCCGGCAGCGCCGGAGCGCCCCGACCTTCGCGAGGAGCCCCACGTGAGCGAGCGGCTGCGGCTGATGGCCGTGCACGCCCACCCGGACGACGAGTCCAGCAAGGGCGCAGCGACGATGGCGCGTTACGTGGCAGAAGGCGCCGACGTCCTCGTCGTCACCTGCACCGGGGGCGAGCGCGGCAGCATCCTCAACCCGCGCCTGGCCCATGACGAGACGGTGCTGGCCAACCTCGCCTCGATCCGGCGACAGGAGATGGACACCGCCCGTCAGATCCTCGGCGTCGGGCAGGCCTGGCTCGGTTTCGTCGACTCCGGGCTGCCGGAGGGCGACCCGGCCCCGCCGCTGCCGGTGGGCTGCTTCGCCTTGCAGCCGCTGGAGGTGGCCGCCGAGCCGCTGGTCCGGCTGGTCCGCCAGTTCCGCCCGCATGTGATCACGACGTACGACGAGAACGGCGGCTACCCGCACCCGGACCACATCAAGTGCCACGAGATCTCCGTTGAGGCCTACCACGCGGCGGCCCAGGCGGACCGCTACCCCGGCACGGGTGAGCCGTGGGCCACCCCCAAGCTGTACTACCTGCAGACCATGTCGCGCCCGCGCACCGTTGCCCTGCACGAGGCGATGCTCGCCGCAGGGCTGGAGTCCCCTTTCGAGCCCTGGCTGGCGCGCTGGGCCGAGCGCGAGGAGCGCTCCATCACCACCCGGGTTCCCTGCGCGGACTGGTACTCGGTGCGGGACCGGGCCTTGCTGGCGCACGCCACCCAGGTCGACCCGGACGGCTTCTGGTTCGCCTGCCCGCTGGAGATCCAGCGGGAGGTGTGGCCGACCGAGGAGTTCGAGCTCGCCGCGGCCCGGGTGCCGACCGAGCTGCCCGAGGACGACCTGTTCGCCGGCCTGCGCCGGCCGATCCATGACGCCCGCCTGCGTCGGCCGATCGATGACGCCGGTCTGCCTCGGCCGATTGAGGAGGAGCGCCAATGAACACCCCAGGCCCCTTGCTGCTGGCCGCGGTCGACCCGTCCCAGGTGAAGACCGGCTGGATCGGGATGATCACGTTCCTGCTGCTCATCGCCGCGACCTACCTGCTCCTGCGGTCCTTCCGCAACCAGATGCGCAAGGTGGACAAGGCGAACCTGCCGCACGAGGAGCACCGCCCGCACGGGCCTCGCCCCGCCCTGCGGCTGCCGCTGAGCACGGACGTCCGCGCAGTGGACGACGCCGGTGCGGGCCGCCCGGACGGGGACGGCACCCCCGGGTCCTCGGGGGGTGACTCGGACCGGGCCTAGCAACGGCGCTGCCCCGGGCTGGGCGGACTAGGCCGTCCCGCTGGGCGCGCCTGCCGCGTCCTCGGCTGCCCCCGCGGACACACCGTCACCCGCGCCGTCCGCCGCCGCGTCGCCGTGCTCGGAGATGAGGTAGTGCGTCACGGTGTTGACCACGGCGGCCAGTGGCACGGCGATGAGCGCACCGAAGATTCCCGCCAGCAGGGTCCCCGCGGTCACCGACAGCACGACGGCCAGCGGATGCACCCGCACCGCCCGGCTCATCACCATCGGGTGCAGCAGATGCCCTTCCGCCTGCACAGCCACGACGATCGCGATGAGTACGACGAGTGCCGCCCCGAACCCCTGGGCCACCAGGGTCACCAGCACGGCCAGGCCACCGGTGACGATGAGCCCGATCAGCGGCACGAAGGCTCCGAGGAAGATCAGCACGCCGAGTGCTGTGGCCGCCGGGACTCGGATGACCAGCAGCACGATGGTGACGGTCACCGCGTCGGCCAGCGCCACGATGATCACGCCGTTCACGTAGCCGGACAGGGTGTGCCAGGCGTGCCTGCCTGCTCCGTCCACCGCGCGGCGCGCCTGCGACGGGAAGAGCCGGACTACCCAGCCCCACACCGTGTCGCCGTCGCGCAGCAGGAAGAAGATGGCGAAGACGCACAGCAACAGGCCGCCGGTCAGCTCGGCCACCGTGCCGGCCGTGGAGAACAGCCCGCTGGCGATGCGGTTCCGGTTCGTGCTGATCGCGGTGGTGATGTCCGCGGCGATCTGGTCGAGCTGGTGCTGGCTCAGGTGCAGCGGTCCGTGCACCAGCCAGTCCCGGATGGTGACCTGCGCGTCGCCGATCCGGGTGCTCAACCGGGTGGCGTTGCTTGAGATCTGGTCGACCACGAACCACGTGGTCGCCCCGATGGCGAGCAGCCCGACGACGAAGACGCTGGCGACGGCCAGGGAGCGGCGCATGCCGGCCCGCACGAACAGCGCCGCGCCAGGCTGCAGCAGGGCTGTTACCAGCAACGCCACGACCAGGGCGATGGTGACCAGGCTCACCGCGTCGAGCATCCGCCAGGCGACATAGACCCCGGCGACGACGAGCAGGAAGCGGGCCGACCACTCGGCGCTGACTTGAAGCGACCACGGCACCGCGTCCACTGGTCGGTCGCGCTGGCGTTGCCGGGCCAGGGGCGAGGGTTTCGGGCTCTCCTCGTGCACCGCCGCCTCCTCCTCTCCCGTCATCGTTGCGGACCCCTCCCACGCCTGCCGAGGCTGCCCCCTACGCCCACATCCTTGCCTGCCCGGCCAGTCCGGGACACCCGGGCGCGCCGTACGGGGCCCTCGGGCGCACCGGCTGGGGTCCTTGGGACGTTGGCCCCTCACCGTGGTGCTGCCCCCGGAGGGTGGTGTTGCCCCCGGAGGGGCTCAGCAGCACCGAGGCTGTGCGGCTGCCGGAGCACTACACGCCCGACGCGCGGCCCGACCCGAGCCTGGCACCCGTTCCGGCACGCTCTGCTGTGCCAGCTCGCCAGCCCGCAGATCTGCGCCCACTGAGCCGGAGGTTGAGGGCGGCAGGCGAGTGGTTGGGCGGGGTCGACCCTGACCGGACGGTCGATAGCCGTGCGTGACCGATGCGGCCAGCATGGTCGGGCGAGAAGTTGACACAGCGGGGAGAGTCGACTTGAGCGGGGAGATCTATCGCGGTCCAGACCGCCGCCGGGCGGACGGCCTGCTGCGACGGCGCATGCCACGCGAGCGGGCGATGGTGGTCCTGCTCGGCAGTGTGGCGGTGAGCCTGCTGGCTGAGGCTGTCGTACGGGCATTCGGTCCCGCCGATGTGCCCGGGCCAGTCGCGGACACCTTGCGCATCATTGCGACAGCGCTGTTCTTCGGTGCCGGCGCGACCCGCTTCGCCCGGTGGCGGGTTACTGGAGAGGCCTATATGGCCGGAAGCGCTGTGGCGCTGATCGTCTTTGCGCTGGCCACCTTCCCGATATCGGTGGCGGTCCGCGCGTTGGGGGCTGGGACACGAGGCAGCGCCCTACCGAGCTTGGCGCGTCTTGTGACGGCTCTGATTGTTGCGGCCATCCTCGTGCCGGCCCTGAGGTCCGGAGAGGTCGACTCGACGGTCAGACCGGTGCGCGCGCTCGGCTACGCGCTGGCCGGCACATCCGCTGGCTTCGCCCTCATGGCGGTCCTGCTGGCCAGGGACGTTCCTGCCCTGCTGAGCTCCACCCCGGCAGGTGTGGCCGGTGACCTCCTGGTGGCGACGGTATGGGTGGGGCTGGCACTGCTTGCTGGGCGGGTCGGATTGCGCCGCCGGTCCGCGTCCCAGCTGTGGAGCGCGGTCGCCTTTGCGCTTCTCGCTTTGGGCGCACTCGCGCACGGCGGGAGCGCAGCAGAGGCGAACGGGATGCCGTGGCTGGTTTCCTCTGCCCTGCTCGGGGCACTCGCTGGCACGGTCGCCTTCCTCAACGCGGTGGGCGACGTACAGGAGGCCTTGGCCGGCGAGGGCAACGAGCTGCTGATCACCACGGGAGCGCTGTCTGACGCCGAGCATCTACTCGCCCGCATCGAGTCCCGGCGTGAGGAGACCGTGCACGACGCCCGCTCGATGATCGCCTCGTTGCGTTTGGCGTCAACCACCCTGGATCGCGCTGCTGGGAGGTTGGGCGCCGAAACCGTGGCTCGGCTGCACGCTGCGATGGACGTCGAGCTCGCCCGGCTGGGGCGGCTCATCGAGGGGGCCAATGACGCTGCGGTGCGTGCGTTCGATGTCGCGGCATCGCTGCGGCCGGTGCTGGCGATGGCGCGAGGGGACGGCCAGCAGGTGGTCGATCGGCTGAGCCCGGCAACCGCGTTGGGACGGCCCGATGACCTCGCCCAGGTCGTGCACAGCCTGATCGCCAACGCCCACCGGCACGCGCCCGGCAGTCCGGTCACCGTGCGGGTCGAGGCGCTCGGTGATGACGTCCGCGTCTACGTCGAGGACCGTGGCCCCGGAGTCCCGGCCGGCCAACGCTCTGTGGTTTTCGAGCGTGGGTTCACCGCCGGCGGTGGTGAGGGGCTCGGTCTCTACGTTGCCCGCCGGCTCATGCGCGCCCAGGGCGGGGAGCTGCAGGTGCAGGCCCGGCCAGGGGGCGGCGCGAGCTTCGTCGCCTCGCTGTCATCGGCCGGGGCGGAGGCGATGAGCCACGGGTCAGTCTCGCTGCCGCAGCCGGGCGAGCAGGTCGTTGAGCGCGGCCAGCCTGAGGACCTGCTGGTCCCACTCGACGCCCTGGACAGTGATTCGCGCTGGGGCGCTCGCATCGTCGGGCAGCTCAATGACCACGTGAGCTTCGGCCGGGCTCGGTTGACCGGCTCCGACGATCGCCACGTCGAGCGCAGGCTCCCCAGTCGGGTCGGGGTTGGCTATGACGGTGTAGCCCAACCGCGACAGGGAGAGGGCTAGCGTGTCGGCCAGCAGACGGGGCTCGACGTCAACCGATGCTCGGCCCGTGGCGCCTCCCCTTGGCTCGACCATGGGCACGAGCAACTCACGAACGCCGGCTCGCCGCCTCGCCAGGGTTGATGAACCGTTGGGCACACTCAGGTGACGACGTTGTCGTCAGTCCTGATCGTGGAGGACCATGAGCTGCTCGCCGAGACGCTGAGGGTGGCCCTGGTCGCCGAAGGAGTGGCGGCCGAGCTGGTCAGGCCGGAGAGCCCGCAGGCCATCTTGGCTGCCGTGGCGGCTGTCCGGCCGTCGCTGGTGCTTCTCGATCTCGATCTGGGCCCCCAGGCCGGGGACGGGACCGCCCTGATCGGGCCGATCGTCGCGTCGGCACGTGCAGTGCTCGTCGTGACGGGCACGACTGTGCGGGCCCGGATCGCCGCCGCAGTGCAGGCCGGCGCGTCCGGCTACCTGCTGAAGTCCGCCCCTTTCGACAGGCTGCTCTCTGTTGTGCGGGACGCGCTGGCTGGCCGGGCCGTGCTCAGTGATGCCGAGCGGTTCGAGCTGCTGGCCCTGTTGCGCAACGAGCGGGCTGACCGGCTCGCCCGCCTTGCCTCCTTCAACCGGTTGACCACGCGCGAGCAGCAGGTGCTGCGGGCCCTGGCCGAGGGCCTCAACGTCGAGACGATCGCTCGTCGTTCGGTCGTGTCGCCGGCGACAGTGCGCACCCAGGTGCGGGGGATCCTCACCAAGCTCGAGGTCGGCACCCAACTCGCGGCCGTCGCCCGGGCCCGGCAGTCCGGATGGTTGGACGTCGGTGGCAGGTAGTCCGCCACTAGTGCTTCAAGCTCGGAGCGGCGAGGGGGCTACCACGGGGAGCATGGCAGGTCAGTTGGCGCTGTCCACGTCAACGAGATCAGGTGGGACCGGCTGTGTGGGCGAGCGCCTTCCGTCCCTTCGAGTTGGCGACCGCGAAGCGCGTCGTTGGCTTACCATGCCCGTCGCGATGGCGCCCAGCAGCAAGAGCAGGCCGACGAGCACCAGGGCCACCCGTCCCGATGGGCCATGTGCCCACACCGCCACGTAGCCGAGCAGGGGCAGGGTGTAGATCGCACGGTAGGCGACCTTGCCCTGCAGGGTGACAGTCCAGGGGTCCGGGGCCGTGTTCGCGTCGCCCTGGGTCTTCACGACTGGGCCTGAAGGCCCGCGGGTGAGCGAGATGATCCTGTGCACGATCAACTCTTGGGCATTTTCGGGTGAGTGGA
>JAJZTN010000071.1 GCA_021848885.1 Actinomycetes bacterium
GTACAACGCCGGCTTCATCGTGTTCACCGTCGCCTCCGTCGCGCTGGCCCTGGTCCCGATGGCCGGTGGCGCCGGTGCGCTGTGGCTGATCAGCTGGCGGGTCGTGCAGGGCATCGGCGGGTCCCTACTCATGGCGAACTCCGCGGCGATCATCACCGATGCGTTCCCGGCCGCCCAGCGCGGCATGGCGCTGGGCATCAACATGGTGGCCGCGCTCGCCGGGTCCTTCATCGGCCTGGTGCTGGGCGGGCTGCTGGCCGAGTGGGACTGGCGCGCGGTCTTCTGGGTGAGCGTCCCGATCGGCGTCCGCGCCACCGTTTGGGCCTACCACTCCCTGCACGAGCTCGGTGCGCGGCGGCAGGCGAAGGTGGACTGGCTGGGCAACCTCACCTTCGCGGTCGGGCTGACCGTGCTGCTTGCCGCCATCACCTACGGCATCCAGCCGTACGGCGGTCACGACACCGGCTGGACCAACCCCTGGGTCCTCGCCGGTCTGCTCGGTGGGGCGGCACTGCTGGTGCTCTTCGGCTGGATCGAGGCGCGCGTGCCCGACCCGATGTTCCACCTCGAGCTGTTCGGCAACCGCGCCTTCGCCGCCAACAACGGGGCCGTGCTGCTGTCCTCCATCGCCCGGGGCGGGCTGCAGTTCATGCTCATCATCTGGCTGCAGGGCATATGGCTGCCGCTGCACGGCTACGACTACGCCGTCACCCCGCTGTGGGCGGGCATCTACCTGCTGCCGCTGACGGTCGGGTTCCTTGCCGCCGGACCGGTCTCGGGCTTCCTCTCCGACCGGTTCGGCTCGCGGGCCTTCGCGACGATGGGGATGCTCATCGTGGCGGGCACGTTCGGCGGCCTGCTGATCCTCCCGGTCAGCTTCAGCTACGGCTGGTTCGCTCTGCTCACCGCGCTCAACGGGATCGGCTCGGGGCTCTTCGCCGCCCCCAACACCAGCGCGATCATGGGCTCGGTGCCGGGGCACCAGCGCGGTGCTGCCTCCGGGATGCGGGCCACGTTCCAGAACGCCGGGATGCTGCTATCGATCGGCATCTTCTTCTCACTGATGATCGCCGGGCTGGCCGCACGGCTGCCTGGGCAGCTGGTGGCGGGGCTGAGTGCCCAGGGTGTGCCGGCGCCGGTCGCCGAAAGGATCGCGGTGATGCCTCCGGTGGGCAGCCTGTTCGCCGCCTTCCTCGGCTACAACCCGATCCAGCAGCTCCTCGGCCCGCAGGTGTTGGCCAGTCTTCCGCCGGCCAATGCGGCCGCGCTGACCGGCAAGGAGTTCTTCCCGCACCTCATCGCACCGGCATTCCACACCGGACTGGTCATCGTCTTCGCCCTGGCCATCGGCATGGCCCTGGTCGCGGCGCTGGCCTCGGGGGTGGCCTCGAGTCCGCACCGGCGGCGCGAGGACGGGGCGAGGCGGGCCTCGTCGGGACCGGCCCGATGACCGCCGCCGCGCCGGTGGGTCCCGACCTGGCCGCGGCCGCGCCGGTGGGTCCCGACCTGACCGCGGCCGACCGCGAGCGAGCCGTGCGGCTCTACCTCGCTGTGGGCCGGCTCACCCGCACGCTGCGCCGCACCGGCGGCCGGCTCTCGGCCGGCTCGGTCTCGGCGCTGGGCACCGTCGCGGCCACCGGGCCGATCCGGGCCGGTGACCTGGCCGCCCGGGAGGGTGTCGCCGCCCCGACGCTGTCACGGATCCTGGCCACCCTGGAGGAGCTCGGCCTGCTCGAGCGGGCCCCGGACCCGCAGGACGGACGCTCGGTGCTGATAAGCGTCACCGCGGCCGGACGGGCCGAGCTGGCCCAGCTGCGGGCCCGCCGCACCGATGCGCTGCTCGAACGGATGGCCAGGCTGGACCCGACCCAGCGGGACTCGCTGCTGTCCGCGGTGGAGGCTCTCGAGGCGCTCACCGAGGACTAGCCGCCGCGCGCGCGAACCGCCGGGAGGAGCCGACCGGGCCCGCGAACCGCCGCGCGCAGACGTCGCGGGCTCAGGTCGCCAGCAGCACCTTGCCGATGTGCTCGCTGCTGTCCAGCACCCGGTGCGCCTCGCCGGCCTGCGTCATCGGCAGCACCCGGTCGACGATCGGTCGCAGCGTCGCGTCGGCCACCAGCGGCCACACGTGCTCGCGGACGCTGGCGATGATCGTGGTCTTGGCCGCGTCGGTGCGGGCCCGCAGCGAGGTGGACAGCACCGCCGCCCGCTTGGCCATCAGGGCACCCAGGTCGAGCTCGCCGCGCCGCCCGCCCTGCAGCCCGATGACGACCAGGCGGCCCTCGGTGGCCAGCGCCGCCACGTTGCGGCCCAGGTAGGCGGCCCCGACGATGTCGAGGATGACGTCGGCACCTCGCCCCGAGGTGGCCGCGTGGACCTGCTCGACGAAGTCCTGCTCCCGGTAGTTGATCCCCACGTCGGCGCCCAGCTCGGCGCAGGCCGCCAGCTTGCGCTCCGAGCCGGCCGTCACGACGACCTTCGCCCCGGCGGCCTTGGCCAGCTGGATCGCCGTCGTGCCGATCCCGCTGCCCCCGCCGTGCACCAGCAGGGTCTCGCCGGGCTGCAGCCCAGCCAGCATGAAGACGTTGGACCACACGGTGGCCGTGGCCTCCGGCAGTGCCGCCGCCTCGACCAGGGAGACACCCTCGGGCCGCGGCAGCAGGTGGCCCGCGGGTACGACGACCTGCTCGGCGTACCCACCGCCGGCCAGCAGGGCGCACACCTCGTCACCGACCTGCCAGCCGCTGACCCCCGGGCCCATCGCGCGCACCGTGCCGGAGCACTCCAGCCCGAGGATCTGTGAGGCCCCCGGCGGCGGCGGGTAGTGACCCTGCCGCTGCAGGCAGTCGGCGCGGTTCACCCCGGCCGCTCTGACCTCCAGGAGCACCTCACCCGGGCCCGGCACGGGGTCGGGGACCTCGGCCCAGCCCAGCACGTCGGGGCCGCCCGGCTCGCTGATCGTCACGGCATGCACCCGGCGAGACTACGAGCCCCCGGCGCGCCTGCTTGCATCCGGGTGTCAAGTCCACTCCCGGTTCGGCCGATCACCCACACGAGCCCCTCGTGGGGCCGGTCTCGCTGGGAAGGTCGTTCATGCTGCGCAACCTTGGGATCCGCTCGAAGCTTCTTGCGGTCCTCGCGGTGCCCCTGATCGTGCTCATCGCGCTGTCCAGCATCGTCGTGGCTGGCGCAGCCCAGACGGCCCAGCGGGCCGACCGAGTGCGTCAGCTCACCGTGGCCGCGGGACTGCTCGACCAGTACGTGCACGGGCTGCAGCGCGAGCGCAGCCTGACCTCGACCTACCTGAGTACGGGCAGCGCCAAGGTCAAGACCGAGCTCGACGCGGCGCGTCAGGTGAGCACGCAGCGCCTCGCGGCCGTGCGGGCCGCGGTGGCCAAGGCCCCCGTCGCGGGAGTCTCGCCGATCTTCGCGGCCGCGGTGGCCAAGGCCGTCGCCGCCGACGACCAGCTGCCGAAGATCCGGGCCGAGGTCGATGCCCGCAAGGCCCCGGCCGCCACGCTGCTCGGCTTCTACACCGCGACCATCTCCTTGGACCTGGACATGACCGACCTGGTCGCACTGGCCAGCCAGTCCCCTGAGCTCACCCACGAGCTGCAGGCCTACTCCGCGCTCTCGCACGCCATCGAGTCGGCCTGGCAGGAGCGTGACCTGGGGACAGCGGTGATGACCGCCAAGAAGGTCTCCCAGGCGCAGTACTACGCCTTCGCCGGGCTGGTCAGCATCCAGCAGGCGCAGCTGTCCGCCTTCACCCAGCTCGCCGACCCGAGCGAAGCCGCCAGCCTGCGCAAGGTGCTGGGCAACGACGCCGCGATGGCGGCGGCGCGCCAGCAGGTCGACGTGCTGATGGCCACGGGCAAGCCACCGGTCCACTCCGCCTGGCCGAGCGCTGCCGACCAGCGGATCGCCGCGATGAGCAGCGTGGAGCCCAGCCTGGTCGCGTCGCTGGCCGCCGCCGCGCACGAGGCGACCAGCTTGGCCAAGATCAAGGCGGTCGCCACCGGGGTCGGGACGCTGACCGCGATCCTCATCCTGCTGGTCCTGGCCGTGGCGGTGCTGCGCCGCATCGTCGGGCCGATCCGCCGGCTGACGGCGGCGGCCACGGACACCGCGCGCAGGCTGCCGCAGATGGTCGACGAGATGCAGACTCCGGGCAAGCGCCCCGACGTCGAGCTGCCCAAGATCGTCGTGGACTCCGACGACGAGATCGGCGGGCTGGCCGATGCCTTCAACGTCGTCAACGACGTCACCATGCGGGTGGCGCACGAGCAGGCCGCGCTGCGCGCCAGCATCGCCGAGATGTTCGTCAACGTGGCCCGCCGCAACCAGGTGCTGCTGACCCGCCAGCTCAACCTCATCGACCAGATGGAGGCGAACGAGGAGGACCCCGACACCCTGGACAACCTCTTCCGGGTCGACCACCTGGCCACCCGCATGCGCCGCAACGCGGAGTCGCTGCTCGTGCTCGCCGGGATCGACGCCAGCCGTCGGGTGCGCAACCCCATGCCGCTGACCGACGTGATCCGCTCGGCCACCTCCGAGATCGAGAACTTCGACCGGGTCGACCTCGCCCCGGCGATGGACGCCCCGCTGACCGGTCGCTACGCGATGACCGCCGCGCACCTGCTGGCCGAGCTCATCGAGAACGCCACGCACTTCTCCAACCCCGACACCCGCGTCATCGTGGCCACCGGGCCGTCCCGTGACGGCATCGAGGTGACCATCACCGACTACGGCCTGGGCATGAGCGAGAAGGAGCTGGCCGAGGCCAACGAGCGGATCGCCCACCCCCCGGTGACCGAGATCGCGATATCGCAGCGTCTCGGCTTCCTCGTCGTGGGCCGGTTGGCCCAGCGGCTGGACGCCAAGGTGCACCTGCGTCGCGGCCGCACCGCGGGCACCGTGGTGTCGGTGAGCCTGCCGGCCGAGGTCTTCGTGCCCGGGTCGCTGCCCCACGTCCGTCCGGCCGAGGACGCGCCCGTGCCCAGCGACGAGACCGCCGCCGCTGTCCCGAGCGGGGAGCAGACGAGCCTGCAGCCCACGGGGGTCGCACCGAGTGCGGGGGAGCCGGCGTACCAGCCGGAGTGGGCCATCCCGGGCGCGGCGGCCGCCGGGCCGGCGGGTGAGCCGCTGGCGATGCCGAGCCTGGCGATGCCGGATCTGGCGATGCCGGACCTGGCGATGCCGAGCCGGGCACGCTGGGCACTGGATGGCGGTGACGAGGCCGCGCCGGAGCTCGCGGTGCAGGCTGACGACGAGGCGTACGACGGTGACGTGGGCACCGACGACCAGGAGCCGGGGGTCGCCTCCGAGGGTTCGGTCGTCGACGAGGAGCCGGCGGTCGTCGACGAGGAGCCGGCGGTCGTCGACGAGGAGCCGGCGGTTGACGAGCCGGCTGTTGACGAGCCGGCTGTTGACGAGCCGGCCGACGTGACGGAGGCCGCGCAGGAGCCGACCGACGAGGGCTCGGTGGACGAGCGGCCCCGGCGGGCGCGGTGGTCGGTCTTGGTTGCCTTCTTCTCGCGTCGCCAGCACCGGCAGCCGAGTGCAGTGGTGGACGATCTCGCCGAGGAGGCGGCAGACGTCTCGGTCGAGGAGCCCGTCGCCGCAACGCCCGACGAGGAGCCCGTCGCCGCAACGCCCGATGCGCCGGTCTCGTCGTTCGAGCTGGGCGCACAGGACGAGCGGCCGGCCGAGGCCACCTTCGACGAGCCGGTGCCCGCAGAGGCCACCTTCGACGAGCCGGTGCCCGCAGAGGCCACCTTCGACGAGCCGGTGCCCGCCAACGGTGGCGAGCAGCTCGAACATCACCGTGACACCGTCGAGAGCCAGCCCACCGCCTCGGATCGCTTCAGCGACGCTACGGCTCAGCTGCGCGAGCTGGCCACGTTCACCGCTGCAGGGCCGGAGGACACCACGGCAGAGGCGGAGGACACCACGGAAGAGCCCGTGTTGTCGGCCGCCGCGGAAGGCGAGGCCGAGCCCACAGCCGAGCCCACAGCCGAGCCACCCGTCGAGCCCGTGCACGAGGAGCCGGTCCACCCGATGTTCAGCGGCGCCGCGGCGATGGACATTCTCCCCGGGCGGCATCGTGGGCCCAAGCGGAATCTCTTCCACCGGCGTCACCACGAAGGCGAGCCAGCGGTCAAGCCGGCGACCACTCCGGTCGCCGGGGACCTGCCCAAACGCTCGAACGTGGCGCTGGTGCGGGAGTCCGGGCCGGCCCTCGTCGAGCCGCCGGCGGCCACCTCCCAACCGTTCCGCATGCCGTGGACGACACCTCCCGGCGACAGCACTCCGCCTCCTCCGTGGCGCCCAGGTGCCCCGGCCGTGACGTCCGAGACACCTGGTCACGGGCAGTCACAGCCGGCTGGACTTGCCCAACCGCAGCTGGCGCCCGAGGGTCCGCCTGCCAACGCCGACCCCACACCGCAGTGGGCCAACGCCGACCCCATACCGGAGTGGGCCAACGCCGAGCGTGCCCGGACGGAGGCAGCCCCGTTCGGTGGGGGGCTGCGCGGCAGTCCGTTCGCCGAGCTGGCCGCCGAGCGCCACCTCGCACCGATCGAGCCCGACCCCGTCGAGCCCGCACCGGTCGAGCCCGCGGCTCGCCGCCGCATGGCCGACCCCCAGCCCGCAGGAGGGGCCGAGCAGATGGCCGCCCGATCGCAGCTCGCCTCCCAGGCACTGTCCGAGCTGTCCAGGCTGAACTCCTCGTCGTACGCCCCGACCGAGGCCAGCGGTGGACCCGCGCCACTGACCCGTCGGGTCTCGCGTGCCGACTCCGTGCCGCCACCGGCAAGCGCGGAGGCCACCCGACCGCGTCGGACCGCCGATGAGGTGCGCTCCCGGCTGGCCGGCTTCCGTGCCGGCGTCGAACGCGGGCGCAACGCATCGTCCAGCAACAGTCACAGCAAGTCCTGACCCGCACCCACGGCAGAACGATCCACGGAGGAAGTACGACGATGACGACGCTCAGTCCAGAGGCCGCCAACTTCAACTGGCTGCTCGGGAACTTCGTCAGGAGCGTCCCGGGGGTCCGGCACACCCTCGTGGTCTCCGCCGACGGTTTGCTCATGGCCATGTCGGAGGAGCTGGACCGGACGTCCGGCGACCAGATGGCCGCCATCGTCGCGGGCCTGTCGAGCCTGACCCGAGGAGCTGCCCGCCAGCTGCGTGCCGGTGAGGTCCGCCAGACCGTGGTGGAGATGGACGAGCTGTTCATGTTCACCACGAGCATCAGCGACGGGTCCGTGCTCGCCGTCGTGGCAGAGAGCTCATGCGATGTCGGCCTGGTCGGCTACGAGATGACCGTGCTGGTCAGCCGAGCCGAGACGACGATGACCCCGCAGCTGGTCGCCGAGATGCGCGCCCGGTTGCCCATCGCCGGCCCGCCTCGCCCGGTCGGTGTAGGTGGTTAGGCCGATGGCCGACATCGACGACGAGCTGGACGACCGAGCGGGCACGGTCCGTCCCTACACGGTCACGGGGGGTCGCACCCGGGCCGGCAGCGAGGACCTGCCGCTGGAGTCGCTGGTCCGCACCGTGACCGATCCGGCGCACGCGCCGGGGGTCATCGAGCGCCGCCGCATCCTGGAGATGACCCGCGACACCATGCTGTCGGTGGCCGAGCTGTCGGCGCACCTTCGCCTACCACTTGGCGTGGTCCGGGTCCTCGTGGCCGACCTGTCCGACGAGCGGCGAGTCGTGGTCCACCGGCCCACGGCTGCCATGGCCAACCCGGCCACCAACCTCAAGGTCCTGGAGAGTGTTCTCAATGGCATTTCTGCGCTCTGACGTCGTGACGGCGGGGGTTCAGGCGCCAGCGGCACCCGCCCAGGACACGGCACCGGTCACCGTCAAGATCGTGATCGCCGGTGGTTTCGCCGTGGGCAAGACCACCTTCATCGGGTCGATATCGGACATCGAGCCGCTGTCCACCGAGGCGGCCATGACCGAGCACTCCATCGGGGTCGATGACGCCGGCGGCGTCTCTGACCGCAAGACCACCACGACCGTGGCGATGGACTTCGGCCGGATCAGCCTGCCCGGCAACCTCTGGCTGTACCTGTTCGGGACCCCGGGCCAGGACCGCTTCCTCTTCATGTGGGACGACCTGACCCGCGGCGCGATCGGTGCGGTCGTGCTGGTCGACACCGAGCGGCTGGACGCCTGCTTCGACGCCGTCGACTATTTCGAGGCCCGCCGGATCCCGTTCGTCGTCGCCGTCAACTGCTTCGACGGGATCGCCCGGCACTCCCTCGACGACGTGCGCGAGGCGCTGGCCGTCTCCCCGGACGTTCCGGTGCTCTACACCGACGCGCGCAGCCGCGCGGCCACCAAGCAGACCCTGATCACGCTGGTCGGTCTGGCGATGTCCCGGCTGCGCTGACCCGACCGCGGGCGGCCTGCAGGTCCGTGTCGGTGTCGACGTCGGCGGCGAAGCCGTCGGGGTCGGCCACGGTGGCCAGCGTGAGCCCGTCCAGCACGCGGCGCAGTGCCAGGCCGGCGGGGGAGCCCAGCCGGTCGAGCTGAGCCAGCAGCACCTCGCGGTGGAGTACCCACAGCAGCGGCGGGGGTGAGCTGCCCGTCTCGATGACGACACCCTCGGGCCGCGGCCCCGCGGTCGTGGGGCGCAGCAGGGCGGCCAGCATGGGGGGCAGCAGCCTCCCGGCCAGCGGCATGTCACCACCGAGTACGCCGATGACCCCCGCGGCGGTGGCGCCCACGGCCGCGGCCAGGCCGGCGAGCGGCCCCTGCCCGGGTGGCTCCTCGCCGCGCCACAGCACCCTGGCGCCCGGCGGGTGCGCCCAGGCGGCCAGCGGCCGGGGCGGGCCGGCGATGACGATGATCCCTGCGCCGGCACACTCGGCGACGGTGTGCTCGAGCATGCTGCCGCGCGCCAGCGAGGCGCCGAGCTTGTCGGAGCCGAACCGGCGCGAGCCCCCGCCGGCGAGCACGACGACGTCGAGCGCGGGCGCGGTGACGTCGGGCGAGCTGAGGGGGAGCGCGGTGACCGGCGTCATGCCCGGCGTCTGCGCGGCCATGCGGTGATTCTGGCACGCGGGCGCGACCAGCCCGGCTGGCCGCAGACCGTGGGGCTGCTCACCTCAGCGCCCCGCGCCTCAGTGCCCCGCGCCTCAGTGCCCCTCGACCCAGGTCCGTCCCGGGTCCCTGCCGCTGAGCTGTGCGGCGGGGAAGACGGTCGGGGCCGCATGGTCGACCTGCAAGGTGGTGTGCTCGATCCGGTAGCGGCGGGCCAGCAGGTCCTCGATCGCCGCGCGCCGTTCGTGGCAGTCCCGGTCGGGGGCGACGAGCACGTGCGCGGACAGGGCCGGGAAACCGCTGGTGACCTCCCAGACGTGCAGGTCATGGATGTCGGTCACCCCGGCCAGGGCGTGCACGTCGGCGTCGATGGCTGCCACGTCCACCCCGACGGGCGCCGCCTCGAGGAAGATCCGGCTCGAGGCGGTGACCAGCCCTACGCCCGCCCACGCCATGAGCCCCGCAACCACGAGGGTGGCCACGGCGTCGGCGGGCCGCCATCCGGTCACCAGCACGACGAGGCCGGCCAGCGCGGTGGCGCCGAAAGCGATGGCGTCGTTGACCAGGTGCAGCAGCGCGCCGCGCACGCTGAGGCTGCGCCGCCCGGCTCGGGACAGCAACCAGGTCGCGACAAGGTTCACCGCGAGCCCGATCAGCGCGGTGACCAGCACCAGACCCCCGCGAACCTCCGGCGGGTCCGCCAGCCGGCGCAGTGCCTCCACGGTGAACCACACCACCAGCAGGAGCAGGGTGACCCCGTTGACCAGGGCGGAGAGGATCTCGGCCCGTTTGAGTCCGAACGTGAAGTTGCCCCGGGCCGGCCGGGCCGCCAGCCGGGCGGCCAGCACGGCCAGCCCGATCGCGGCGGCGTCGGAGAGCATATGGGCGGCGTCGGAGAGCAGGGCCAGGGAGGAGGCGGCCAGGCCGACGAGCACCTCGACGAGCATGAACCCGACGATGAGTGTCAGTGCCCCGGACAGCCAGCGAAGGTCGGTGTCGAGACCGGGTGCGTGCCCGTGCGGCTCGTGCGAATGCCCGCCCGGCCCCACCTCAGTAGCCGTAACCGCCCCTGGTGCCGGCACTGCTCGATGCCGTGGATGACCCGGGCGTTCCGGGCGCACCGGTGATCGCGTGGCCGTCCGGGGCGACCAGCCACCAGTGCCCACCGAAGGAATCCAACCCCTCCCCGTTGGTGTCTCCCGCCATGGTGTCCCCGACGTAGGTGTAGACGGGCATGCCGTTGATCGTCAGCTGGCCGGCACCGTTCGCGCGGGTCAGCGAGCCGAGCTTCGCGCTCACCCCGGGCACGCTGGCCACCTCGGTCGGGGCGGGCACCGGGGGCCAGTAGGTCAGACAGCTGCCGGTGCAGGCGGAGTGCCCGGGGGAGTCGGCCGTGAAGACGTAGATGGCCAAGCCGGAGGCGTTGAGCACCACAGGCCCGTAGCGGGAGTTGAGCGTGTGCAGCAGCGTCGGAGGAGTCGAGCCGACGCGGCCCGAGGCCGAGCCGGAGCCCGAGCCGGAGCCCGAGCCGGTGGCGGCGGCCAGTGCGGAGCCCGAGCGGCTGGGCGCGGCCGGTGCCGTGCCGCTCGCGCAGCCGGCCAGGCCGAGCACGCCGACGAGGGCCAGGGCCGTCATCGCGACAGCGTGGCGGACCGGTCCGGACCCGCCGGGGTGCGGAGCCCGGCGCGATGCCAGGGTGCGCGTGGTCATTGCTCCTCCTGACCGAGGGCGGGGCGATCGCCTGGGAGGGCCCGGCGGGGACGTATCGTGTCGGGGTACCAGCCCGACCAGCCCTACAAGTCTCACCCCTACCCCTCCGCACGTCGAGGAGCCCCGGTGGACCAGACGAACGCCCAGCGCCGACGGGCGCACGCCGAGCAGGCGCGAGCGAAGGCCGCATTGATGCGAGCCGAGCAGGCGCGCTCCGAGCGGCGCCGCCGGGTCATCGTGCTGGTCTCCTCGGTGCTCGCCGTGCTGCTGGTCATTGCCGGTGTCGTCACCGTGGGTGTGCTCACCAAGCGCAGCTCCGCAGCCAAGGCCGCCGCGGCGAGCGGGCGCAGCCCGGTGGCGGCCAGCGTGGTCGCCAAGGCGAGCAGCGTGCCAGCCTCGGTGCTGAGCACCATCGGGCAGGGCACCGCCAAGCCGTTGCCCACCCCGATCAAGGGCACCCCGGCCACCGGCAAGCCCTACCTGCTCTACGTCGGCGGTGAGTACTGCCCCTACTGCGCCGCGGAGCGTTGGGCCCTCGTGGTGGCGCTGGCACGCTTCGGGACCTTCAGCAACCTGGGGGAGACGACCTCCTCGGCCCAGGACGTCTTCCCCAGCACGCCGACGTTCACCTTCTACCAGTCCAGCTTCTCCAGCCCCTACGTCGACTTCGTGGGCAAGGAGATCTACTCCAACAAGCTGCAGGGCAACAACTACGCCCCCCTGGAGACGTTGACGACCGCTGAGTCCGACATCTTCAAGAAGTTCTCCTACCAGCAGGCCTTCCCGTTCTTCTACATCGACGGGAAGTTCGTCGTGACCGGCGTGCAGTACGACCCCAGCGTGCTCAAGGGCCTGAGCATGGCGCAGGTCGCCGACCAGCTGGCCACCCCGACCTCGAAGGTCGCCCAGGCCATCGACGGGGCCGCCAACACCATCACCGCGGCGGTCTGCAAGGCGACCGGGGCCAAGCCGGCCGCCGTGTGCACCGCCCCGGAGATCACCGCCCTGCAGGCCAAGCTCGGTGGCTGAGCGGACCGACACCCAGGTCGACGACGGGACCGCCCCGGCCCCGTCGGCGCCGCGGTGGGCCAGCTGGGTCAGCTGGCCGCTGGCACTTGCCGGCGTGGGTCTGTCGGCGTACCTGACCTATGTGCACTACGCCGCCCCGGCGTCGCTGGCCTGCCCCGACACCGGCATCGTCAACTGCACGAAGGTGACTACCAGCCCCGAGTCGATGCTCTTCGGGGTGCTGCCGGTGGCGCTGGCCGGGCTGGTCTACTTCGTGGTGATGGCCGCCCTGGTCAGCCCGTGGGGCTGGCGCTCACATTCGGCGATGCTGCGCTGGGTGCGGCTGCTCGGTGCCGGCGCCGGGCTGCTCATGGTGCTTTACCTGATCTACGCCGAGTTCGGCATCATCGGAGCGCTCTGCCTGTACTGCACCGTGGTGCACGCCGTCATGGTGGCCCTTTTCGTCGCGGTGCTCGCCGCGCACCTGCTGCACCCGCTGGACCAGTGAGGGCCCGCGCCGTTCTCATGCCGGGGGGACAGCGCCTACCGTGGGCGCCGTGACCCCCACCGCCGCCCAGCTGCGCCGGGCGCTGCACCGCGCCGGGGCCGGGCGGAGCCTGGACCGGGACGAGCTCACCGTGCTGGCCGCCGCGCGCGGCCCGGCGCTGACCGAGCTGATGGCCGTGGCCGCGCGCACGCGCGACGCCGGGCTTGTGGCGGCGGGCCGGCCGGGCAGCGTGACCTACTCCCGCAAGGTCTTCGTGCCGCTGACCAGGCTGTGCCGGGACCGCTGTCACTACTGCACCTTCGCGGCCACCCCGGCCCAGCTGCACCGCGACGGGCAGGGCATGTTCCTGTCCCCCGACGAGGTGCTGGACATCGCCCGGTCCGGGGCTCGTGCCGGCTGCAAGGAGGCGCTGTTCACCCTCGGCGACCGCCCCGAGACGCGCTGGCCGCAGGCCGGGCAGTGGCTCCAGGAGCACGGCTACGACTCGACGCTGGCCTACCTGCGCGCCATGGCGATCCTCGTGCTGGAGCAGACCGGGCTGCTGGCGCACCTGAACCCCGGGGTGCTCAGCTGGGAGGAGATCGCCCGGCTCAAGCCGGTCGCCCCGAGCATGGGCATGATGCTGGAGACCACCAGCACCCGGCTGTTCACCACCCCCGGCCTGGCACACCACGGCTCGCCCGACAAGGACCCCACCGTGCGGCTGCGGGTGCTCGCAGACGCCGGCCGGCAGGCGGTGCCCTTCACCACCGGGATCCTGGTCGGCATTGGGGAGACCCTGCCCGAGCGCGTCGAGAGCCTGCTCGCGCTGCGCGCCACCGCCCGGGCCTACGGGCACGTGCAGGAGGTGCTGGTGCAGAACTTCCGCGCCAAGCCCGACACCGCGATGCGCGCCACCCCGGACGCCGACCTGGAGGACTACCTGGCCACCATCGCGGTGGCCAGGCTCGTGATGGGCCCGCGGGCGCGCATCCAGGCCCCGCCCAACCTCACCGATCCCGGCCAGCTGCACCGGCTGCTGGCCGCCGGGGTGGACGACTGGGGCGGGGTCAGCCCGCTGACCCCCGATCACGTCAACCCGGAGCGGCCCTGGCCCGGGCTGGACGAGCTGGCCCGCTGCAGCGCCGAGGCCGGCTTCACGCTGCGCGAGCGGCTCACCGCGCACCCGGAGTACGTCCTGCGTGGCCAGCCGTGGATCGACCCGCGCCTGGCCGCTCACGTCGCCGCGCTCGCCGACCCGGCGACCGGTCTGGCCGACCCTGCCGCCGTGCCGGTCGGGCGGGCCTGGCAGCACCCCGACACTGGGTACGACGGTTTCGCCGCGCTGCGCTCAGGCGGCCGGGTGGACCTGCACCGCGGGATCGACGAGACCGGTCGCAGCACCGACCGGCGCGGGG
>JAJZTN010000072.1 GCA_021848885.1 Actinomycetes bacterium
TCTCCCGGCGTGCTCGCCCTGGAGGCTCGCCACCCGCGCAACGTCGTGCGGCTGATCCGCCCGCACAGCGCGGACCTGCCGCCGACGGACCCTTCGGCACCGCAGACCTCGGCGCTGCCTCGCCCGGGCGAGGGCTGCTACGCCGAGGCTGCGCACACCCTCGCGGCCTGGCGCGCCGAGGGCACGCTGGTGCGCGACGAGCAGCCGGCGCTCTATGTCTACGAGCAGCGCCACGGCACGGCCGTGCAGCGGGGACTGCTTGGTGCGGTGCCCCTGCACTCCCCCCGCGACGGCGTTGTGCTCCCACATGAGGACGTCATGCCCGGCCCGGTGGCCGACCGGCTCCAGCTGATGCGGGCCACCCGGGCCAACCTCGAGCCGATCCTGCTGGCCCTGCAGGGGGGTGAGCGAACCGATGCGGTGCTAACCGCGGCGGTGTCCCGGCCGGCGCTGCTCGACCTGACCACCGAGGACGGCAGCCGTCATCGACTCTGGCCGCTGCTCGACCCGGGCGAGCAGGCGCAGGTGCGGGCGGACCTGGCCGGCCGGGCGGCGCTGATCGCCGACGGGCACCACCGTTATGCGACCTATCGACGGCTGCAGGCCGACTACCACGCGGCCGGGCGCGGGCCTGGACCATGGGATGCCGGGCTGGCACTGCTGGTCGACACCGCCCGCTACCCGCTGCACGTCGGGGCGATCCACCGCTCGGTGGCCGGGCTGGGCCTGGATGAGGCCGTCGTCACGGCGCGCGAGGCGATGCGGGCACGCTGGCTGGACGGCTCGCTCGATCAGGCGCTGGAGGAGCTGGTCCGGGCCCGCAGGAACGGGCCAGCGGTGCTGGTGGCCAACCGGCACGGTCAGGCGCTGCTGAGTGCCCCGGACCCGGCGGTGCTCGACGCCTGCATGCCGCCGGAGCACTCCCCGCGTTGGCGGTCCCTGGATGCGGCTCTCACCCACCATGTGCTCATCGACGCGGTCTGGGAGCTGGGCGACCAGCCCCGCCGCGTCGGCTACCACCATGACGTGCCGGCCTGCCTGGCCACCGCGGAACGCACCGACGGGATCGCCGTGCTGCTCAACCCGGTCCCAGTGCAGGAGGTTCTGGCCATCGCGGCTACCGGCGAGCGGATGCCGCGCAAGTCCACCTCGTTCGCTCCCAAGCCGCTCACCGGCCTGGTGATGCGCCTGCTCGAGGAGAGCTGAGCCGGCACCTGGTCAGGGGACCCGGCGGGGGACTTCGCGGTATGCCCCCAGGGGCACCCGGCGGGGGACTTCCGTCAGGATTGCTCGTCCGGGCCCGGCTTGTCGAGGTCGGCCACATCCTCCCCCGCCTCGAGGTCGGCCACATCCTCCCCCGACTCGAGGTCGACGAAGACGACTCCGCTGAGCTCGGCCAAACGCTCGTCAGCGTCGGTCAACCCCTCGGCATCTGCCTGTGCGGCCCGCTCGAACCACGTGATGGCCTCGCTGCGCCGCCCCGCGGCCAGCAGGGCGTCGGCATAGGCATAGCGCAGCCGAGCCACCCACTCGGCATCGGCAGCACTGCTCAGCTCACGGCACTGCAGTGTCACCACAGCGGCCTCCACCTGGCCCAGGTCACGGCGTGCCCCAGCCGCGACGATGCGCATCTCCACCTGTGCGGCGCGATCCAACCTGGCTGCCTCCGGTGAGGCGGCCAGCGCGATCGCGCGCTCCGGACGGCCCAGACCCCGCTCACAGTCGGCCATCACCGGCAGCAGGTCATGCTGGCCCGACATCCGGGCCGCAGCGCGCAGCTCACGCAAGGCGACCTCGAACTCACCCGCGGCGTACGCCGCGAGCCCAGCCGCCTCACGCACGAGCGCGACCCGCCCGGCCCGTTGCGCGGCGGCCATCGCGTGCTGGTAGGCGGTGTTCGGGTCGGTGTCGAGCAGTCGTCCGGCCATGACGAGGTGACGGGCCACGGTCTCGGCGTTGAGCGCGGCCAACGAACGAAGGGCGGCTCGAACATCGCGGTCCAGCTCGTGCCCGGTCACGTCATCCGGCAGAGGTGGCCCGACCAGTCGCCGCTGGGTCTGCGCGCGGTCGGACTGCCGAGCCGGTCTGCCCGACCGGTCGCCGGGGGCACCCGCTGCACCGGAACGCGGCGCCTGCCCGGACCGGCCGGCTGCACCGGAACGCGGCGACTGCCCAGACCGGCCGGCTGCACCGGAACGCGGCGACTGCCCAGACCGAGGCGACTGCCCAGACCGAGGCGAGCCACCCGAGCGAGGCGAGCCACCCGAGCCCTGCGCGCCCGCACCTCGCTGCGGGCGACCGGTGGAGCCATCCGGTCGGGAAGAACGCCCCGATCGGCGCGGACCCTCCGCCCGATCCCGGGCCTGGTCACTGTCACTCACGGGCGGTTCTCTCCTCAGGGCAGTGGGCGCGCGCCGTCCTCCGGGTCAGAATCAACCCAGAAACGACGATGACCACCCCGTAACGGGGTGGTCATCGTCGAAAGAATGTCCGGCGGCGTCCTACTCTCCCACGCAGTCACCCGCGCAGTACCATCGGCTCTGAAGGGCTTAGCTTCCGGGTTCGGAATGGGTCCGGGCGTTTCCCCTTCGACATGGCCGCCGAAACTCTATTGAGATGTCATGGCCTGGTTCCCGACCGCATCTCGGGAACCGCACAGTGGACGCGTAGCTTCTTTGTGGTCAAGTCCTCGGCCTATTAGTACCGGTCAGCTGCATGCGTTGCCGCACTTCCACTTCCGGCCTATCAACCCAGTCGTCTGGCTGGGGGCCTTACCAGGTTGACCCTGTGGGAGACCTCATCTTGAAGCGAGCTTCCCGCTTAGATGCTTTCAGCGGTTATCCCTTCCGAACGTAGCTAACCAGCGGTGCTCCTGGCGGAACAACTGGCACACCAGAGGTTCGTCCGTCCCGGTCCTCTCGTACTAGGGACAGCCCTTCTCAAGTCTCCTGCGCGCACAGCGGATAGGGACCGAACTGTCTCACGACGTTCTAAACCCAGCTCGCGTACCGCTTTAATGGGCGAACAGCCCAACCCTTGGGACCTACTCCAGCCCCAGGATGCGACGAGCCGACATCGAGGTGCCAAACCTTGCCGTCGATATGGACTCTTGGGCAAGATCAGCCTGTTATCCCCGGGGTACCTTTTATCCGTTGAGCGACGGCGCTTCCACGAGCCACCGCCGGATCACTAGTCCCGACTTTCGTCCCTGCTCGACATGTCTGTCTCACAGTCAAGCTCCCTTGTGCACTTGCACTCGACACCTGATTGCCAACCAGGCTGAGGGAACCTTTGGGCGCCTCCGTTACATTTTGGGAGGCAACCGCCCCAGTTAAACTACCCACCAGACACTGTCCCTGATCCGGATCACGGACCGAGGTTAGACATCCAGAACGACCAGAGTGGTATTTCAACGTTGACTCCACGGACACTGGCGTGCCCGCTTCACAGTCTCCCACCTATCCTACACAAGCCGTTCCGAACACCAATATCAAGCTATAGTAAAGGTCCCGGGGTCTTTCCGTCCTGCTGCGCGTAACGAGCATCTTTACTCGTAGTGCAATTTCGCCGAGTCTGCGGTTGAGACAGTCGAGAAGTCGTTACGCCATTCGTGCAGGTCGGAACTTACCCGACAAGGAATTTCGCTACCTTAGGATGGTTATAGTTACCACCGCCGTTTACTGGCGCTTAAGTTCTGAGCTTCGCTCCGAAGAGCTAACCCGTCCCCTTAACGTTCCAGCACCGGGCAGGCGTCAGTCCGTATACATCGTCTTGCGACTTCGCACGGACCTGTGTTTTTAGTAAACAGTCGCTTCTCGCTGGTCTCTGCGGCCGTACGGAGCTTCGGAGGTAAACTCCTACACCCCACGCGGCCCCCCTTCTCCCGAAGTTACGGGGGCATTTTGCCGAGTTCCTTAACCACAGTTCTCTCGATCGCCTTGGTATTCTCTACCTGACCACCTGAGTCGGTTTGGGGTACGGGCGGCGTGAACCTCGCTAGAGGCTTTTCTCGGCAGCATAGGATCACCCACTTCGACCATTCGGTCTCGGCATCGGATCTCAGGCACATGAGGTGCGGATTTGCCTACACCTCGCCCTACATCCTTACCCCGGGACAACCATCGCCCGGGTTGGGCTACCTTCCTGCGTCACCCCATCGCTTGCCTACTACCAGATGGGATCGCACGCTCCCCCGGCTCGTCCGAAGACTCCCCGGGTTCAAGTGCTTAGCACTACTGGGTTCAGCATGGGCGGTTCTTTGCCGGTACGGGAATATCAACCCGTTGTCCATCGACTACGCCTGTCGGCCTCGCCTTAGGTCCCGACTTACCCTGGGCGGATTAGCCTGGCCCAGGAACCCTTGGTCATTCGGCGGACGGGTTTCTCACCCGTCTTTCGCTACTCATGCCTGCATTCTCACTCGTGTGCCGTCCACGACTGGGTCACCCCGCCGCTTCACCCGGCACACGACGCTCCCCTACCCATCCACACGCCTGGACCACAAAGGGCCTGGCTATCAGTGTGAATGCCACGGCTTCGGCGGTGTGCTTGAGCCCCGCTACATTGTCGGCGCGGAATCACTTGACCAGTGAGCTATTACGCACTCTTTCAAGGGTGGCTGCTTCTAAGCCAACCTCCTGGTTGTCTGTGCGACTCCACATCCTTTCCCACTTAGCACACGCTTGGGGGCCTTAGCCGGTGGTCTGGGCTGTTTCCCTCTCGACTACGGAGCTTATCCCCCGCAGTCTCACTGCCGCGCTCTCACTTACCGGCATTCGGAGTTTGGCTGACTTCGGTAAGCTTGTAGGCCCCCTAGGCCATCCAGTAGCTCTACCTCCGGCAAGAAACGCGCGACGCTGCACCTAAATGCATTTCGGGGAGAACCAGCTATCACGAAGTTTGATTGGCCTTTCACCCCTACCCACAGGTCATCCCCCAGGTTTTCAACCCTGGTGGGTTCGGGCCTCCACGCGGTCTTACCCGCGCTTCACCCTGCCCATGGGTAGATCACTTCGCTTCGGGTCTAGGACATGCGACTCAATCGCCCTGTTCGGACTCGCTTTCGCTACGGCTTCCCCTCACGGGTTAACCTCGCCACACATCACTAACTCGCAGGCTCATTCTTCAAAAGGCACGCAGTCACGACCGACAGGCAAGCCTGACGGCGACGCTCCCACGGCTTGTAGGCACACGGTTTCAGGTACTATTTCACTCCCCTCCCGGGGTACTTTTCACCTTTCCCTCACGGTACTTGTCCGCTATCGGTCACCAGGGAGTATTTAGGCTTAGCGGGTGGTCCCGCCAGATTCACACGGAATTTCTCGTGCTCCGTGCTACTTGGGATCCCCATCGGGAGTCCGCGCCGTTTCGTCTACAGGGGTGTTACCTTCTGTGCCGGGCCTTTCGCATGCCCTTCGACTACGACGCGGATTTCTGACTCCCTGCCAGTTCGGCAGAACTGACTGATAGGTCCCACAACCCCGGTCACGCAACGCCTGCCGGCTATCACACGTGACTGGTTTGGCCTCTTCCGCTTTCGCTCGCCACTACTCACGGAATCGCGGTTGCTTTCTCTTCCTGTGGGTACTGAGATGTTTCACTTCCCCACGTTCCCTCCACACGCCCTATGTGTTCAGGCGTGGGTGACAGGACATGACTCCTGCCGGGTTTCCCCATTCGGACATCCTCGGATCACAGCTCGGTTGGCAGCTCCCCGAGGCTTATCGCAGCCTCCTACGTCCTTCTTCGGCTCCTGGTGCCAAGGCATCCACCGTGCGCCCTTAATAACTTGGCCACAAAGATGCTCGCGTCCACTGTGCAGTTCTCAAAATACGGGCGGGGCCGGGCCCGACCGCCGCACACCCGCACCGCGGGCAGTTCGACGAGGACCGGTCCCCCGCAGTCGGCGTGTTTCGCGCCGCAGCGGTCAGAGGGGGGCATTCGCCCGTTCCCTCAGGACCCAACAGCGTGCCTAGGCCGCCCACCCCCTCGGTTCACCGGTCCACACCACCGAAGTGGCAGTACTGGACGACCCGAATCGGTCGACGGCCAAATGGTCAATGTTCCACCCATGAGCAACCCCCACGGAACGCTTGTCCGCGGTGGGCTCTGGACACCGGTAATCCGGTGCCAGGTGCTCCTTAGAAAGGAGGTGATCCAGCCGCACCTTCCGGTACGGCTACCTTGTTACGACTTCGTCCCAATCGCCGATTCCACCTTCGACGGCTCCCTCCCAAAAGGGTTGGGCCACCGGCTTCGGGTGTTTCCGACTTTCGTGACGTGACGGGCGGTGTGTACAAGGCCCGGGAACGTATTCACCGCAGCGTTGCTGATCTGCGATTACTAGCGACTCCGACTTCATGGGGTCGAGTTGCAGACCCCAATCCGAACTGAGACTGGCTTTTTGGGATTCGCTCCACCTTGCGGTCTTGCAGCCCTTTGTACCAGCCATTGTAGCATGCTTGCAGCCCAAGACATAAGGGGCATGATGATTTGACGTCATCCCCACCTTCCTCCGAGTTGACCCCGGCAGTCTCCTATGAGTCCCCGGCCGAACCGCTGGCAACATAGGACGAGGGTTGCGCTCGTTGCGGGACTTAACCCAACATCTCACGACACGAGCTGACGACAACCATGCACCACCTGTACAGAGCCCTTGCGGACCCGACATCTCTGCCGGATTTCCCTGTATGTCAAGCCTTGGTAAGGTTCTTCGCGTTGCATCGAATTAAGCAGCATGCTCCGCCGCTTGTGCGGGCCCCCGTCAATTCCTTTGAGTTTTAGCCTTGCGGCCGTACTCCCCAGGCGGGGCGCTTAATGCGTTAGCTGCGGCACGGAGAACGTGGAAGGTTCCCCACACCTAGCGCCCAACGTTTACGGCGTGGACTACCAGGGTATCTAATCCTGTTCGCTCCCCACGCTTTCGCTCCTCAGCGTCAGTATCGGCCCAGAGACCCGCCTTCGCCACCGGTGTTCCTCCTGATATCTGCGCATTTCACCGCTACACCAGGAATTCCAGTCTCCCCTACCGAACTCTAGTCTGCCCGTATCGAGTGCAGGCCCGGGGTTGAGCCCCGGGTTTTCACATCCGACGCGACAGACCGCCTACGAGCTCTTTACGCCCAATAATTCCGGACAACGCTTGCACCCTACGTATTACCGCGGCTGCTGGCACGTAGTTAGCCGGTGCTTCTTCTGCAGGTACCGTCACTTTCGCTTCTTCCCTGCTGAAAGAGGTTTACAACCCGAAGGCCTTCGTCCCTCACGCGGCGTCGCTGCGTCAGGCTTTCGCCCATTGCGCAATATTCCCCACTGCTGCCTCCCGTAGGAGTCTGGGCCGTGTCTCAGTCCCAGTGTGGCCGGTCGCCCTCTCAGGCCGGCTACCCGTCGTCGCCTTGGTAGGCCGTTACCCCACCAACAAGCTGATAGGCCGCGAGCCCATCCTCAGCCGATAAATCTTTCCAGTCCCGGCGATGTCGCCCGGACTCGTATCCGGTATTAGCCCCGGTTTCCCGGGGTTATCCCAGAGCTGAGGGCAGGTTGCTCACGTGTTACTCACCCGTTCGCCACTGATCCCCGCCCGAAGGCGGTTCACCGTTCGACTTGCATGTGTTAAGCACGCCGCCAGCGTTCGTCCTGAGCCAGGATCAAACTCTCCGTGAATGTCTATATGGCTTCGGCCTTTAGGCCGGTTGCCGACATAGTGAAGAGCGCCCCTTGCGGGGCTGATTCTGGCACGAGCAGACGTAACTAGCATCTAGTTGTGTCTGTCATACCAAAGGAATCCGTCGTGACCGGTCCCGGGAGGTAACCCCCGGGTGGGTCAATGACGGGGTAATTGGCATTGACTTTTGGCACGCTGTTGAGTTCTCAAGGAGCGGACGCGCACCCGTCCAAGGTCTCTCGACCCTGTTTGGGGGCAACCCCTACAACTTACCGATCCGCACTCGCACCGTCAAACTGACTGACCTGGGCAAGCTGTGACCGGAGCCAGGACACCACGAGACTCCGGCCCGATATCGAGCCGGGTCATCACGAGGCACCTGGGCGCGCCCCGGGACTGGCCACCTGTGCGGTGTCCGTTCCTCCCTGCCGGGCGACGTGGTGAACACTAGGGAGGCGGGGAGCTGAGCGTCAAATCGGCGGATCGGCTCGAGGTTCCCGGCCATCTTGACGTGAGGCAACTGGATCGGACCCGGTCAGCGCAGCACCTCGACGGCAGCGAGGGAGCGCCGTCCGCGCCGCAGCACCAGCCAGCGCCCGGCGAGCAGGTCCGCACCGTCGGGCACGTGCTCGGGGTCGGTGACCCGGGCGTTGTTCAGGTAGGCCCCACCCTCGGCCACGGTGCGCCGGGCCGCCGACCGCGACGGCACCAGGCCGGTCTCGACCAGCAGCGTGGCAGTAGCTGGCAGCGGCGAATCACCGGCCCAGTGCAACGTCGCGCGCGGCAGCTCAGCAAGCGAGTCAGCCAGCGTCACCGGGTCCAGCTCGCCCAACTCGCCGTGCCCGAACAATGCCTGGCTGGCCGCCTGCACCGACCGCGAGGCCTCGCGCCCGTGCACCAGGGCGGTGACGTCTGCGGCCAGGGCCCGCTGCGCCTCGCGGACGGCGGGACGCTCGAGCACCGCCTGCTCGAGCGCCTCAATCTCCTCACGGTCCCGGTCGGTGAAGATGCGCAGCAGGGTCCCGGCGACGGCGTCCTCGCTGTTCAGCCAGAACTGGTAGAACGCGTACGGCGAGGTCATCGTGGCGTCCAGCCACACCGTGCCGGCCTCCGTCTTGCCGAACTTCGTCCCATCGGCCCGCGTGACCAGCGGGGTGGCCATGGCGTGCACCGCCGTGCCGGCCACCCGGTGGACCAGGTCGACCCCGGCGGTCAGGTTGCCCCACTGATCGCTGCCGCCGGTCTGCAGCGTGCAGCCATAGCGTCGGTACAGCTCGAGGAAGTCCAGCGCCTGCAGCAGCTGGTAGCTGAACTCGGTGTAGCTGATGCCCTCCTGCGAGGTGAGCCGCGCGGCTACTGCCTCCTTGGCCAGCATCCGGTTGACCCGGAAGTGCTTGCCGATGTCGCGAAGGAAGTCGATCGCTGACATCGGCGCGGTCCAGTCCAGGTTATTGACCACGATGGCCGCGTTTGGGCCGCTCAGATCCAGGAACCGCCCGACCTGCTCACGCAGCACCTCCACCCAGGCGGCGACCGTCTCCTTGGAGTTCAGGGTGCGCTCCGCCGAGGGTTTCGGGTCACCGATGAGACCGGTGGCCCCACCGACCAGGGCCAGGGGCCGGTGCCCGGCCTGCTGGAGCCGACGCATGGTGAGCAGTTGCATGAGGTTGCCGATGTGCAGGCTGGGGGCGGTCGGGTCGAACCCGCAGTAGTAGGTCACGCGCCCCTGGGCCAAGGCGTTGCGCAACGCCGGCTCGTCGGTTGACAGCGCGACGAGACCGCGCCATCGCAGCTCCTCGAAAACGTCGGTGGGCACATGGGGTCCTTCCCGCGGTGGGTCCGTGCGGACCCTAGGGTGCCCGACCCGGCCGTCGTAGCGCGAAGCGGTTCCCTGCTGGTGGGTGGGTGCGGCCACTCCCCCGGTGGGTGGGTGCGGCCACTCCCGTGGTGGGTGGGTGCGGCCACTGGCGTCACGGCGCACGCACGGTCCGAAGGTGTTCAGCCGCCCGCGCCCCTGCGCCGAGGAATGTGCGCCCGATAAGTCGACACCGTCGGGTCACCGTCCAACCAGAACCGCCATGGCCAGCTCGACGCCGGCCCGCCGACGCCCACCCGTGGGCCGGTGCGGATGCTGGCGGGGTCCGGGGCCTGCCCGGGTGCGGGCAGGGCCAGGCTCACCGCGGCACCCGGGTCCAGGGCCGCTGAGCCATCGATGGAGCCGTCCACGCCCAGCGCGCGGGTCAGCCGGGCCGGCCCTCGTGCCAGCTCGCGCGGGCGCGCCCCTGGCCTGCGGGCCACGGCGTGCCCGCCTCCCTCGATGACCTCTCCGGCGCGCAGCAGCACCGCCTGCGCCGTGCCGGCTGGCCCGCAGACCAGGTTCAGGCACCAGTGCATGCCGTAGGTGAAGTACACGTACCAGTGTCCGGGTGCACCGAACATCGAGGCGTTGCGCGGGGTGGGACCGCGGTAGGCGTGCGAGCCCGGGTCCTCCCCGGCTCCGCCGTAGGCCTCCACCTCGGTCAGCCGGCAGCACACCTCGACACCGTCGATGCGGGCTCGCAGCAGACTGCCAAGCAGCTTGGGCGCCACCTGAGGGGCCGGCCCGCTGAGCAGCCTGGCCAGGTGTGCGGCCCGGGTCGGCACGGCGGGCTGCCCGCTCGGGTCCGCCCCGGCGGGGTCGGTCCCGGGCGGCACGGCAGGCTGCCCGCTCAGGTCCGCCCCGGCGGGGTCGGGTCGGGTCGGGTCGGGCCCTCCCCGTCTGCCGCCCATGCGGCGTGGCCGTGCGCCAGGTCAGCCAGCCGCGCCAGCTGCTCGGCCACCCGGTCCGGGGCCGTGCCGCCGTACGCCGAGCGCGAGCGCAGCGACCCGGCGACCGAGAGCACCTCGCGCACCTGCGGGGTCAGCCGCGGATCCACCTCGGCCAGCTCGGCGTCGGAGAGCTCGTCCAGCTCCACCCCGGCGGCACCGCACCGGCGGACCAGCGCCCCAGTCATCTCGTGCGCGTCGCGGAAGGGCACACCCTGGCGGACCAGCCACTCGGCCACGTCGGTGGCCAGCGCGAACCCGGTCGGGGCGGAGGCGGCCAGCCGGTCGGTGTCGAAGCGCAGCGTGGCGACAAGCCCGGACAAGGCCGGCAGCACCAGCAGCAGCTGCTCGACGGCGTCGAAGGCGGGCTCCTTGTCCTCCTGCAGGTCCCGGTCATAGGCCAGCGGCAGCCCCTTGAGCATCGTGAGCACGCCGGTGAGGTGCCCGATGAGCCGGCCGGCCTTGCCGCGGGCCAGCTCGGCCACGTCGGGGTTCTTCTTCTGCGGCATGATCGAGGAGCCGGTGGCCCAGGCGTCGTCCAGCTCGGCCCAGCCGAACTCGGTGCTGGCCCACAGGCAGATCTCCTCGCCCAGCCGGGACAGGTGCACACCGAGCAGGGCTGCGACGAAGAGGAACTCGGCGACGAAGTCCCGGTCAGAGACCGCGTCGATGCTGTTGTCCGCCGCGCGGTCGAAGCCCAGCTCGGCGGCCACCGCGGCTGGGTCCAGCGGCAGCGAGGAGCCGGCCAGCGCACCAGCCCCCAGCGGGCTGACCGCGGCGCGCGCGTCCCAGTCCCGCATCCGGTCGGCGTCACGGGCCAGGGCATGCACGTGGGCGAGCAGGTGGTGGGCCAGCAGCACCGGCTGGGCGTGCTGCAGGTGGGTGAAGCCCGGCGCCGGGCTGGCCCGGTGAGTCTCGGCCTGGGCTATCAGTGCGGTCTCCAGCTCGGCCAGCCGGGCCACCACGGCCCGGGCCGCATCGCGCAGGTAGAGCCGCAGGTCGGTGGCCACCTGGTCGTTTCGGGACCGCCCGGCCCGCAGCTTGCCGCCGAGGGAGCCGAGCCGCTCCAGAAGCCCGCGCTCCAGCGCGGTATGCACGTCCTCGTCCGCCACGGTGGGTCGGAACTGCCCGGTCCGCACCGCCTCGGCCAGCTCGCCCAGCGCGGCGAGCATGGCGGCCAGCTCGGTCTCCTCGAGCAGCCCCGCGCGGTGCAGCACCCGGGCGTGCGCCATCGAGGCCCGCAGGTCATAGGGGGCCAGCCGCCAGTCGAACTGCACGCTGACCGACAGCCGGGCCAGCGCCTCGGCGGGTCCACCGGAGAACCGCCCACCCCAGAGCCGTCTCTGGCTGGTGGCCTGCTTGTCGCGCTCGTCGCTCACGCGGTCATCATCCCTCGGGTCGGGGGTCGGGGCGGGCGTGCCTGTCCTGCAGCCGCGACGCTGAGCTAGTCGGTGCCGAGCTCCATCGCGGCGCCTTCCAGGGCCAGGCCCTCCTCACCCTCGATCGCGGGGTTCGCCGCGATCCGGTCGGCGCCGCCCGCCGGGAGCTCGCCGAACAGCGTCCCGTGCTCGACGAGCACCTGGCCCTGGTCCAGCGGTTGTTCGGCGTACTGCTCCAGGAGGGCCCGGGAGTCGGCTATGTCCAGGTTGCGCATGGTGAGCTGACCGATCCGGTCGGCGGGCCCGAACGCGGCGTTGTCGGTGCGCTCCATCGACAGCTTCTCAGGGTGGTAGGACAGCGCCGGGCCGGTGGTCGCCAGGATCGTGTAGTCCTCACCTCGTCGCAGCCGCAGCCGCACCTGCCCGGTCACCACCGAGGCGATCCAGCGCTGGATGGACTCGCGCAGCATGAGGGCCTGAGGGTCCAGCCACCGGCCCTCGTAGAGCAGGCGCCCCAGGCGACGGCCCGAGGTGTGGTAGTTGGCGAGGGTGTCCTCGTTGTGGATCGCGTTGAGCAGGCGCTCGTAGACGATCCACAGCAGCGCCATCCCGGGAGCCTCGTAGATGCCGCGGGACTTCGCCTCGATGATCCGGTTCTCGATCTGGTCGGACATCCCCAGGCCGTGGCGGCCACCGATGGCGTTCGCCTCGTGCACGAGGGCCACCGGGTCGTCGTAGTCCACGCCGTTGATGGACACCGGACGGCCGTGGGCGAAGCCGACGGTGACGTCCTCGGGCTCGATCAGCACCGCGGGATCCCAGAACCGCACGCCCATGATCGGCTGGACGGTCTCCAGGCTGACGTCGAGGTGCTCCAACGTCTTGGCCTCGTGCGTGGCCCCCCAGATGTTGGCGTCGGTCGAGTAGGCCTTCTCCTCGCTGGCGCGGTAGGGCAACCCGCGCTCCTCCAGCCACTGGCTCATCTCCTTGCGACCGCCCAGCTCCGCGACGAAGTCGGCGTCCAGCCACGGCTTGTAGATGCGCAGGGTGGGGTTGGCCAGCAGCCCGTAACGATAGAAGCGCTCGATGTCGTTTCCCTTGAACGTCGAGCCGTCGCCCCAGATGTCGACCCCGTCGGTGTGCATCGCCCGCACGAGCAGGGTCCCGGTCACGGCCCGCCCGAGCGGGGTGGTGTTGAAGTAGCTCCGGCCGGCGGAGCGGACATGGAACGCACCGCACGACAGGGCGGCCAGGCCCTCCTCCACCAGCTGCGCACGGCAGTCCACGGTCCGGGATATCTCGGCTCCGTAGGCCAGCGCA
>JAJZTN010000073.1 GCA_021848885.1 Actinomycetes bacterium
GGCGACGCTGCCCCTACGGTGTCCGGGTGCACCCACGACCCGGCCGCCGCCGCCCCGCCCGTGGTCCGCGCCCCTGCCCGGTGCCCGGCGGCGGCCGCCACCGGCTGCTGCTGGCAGGTGTGGGCGTGCTGGCCGCCGGGTTGGTCGCGGCGTGCTCCTCGCCGACGCCGGCCCCGACCGCCTCCAGCGCGGCACCGGTGACCGGCCCCACCCCGTCCTCCGCCGCGACCCCGACTCCCACGCCGACACCCAGCCTGCTCTCGCCGCTGACCGGTTTGGCTGTGCCGGCGCTGCGGCCCGTGCTGGCCGTCAAGATCGGCAACACCTCGCTGGAGCGCCCGCCGGCCGGTGTCGAGGACGCCGACGTCGTCTACGTCGAGATGGTCGAGGGCGGGCTGACCCGGCTGCTGGCGATGTTCTCCTCGCGGTTGCCTGCCGAGGTCGGCCCGGTGCGCAGCGCCCGGGAGACCGATGTGCAGCTTCTGGGTGAGTACGGGCCCATCGCGCTGGCCTACTCCGGTGCCTACTCCAGCGTGCAGACCCTGCTGGGCAGGACCTCGCTGCGCTTGGTGTCCTTCGACGCCAGCGCGAAGGGGTATCGGCGAGACCCGACCCGCCCACCGGCCCCGGACGACGTCATGGGCAGCCCGAGCGCGCTGCTGTCCAGGGTCTCCAAGGTCGCCACCGCCAAGGACGTCGGTTTCCGCTTCGGTCCGCTGCCCGCGGGAGGCAGGGCGGTGACCACCCTGGTGGCGCGCTTTCCGCTGGCCCGGATCAGCGCGAACTGGGACGTTGCCAGCGGCACCTGGCTGCTGTCAGTGGACGGGGCGACCTGGAAGAGCGTCGGCGGCACCCGGCTGGCCCCGACTTCGATCATCGTGCAGTACGTGCAGGAGTCCTACCTGAGCCGTCGCGACGCGCACGGCACCCCCGTGCCCTTCGCCCACACCGTCGGGTCGGGCAAGGCGGTGGTGCTTCGCGGCGGGCAGGCGCTGGCGGCCACCTGGTCGCGACGCAGCGCCGCAGCCGCCACGACGTGGACGCTGGCCGACGGCAGCGGACCGGCGCTGCTCGCACCGGGGCAGGTCTGGGTGCTGCTGCTGCCCTCCACTCGAGCGGTGCAGCTGCAGTAGCCGGGGGTCGGCGCTCGGCGGGGCCTACGATGGGGCGAACCAGCCGGTTCACAGGTCCCGAGAGGTCACGGTGTCCGAGTCCACCCCGCGTTCGACTTCCCCCGCCGCCGAGGCACGCAGCCAGGTCGGCACCGCCCGTGTCAAGCGCGGCATGGCCGAGATGCTCAAGGGCGGCGTGATCATGGACGTGGTCACCCCGGAGCAGGCGAGGATCGCCGAGGACGCCGGTGCGGTCGCGGTGATGGCGCTGGAGCGGGTGCCGGCCGACATCCGCGCGCAGGGCGGGGTGGCCCGGATGAGCGACCCCGACATGATCGACGGCATCGTCGCCGCGGTGTCTATCCCGGTGATGGCGAAGGTCCGCATCGGGCACTTCGTCGAGGCCCAGGTGCTGCAGTCCCTCGGCGTGGACTACATCGACGAGTCCGAGGTGCTCACCCCCGCGGACTACACCCACCACATCGACAAGTGGCGCTTCACGGTGCCCTTCGTGTGCGGTGCCACCAATCTCGGGGAGGCGCTGCGCCGCCTCACCGAGGGGGCCGCGATGATCCGCTCCAAGGGTGAGGCCGGCACCGGGGACGTTTCCAACGCCACCACCCACATGCGGGCCATCCGGGACGAGATCCGCCGGCTGTCCAGCCTGCCCGAGGACGAGCTCTACGTCGCTGCCAAGGAGCTGGGGGCGCCGTACGAGCTGGTCAAGGAGGTCGCCGAGACCGGGGCCCTGCCGGTCGTGCTCTTCACAGCCGGCGGCATCGCCACTCCGGCCGACGCGGCGATGATGATGCAGCTGGGCGCCGACGGGGTCTTCGTGGGGTCGGGCATCTTCAAGTCCGGCAACCCCGCGCAGCGCGCCGCGGCCATCGTCAAGGCCACGACCTTCTTCGACGACCCCGACGTCCTGGCGAAGGTGTCCCGCGGCCTAGGTGAGGCCATGGTCGGGATCAACGTCGAGGACCTGCCCGCCGACCACCGGCTGGCCACCCGCGGCTGGTAGCCGCCGACCACCGGCTCGCCACCCGCGGCCGGTAGCCGCCGACCACCGGCTCGCCACCCGCGGCCGGTAGCCGCCGACAGCACCGCTGCCCGGTCGCAGACAACCGAGCGCCCCGCTTCGGCGTCTGCACCAATGACCACGTGAAGCAGGCCTGCTATCGGTTGGCGAGGCGTGCAGGCCACGCGAAGCGATAGCGCGCCTCGCCAAGGACCGCCGCGGGCAGCCGACGCGGACCGCCGGGGCGGACCGTTGCGACGCGGACCGCCGGGGCGGACAGCCGCCGCGGACCGCTGCGGCGCGCGGCCGGGGCCGGCAACGGCAGGGCGCACGGGAGGGGTCGCGGTGCGGTGGGCAGGGCGGGACAGCGCCGAGCCGCAGGTCCACGACCTGTTCCTTGCCCACTACGCCCGGCTCGCCGGCTGGGCGCGGCGGCTCGTCGATGACGACGAGCTGGCTCACGACCTGGTGACCGAGGCCTTCACCCGGCTGCTGTCGCACTGGAGCAGCGTCGAGGACCCACTGCCCTGGCTGCACGCCACCATCGCGAACCTGGTGCGTGACCACTGGCGCCAGCGCGGCCGGGAGCGGGCAGCGCTGGCTCGGCTTGATGCCCAGCCGGTGCATGCCCGGGAACCTGACCTGGACTCCCGCAACGTGGTGCGGACCCTCGTGCAGGGGCTGCCGGAGCGGCTGCGGGTGCCCGTGCTGCTGCACTACTACGCCGACCTGCCCGTCGTACAGATCGCACAGGTGACGGGAAAGGCCGAGGGAACGGTCAAGCGGGCGCTCTTCGATGCGCGGGCCCGGATGGCCGCCGCACTGGAGGAGGTCCCATGAGTACGCCGACCGACGACCCCGGCACGCCCGACCTGGACCAGCGGCTGCGCACGATCTTCACGGAGCCGACCATGAGCCTGCCCATCCCCCCGGGCCAGTGGGACCGCGTCGTCGGGGAGGCCCGACGCCGACGGCGCCGCGGCCAGATGTTCGTGCTGAGCACAGCGGCCGCCGTGGTGCTGCTCGCCGGCGGGGTCGCCAGTGTGGCGCCCAGGCTGACCGGGGAAAGCACCGCCACGCGCGGCTCGGCCACCTCGCAGATCAGCACGGCGGCCCAGGGAGGCGAGCAGTCGGCTCCGGCACCGGCGACGTCGGCCGGGGTGGGCGGCGCCGGGCTGCCGGCCGGAGCCTGGGTGCCGGCCGGCTTCCACCCGACCTCGGTCACCACAGCGGCCGACGGTGTGCTCTACGCCCTGGGTCGGGCCCCCTGTGCGACCTCGCCGTGCACCTCCCTGGTGCGCAGCACCGACTGGGGGCGGCACTGGGTGGGGCTGCAACCGCCCAGGGTGGCGCTTTCCGTGCTCGGCACGCCCGCCCTGAGCACCGGCACGGTCACCGATGTGCGCTTCGCCAACCCCCGCGACGGGTGGGTCTTCGGTGGGGGGCTGTGGTCCACCCACGACGGTGCCGCCTCGACTGCGACCTGGCGGCGGATCGACCTGGGCGCAACGGTTCTCGACCTGGCCACTGACGGGCGCCAGGTGTGGGCGTTCGTGGCCAGCTGCACGGCCAGCCAGTGCCGAGACGGGCGGCTTCTGGCCAGCCCGGTCGGGGCGGACCACTTCACCGCGGTCGACGGGGTCGCTGTCCCCGGCGAGCTGGCCGGTGCCCGGCTCAACGCCACGGCCGGTGCCGTGACCCTGACCGTCTCCGGCCCGCAGCCGCTTCTTTTCGTGCGCGACGCCCACCGCTGGGCTGCCCGCGCAACGCCGTGCCAGGCCGGTCCCGGGATGCTGCAGGAGGCCGTGCCGTCCGCGGTCGACCCTGCCGTGGTCGTGGCCACCTGCGCGACCGCCGGCGCCGGGCAGGTCAGCCTGACGACGTACGTGGCGCTGGACTCGGGCGTGAGCTGGCACCGGACCGGCAACCCGGTGCGGGTCCGCAACGGTGCGCACCAGCTCGCCGTGGTCGACGCCGGGCTGCTCGCGCTGGCAGCCGGCTCGACGGCCGGCGGTGGCGCGCTGCTGGTCTCCCAGGACAGCGGCGCCGCGTGGCACCCCGCGGCGGTTCCGATCCAGCAGGACGGCTGGGCCTGGGTCGGCGCGGCTGGCGGGCGGGTGCTGCTGGCCCTGCCGGTGAGCGGCGAGCGGCTCTGGATGAGCACCGACGGCGGTCAGAGCTGGCGCGCCCTGACGGTGCGCTGAGCGCCCTCGCCGGCCAGGGTGGGGCCCGGAGCCATACACTCACCGGCCGTGCCCAACCGGACCAGCGGCTCCACCCCCAGGATCGGCGTACTCGCCCTGCAGGGTGACGTGCGCGAGCACCTGCGCGCACTGCGGGCTGTGGGGGCCGACCCGCACCCCATCCGGCGCACGGGCGAGCTGGCCGACCTCGACGCCGTGGTGCTTCCCGGCGGGGAGTCCACCACGATCTACAAGCTGGCAGTCGCCTTCGGGCTGTTTGAGCCGCTGCGCGAGGCCATCGCCGCGGGCCTGCCGGCGTACGGATCATGTGCCGGCATGATCATGCTCGCTGACCGGATCCTGGACGCCGCCGAGGGGCAGCGCGGTTTCGGCGGGATCGACATGACGGTGCGGCGCAACGCCTTCGGCCGCCAGGTCGACTCCTTCGAGGCCGAGGTCGACCTGGCCGGGCTTGACGGGCCGGTGCACGGGGTGTTCATCAGGGCACCGTGGGTGGAGCAGGTCGGCGAGGCGGTGACGGTCCTCGGCCGGGTTGGGTCCGGGCCCGCGGTCGGTAGGATCGTCGCGGTGCGCCAGGGCAACCTGCTGGCCACCGCATTCCACCCCGAGCTGACCGGCGACCTGCGCGTGCACGCGCGCTTCGTCGACCTGGTGCGGGCCCGGCAGCGGTGAGGTGGCCCGGCGCGGCCGTCGGCGACGCCGGCCAGGCCTGCGGCCGCGGGAGCAGACAGGAGAGGGAGCAGCATGTCCGGCCACTCCAAGTGGGCTACGACAAAGCACAAGAAGGCCGTTGTCGACGCCAAGCGCGGCAAGCTCTTCGCCCGTCTGATCAAGAACATCGAGGTGGCCGCGCGCACCGGCGGAGGCGACCCGACCGGCAACCCGACGCTGTACGACGCCATCCAGAAGGCCCGCAAGAACTCGGTGCCGGCCGACAACATCGACCGCGCGGTCAAGCGGGGCTCGGGCGAGGACGCCGGTGGCGCTGACTGGCAGACGATCATGTACGAGGGCTACGCCCCCGGCGGGGTCGCGCTGCTCATCGAGTGTCTGACCGACAACCGAAACCGCGCGGCCAGCGACGTGCGGGTCGCGGTCACCCGCAACGGCGGGTCGATGGCCGACCCCGGCTCGGTGGCCTATCTGTTCGCCCGCAAGGGGGTCGTGCTGGTGCCGCGCGTCGAGGGGCTGGGCGAGGACGACGTGCTAGCGGCGGTGCTCGACGCGGGCGCCGAGGAGGTCAACGACCTGGGGGAGTCCTTCGAGGTCGTCAGCGACGCGGCGGATCTCGTCGAGGTGCGCACCGCCCTGCAGTCGGCCGGCATCGACTACGAGTCGGCCGAGTCCAGCTTCCTTCCCAGCGTGAGCGTCGAGCTGGACGAGAGCAGCGCTCCGAAGGTCTTCCGCCTCATCGAGGCGCTGGAGGACTGCGACGACGTGCAGAACGTCTTCGCCAACTTCGACGTCAGCGACGAGATCATGGCCAGCTTCGAGTGAGTCCGTCGAGGGAACCCTCGAGTGAGTCCGTCGAGTGACCCGCCCCGGCGCGTCGCGCCGCGGGACCGCCAGCCCCACCCGGTAGCGTTGCGTCCGAACAGGTGTTCGGACGAAGGAGTGGTGTCTTGCGGGTCCTTGCGGTCGACCCTGGCCTGACCCGGTGCGGGCTGGGGGTGCTCGACGTCGGGGCGGGCCGGCGCCTCAAGCTCGTCGCGGTCGGGGTGTTGCGCACCCCGGCGGAGCTGGAGACCAGCCAACGCCTGCTCACCCTGGAGCGGGAGCTGACCGCCTGGGTGCAGTTGCACCGCCCGGATGTGGTCGCCGTCGAGCGGGTCTTCAGCCAGCACAACGTGCGCACCGTCATGGGTACGGCGCAGGCCGCCGCGGTGGCGCTGCTCGTCGCGGCACGTGCCGGGTGCCAGGTGGTCGGGCACACCCCGAGCGAGGTCAAGGCCGCTGTCACCGGGTCTGGCCGGGCCGACAAGGCGCAGGTCACGGCGATGGTGACCCAGCTGCTGGGGCTGAGCGCCCCGCCCCGCCCGGCCGATGCCGCCGACGCCTTGGCTCTGGCCATCTGTCACGCCTGGCGAGGGGTCGCCTCGCAGCGGCTCGAGCGTGCTGTCGCGGCCGCCCGCGCGGCCGGGCCCACCACCACCCGCTCGGTGGCGACGCTGGGGGTCCGGCGTTGATCGCCTTCGTGCACGGCCGGGTGGCCGAGCTGATGCCCGACAGCGTCGTGGTGGAGATCGGCGGCTTGGGCCTGGCGGTGCTGTGCACCCCCACCACCCTTGCCGGGCTGCGGATGGGGGAGCAGGCCCGGCTGGCCACCGCCCTGGTGGTCCGGGAGGACTCCCTCACCCTCTACGGCTTCGCCGATGCCGACGAGCGAGCCGTCTTCGAGCTGCTGCAGACCGCCACCGGGGTCGGCCCGCGTCTGGCCCAGGCGATGCTGGCCGTGCACCGCCCCGACGAGCTGCGCCGGGCGGTTGCCCACGAGGACCTTGCCGCCCTGGTGCGGGTGCCCGGGGTCGGGCGCAAGCTCGCCCAGCGCCTGGTGCTCGAGCTCAAGGACCGGCTCGGGCCGGCGAGCGCGGCGGTCATCTCACCTGCGCCCCTCGTGGCTGGCTGGCGCGAACAGGTGCATGCCGGCCTGTGCGCCCTGGGCTGGTCGGCCCGAGAGGCCGACGAGGCGGTCGCCGCCGTCGCGGAGGATCCCGAGGCCTTGGCCGGTGCGGGTGACCCGCCGCAGGTCGGGGCGCTGCTTCGTGCCGCCTTGCGCACCCTGGACCGCTCATGAGTGCTCCCGGGGAGGCAGCAGGGTCGGTTCGCGGCCTCGTGGGCGCCGACGCCGACGCCGACGAGCGGGCCGTCGAGGCGGCGTTGCGCCCACGCAGCCTGGGGGAGTTCATCGGGCAGGAGCGGGTGCGAGAGCAGCTCGGCCTGATGCTGGAGGCCGCTCGCCGGCGTGGCCGGGTTCCCGACCACGTTCTGCTCTCGGGCCCGCCGGGTCTCGGCAAGACCACCCTGGCGATGATCATCGCTGGCGAGATGCAGGCTCCGCTGCGGGTGACCAGCGGTCCGGCCATCCAGCACGCCGGTGACCTCGCCGCGGTGCTGAGCTCGCTGACCGAGGGTGAGGTGCTCTTCCTCGACGAGATCCACCGGATGTCCCGGCCGGCCGAGGAGATGCTCTACATGGCGATGGAGGACTTCCGGGTCGACGTCGTCGTCGGCAAGGGACCCGGTGCCACCGCCATCCCGCTGGACATCCCGCCGTTCACCCTGGTCGGTGCGACCACCCGTGCCGGCCTGCTGCCGGGGCCGCTGCGGGACCGGTTCGGCTTCACCGCGCACATGGACTTCTACGCCCCGGTCGAGCTGGAGCAGGTGCTGCGCCGCAGCGCGGGCCTGCTCGGCGTGCCGCTGGACCCTGACGGCGGCGCGGAGATCGCCGGTCGCTCCCGGGGCACCCCTCGCATCGCCAACCGGCTGCTGCGCCGCGTGCGGGACTGGGCGCAGGTGCGCGGCGACGGCCTGGTCAGCCTCTCGGCGGCCCGCGCGGCGCTGTCGGTCTACGAGGTGGACGAGCGAGGGTTGGACCGGCTGGACCGGGCCGTCGTGGCGGCCCTGGTCGAGCGATTCGGCGGCGGGCCCGTCGGCCTGGGCACGTTGGCGGTGGCGGTGGGGGAGGAGCGCGAGACGGTTGAGGAGGTCGCCGAGCCCTTCCTCGTCCGCGAGGGTCTGCTGGCTCGCACCCCGCGCGGGCGTGTCGCCACCCGCGCCGCCTGGGAGCACCTCGGCCGGAGGCCACCGGCAGGGCTCAGTTTCGACACCACCACCCTCTTCGACGACCCCGTCGGTCCTCCCGACGATGCCGAGGTCTGAGCGCCGCTGACCGCCCGGCTGGCCGTGGGTGCGAGTCCCCGGTGGCGCCACCCGTTCGCCCGGGTGGGCTGGCCTCGCCTAGACTCGCGCGGGATCCAACCCGGTCGCCCACGCGGCACGGGTGTCCCGCCATGAGCGCAGCACCGGTTGACCCCCGACGAAGGATGCCCACGTGAACGGCACCGACCTGGCCAGCACCGTTCTGGCCGCAACGAGCTCCTCCAGCGGCGGCAGTGCGCTCAGCGCGCTGCTCCCGCTGATCCTGCTCGGGGCCGCCTTCTACTTCCTCGTCATCCGCCCGACCAGGAACCGGCAGCGCCAGGCCACCAGCCTGCAGTCGCGCCTGCAGGTCGGCCAGCAGGTGATGACGACCAGCGGCATGTACGGCCGGATCGAGGCGCTCGAGGACGATGTCGTGGTCCTGGAGCCTTCACCTGGCGTGTCGCTGCGCTTCGCCCGGGCCGCCGTGTCCCGGGTGCTCACCCCACCCGCCGAGCAGGCCATGGAGGATGGGGACAACGGGTCGGACTCCCCGGGCAGCTAGCCCGGGCCGGCACCGTAGGCGCCGCAGCGACCAGCGCAGCTGCTTGCCCCCGCACGTACCGACAGGAGAGTCGCCACCGTGGCACCACCCACCGCGTCCCGGCCGGGCCGCGCCCTCGCTGTGCTCGCCGCCCTCATCGCCGTGCTCTACGGCGTCGTGGTCTACGGCGCCGCCTTCGGCAAGGGCAGCTGGTCACCCAAGCTGGGTCTGGACCTCGAGGGCGGAACAAGCGTCACCCTGATCCCGAAGGTTGTGGGCTCGGGCACCATAACCTCCGCACAGATCAACGAGGCCGTCAACATCATCCGGGCGCGGGTGGACGCCTTTGGGGTCGCCGAGAGCGAGGTCGTGGCGCAGGGCAGCGGCAGCCAGCGCTCCATCGTCATCTCCATCCCGGGCAGCCAGAACCAGGACATCCTCAACAAGGTGCAGCAGACGGCCCAGCTGATGTTCCGGCCGGTGCTGCAGGAGGGGGCGGCCTCGGCCCTGCCGCTCCCGACGACCACCCCGGGCAGCTCGGCCACCCCGGGCGCGGTCGCGACCCCCAGCCCTGCCGCCTCGCTGGCCCCGGGGGTGTCCAGCCCGTCGCCGACGTCCTCCACGGCAGGGATGGCGGTGCCCAAGGGGCTGGGCGCTGCGAGCAGCCCGTCCCCGTCCGCGGCCGCCGCAGGCACGACCCCCGCGCCGGCCGGCTCCAGCCCGGCGCCGGCGGCATCAAGCCCGGCGCCGGTCGGCTCGAGCCCTGCCTCGACCCCCCTCGCCGTACCTCCGAACCTGCTGGCGGCCTACGCGAGCGTGGACTGCGTCGACCCGACCAAGCGGCCCGGCCCGGCACCGGCCGGCTCCTACGCAGTGGCGTGCTCCCAGGACGGCACCACGAAGTACCTGCTCGGCCCGGCCGACATCGTCGGCACCGACGTCTCCGGCGCCCAGGCGGCCCTGGAGACCACCTCGACGGGCGGCACGACCGGCAACTGGCAGGTCCTGCTGAACTTCCACGGCAACGGTTCGAAGAAGTTCGCGCAGACCACCACGGCGCTCTACCAGAAGAGCCCGCCGCAGAACCAGTTCGCCATCGTGCTCGACGGCCTGGTCGTCTCGGCGCCGCAGGTGCTGGGCCCGATCACCGGTGGCAGCGCCCAGATCACCGGCAACTTCACCCAGAAGGCGGCCACCGACCTGGCCAACGTGCTGCGCTATGGCGCCCTGCCGCTGTCCTTCCAACCCGGTGACGTCCAGCAGATCTCACCGACCCTGGGCAGCTCCCAGCTGCGCGCCGGGCTGCTGGCCGGGCTGCTCGGCCTGGTCCTGGTGGTCCTCTACTCGCTGCTCTACTACCGCGGCCTGGGACTGGTCTCGATCTCCAGCCTGCTGGCCTCCGCGGCGCTGACCTACGCGTCGGTGGTGATCCTCGGCCAGCAGATCGGGTTCCGGCTCAGCCTGGCCGGTGTCGCCGGTCTCATCGTGGCGATCGGCATCACGGCGGACTCGTTCATCGTCTACTTCGAGCGATTGCGTGACGAGATGCGCGAGGGACGCACCCTGCGCGTGGCCATCGAGAGCGGCTGGGCCCGGGCCCGGCGCACCATCCTGGCCGCGGACTTCGTCTCGTTCCTGGCCGCGGTCGTGCTCTATGTGGTCTCGGTCGGTAGCGTGCGGGGCTTCGCCTTCACCCTCGGGCTGACCACCGTGATCGACATCGTGGTGGTGTTCCTGTTCACCAAGCCGATGCTGACCGTGCTGGGCCGGACCAGGTTCTATGGCGGCGGTCACCCCATGTCGGGTCTGGACCCCCGCCGGATCGGTGGCCGGGCCCGTGGCTCGGCCGGGCCGGCCACCACGATCGTGGCCCGTCGCTCGGCCGCGCCCGCCGGCGGCGGCGCAACGAAGGAGTCCTGATGGCCCGCGGAGGAAGTTTCGGAGCTCGCCTCTACCGGGGGGAGGTGTCCTACGAGTTCGTCGGCCGGCGCAGGCTGTGGTTCGCCCTGTCAGGACTGGTCATCCTCATCTCGATGCTGGCCCTGGGGATTCGCGGCCTTTCGTTGGGCATCGAGTTCCGCGGCGGGTCGGAGTTCACCTTCACGGTGCCCCACGCCTCCATCCCCCAGGCCAACGCCGCGGTGGCCGCGGCCGGGGTGACCAGCACCCCGATCGTGCAGATCGTCGGCGGCAAGACCATGCAGGTGCAGACCGAGCAGCTGACCGCGGCGGAGTCAACCAAGGTCCAGCAGTCGCTGGCGCGCTCCTTCGGACTGCCGCCCACCCAGGTGAGCCAGCAGTTCATCGGCCCCTCCTGGGGCGGTCAGATCACCAACAAGGCCGTCACCGGCTTGGTGATCTTCCTCGTACTCGTAGTGATCTTCATCTGGGCCTACTTCCGGGAGTGGCGGATGGCGATGGCCGCCATCGTCGCGCTGGCCCACGACCTGCTCATCACCGTCGGGATCTACGCCCTGGTCGGGTTCCAGGTCACCCCATCGACGGTCATCGGGTTGCTGACCATCCTGGGCTACTCGCTGTATGACACCGTCGTGGTGTTCGACAAGGTCCGGGAGAACACCACCGGGCTGGTCATCGGGTCGCGGCTGAGCTACTCCGAGGCGGCCAACTACGCGGTCAACCAGACCCTGGTCCGGTCGATCAACACCTCGGTCATCGCCCTGCTGCCCGTCGGCGGCATCCTCTTCGTCGGCGCCGGACTGCTCGGTGCGGGCACGTTGAAGGACCTGTCGCTGGCGCTTTTCGTCGGCATCGCGGCCGGCACCTACTCGTCGATCTTCATCGCCACGCCGCTGCTGGCCGCGCTCAAGGAGCGTGAACCGGCCATGGTCGCGCTGCGCAAGCGGGTTGAGGCCCGACGGGCCTCGGAGAAGTCCCGGGCCGGTGAGGCGGGCCAGGCCGGGGCCGCCGGTGCCGGCAGTCAGCAGAGCGACGTACTGCAGGGCACGCCGGAGGACGAGGACGGGTCGGCGACCGCGGTGGGCGCCGGTGCCGCGACCCGCTCCGAGGGCTCGAACCGCGCCGGTCCGCGCAACCAGCCGCGGCGTGGGCAGCGCAACCGCCCGGCGGGCAAGCGGCGGCGATGATGGACCAGCACCCGGCGCCGATCCCCCCGCTGGATGTTCCCGCGCTGCTGCGCTCCCGGGTCCGCGACGTCCCTGACTTCCCCGAGCCGGGGGTGGTCTTCAAGGACATCACCCCGCTGCTGGCTGACCGTGTGGCCTTCGGGGCGGTGGTGGACGCCGTGGTCAACCACCACGGCCGCGGCACGATCGACAAGGTCGTCGGCATCGAGGCGAGAGGCTTCATCCTGGCCGCCCCGATCGCCTACCACTTCGGCGCCGGCTTCGTCCCGGTCCGCAAGCAGGGCAAGCTGCCGGCGGCGACCTTCCACGCCTCCTACTCGCTGGAGTACGGCGAGGCCACTCTCGAGGTGCACACCGATGCCTTCACCCCCGGTGACCGGGTCGTCGTCGTCGACGACGTGCTGGCCACCGGTGGGACCGCGGCCGCCGCGATCGATCTGGTGGAGCGCGCTGGGGCCGTTGTGGTCGGCCTGTCGGTGCTCATCGAGCTGTCGTTCCTGGCCGGCCGTGACCGGCTTCCCGGGCGCGACGTGCACTCGCTGCTGACCATCTGACCAGGCCGCACCAGCCCTACGGTCAGGCCCGCGGCCAGGTCCCGCCCAGCCGCAACCCGGGCCGACCACGCCGTCGGCACGGGCGGCAGGCGCGCGCACGTACACTCGCTACACACCGGGCGACGGGAGAGCGGCGTGGCCGAGGAGGTGCAGCGCACTGCGGTCGGGGTCGACACCGACGTGCCCGACCCCGCCGAGCCTGCGGCTGCGCCCAGCCCAGCCCCACCCGTGAAGGCGCCCGACCCCGCAGAGCCCGCGGCGGCGCCCAAGGCGCAGCTACCTCAGCGCGCCGAGTCGCCCGCGCCCAGCCCCGCCCCACCCGTGAAGGCGCCCAGCCCTGACACGCCAGCGCTCGCCCCCGCGCCCAGGGCCCATCCGCCTCAGCGCGGCCCGGCACCCAGCCAGCGGGTGCGGGTGCGCCTGGCCCGGCTCGGGGCCCAGCGCGGCAGTGCCCCGCCGGTGCTGGAGTCGCTCTTCCGCACGGTCCGCGGGGTGCACCCCAAGGCGGACCTGCACCTG
>JAJZTN010000074.1:0-12213 GCA_021848885.1 Actinomycetes bacterium
CCGATCTATGAAGGTTGGTCGGACGGTGGCCAGGTTGTCCACGATGCGGTCGAGGTTGCCGTCCACCGCGGTGGGGAACCCGATGGTGAGCTGCATGACCTGAAGGATCTTGCCGAGCACGTGCGACAGCGGCAGCCAGAGGAACTGCAGGTCATCGGCGCTGAGGATGCCCAGCGCGTCGACCGCGGCCGCCTCATATGTCCAGCAGTCGTGCACCAGCCGCACGCCCTTGGGCCGCCCGGTCGTGCCCGAGGTGTAGACCAGCGTGGCCAGGTCCAGCGGGCCGACCGCGGCGGTCGCTGACTCGACGCAGTCGGGCTGCGCCTGTAGCCGGGCCCTGCCACGCTCGGCGAGCTGGGCCAGGGTCAGCACCCGCTCGTCGTCGGCCGATCCCTCGACCATCACGACGTACCCCAGCTCGGGCAGCTCCGCCCAGGAGGCCTGCACCTTCGCCAGCTGTCCGAGGTCCTCCACGACGGCCACCCGGGAGCCGGAGTCGCGCAGGATGTAGGCGACGTCGTCGGGGGTGGTCGAGGGGTAGATGGTCGTGGTGGCGCCCGCGGCGCACATCACTGCGAGGTCGACCAGCACCCACTCGATCCGGGTGGAGCACGCGATCGCGACCCGGTCCTGGTGGGTGATCCCCAGATGGAGCAGCCCGGCCGCCAGCTCGTGCACCCGTTCGGAGGTCTGTGCCCAGGTCAGGCTCGTCCACCCGTCACCGTCGGGGTAGCGGAAGGCCTCGGTGTCGGGGGAGGCGGCCACCCGGTCGAGGAACATCCGGCCGACCGACGGTGCTCGAGCCGCCAGTCCGGCCACCGGGCTGGTCAGGGTCTCGGCCATGGCGGCTCCCCTCATCGTTCCCGGTCGGTGGGCGCACCGGTCGGGACTGCTTGTGCATGACCAACATAGGACGGTGGTTTTGCCGTGCTTGCCTTTTGCCTTGACCTGGGCTTGGGCGAGATCCGCGCGGGGTCACGACAGCCTTCGGTCACAACCGCTGGAGGCCCATCATGCCGCGTCGGGGGCCGGCGGCCGACCCGCCCGGGGACCAGCCGAGGCCGCCCACCGGGTGACCGGGACGAGGGCCGTCCCCGCCGCGGCGAAGAGCGCTGCCAGCACCAGCCAACCAGCCACGCCCCAGGAGACCGCCAGCGTGGTCACGACGAGCGGCGCCAGCATCCGGCTCACCGCGAAGCCGGAGCTGAAGATGCCCTGGTACTGCCCCTGCATGGCGTCGGGGGCCAGCCCGAAAGCCACACCCCACGAGCCGGAGGCCTGGGACATCTCACCGAGCACCTGCACGAGGGCAGCGAGCCCCAGCACGACCAGGGCGACCGCCGCGGAGCGAGCGGCCGCCGCGGCGAACAGCCCGCACGATGCGGCCAGCAGCAACCCCCCTCGCCGGGAGAGCGTCGCGGCCCTCGTCACGTCCTCGGTGCCACGGCTGACCCGCACCTGGAACAGCACGCACATGACGGTGTTGACTCCGAACACCGCGGCCACCGACCAGTGGGGCGCCGAGGTGCGCTCGGCGATCCACAGCGGCACACCGATCTCGAGCAGCCCGTAGTGGATCGCCAGCACCGAATTCAGGGCCGTGACGGCCAGGTAGGAGCGGTCGCGCAGCACTGGCATCCGCGGGCCCTCCGGCGGACGCGGGTGGGGCGCCACCCGGGGCACCCCGAGCAACCCCAGGCCCGCGACGACGAACGTGACCGCGTCGAGCAGGATGAGCGTGACGTAGGCCGCTCGGGTGTCGTAGTGCAGCCCGATGCCCGCACCGGCGGCACCCACGGCGATGCCGAGGTTGGTGACCGAACGCAGGTACGCCTGGGTGCGGACCCGCCCGGCAGCCGGTAGCACCCCGGCGACCAGCCCGGCCCGCACCGCCGATCCCCCGGAGTCGAACACCGCGTCGACGGTGGCGACGAGCAGGAACGTCGGGAGGCTGTGCACCAGCGCCAGCGCCGAGGTGGTCACGCCGGCGAGCACGTTCAAGGTGACCAGAAGCCCGCGGGGCCCGACCCGATCAGCCAGGTAGCCGGCGGGGAGCCCGGCGAGCAGCCCGGCCGCTCCGGCGATGCTGAGCCCGACCCCCACCTGGACAGCGGACAAGCCGACCGAGCGGGTCAGGAAGAGCGCCATGGTGGGCATCAGCAGCCCGTTGCCCAGGGTGTTGACGAGCGTGGACAGCGCCAGCGGGCGACCCGGGCCGGGGTCGGGAAGCAACCGGCGCAGGCCCGCGGACCGGGACAGCGGCGCCAGGGTCACGCTGCGAGGTTAGGCGCTCACGCGGGGGAGCTTCGAGCGGGTTTCGCGCCACCGGCTGCGGGCCCACCGCGGCGGCTACCTGCCGGGCTTGCCCGGTGCGGCCTCCGACGTGGACAGCGCGGCGATGAAGGCCTCCTGGGGCACCTCGACCCGTCCGACCATCTTCATCCGCTTCTTGCCCTCCTTCTGCTTCTCCAGCAGCTTGCGCTTGCGGGTGATGTCACCGCCGTAGCACTTGGCCAGCACGTCCTTGCGCATGGCCCGGACCGTCTCCCGAGCGATGACCCGCGACCCGATGGCTGCCTGGATCGGCACCTCGAACTGCTGGCGCGGGATGAGCTCGCGCAGCTTCGCCGTCATCGACACGCCGTAGGCGTAGGCCTTGTCCTTGTGCACGATCGCGCTGAAAGCGTCGACCGGGTCCCCGTGCAGCAGGATGTCGACCTTGACCAGGTCCGCGGCCTGCTCGCCCGTGGGCTCGTAGTCCAGGCTGGCGTAACCGCGGGTGCGCGACTTCAGCGCGTCGAAGAAGTCGAAGACGATCTCGGCCAGCGGCAGGGTGTAGCGCAGCTCGACCCGGTCGGTGGACAGGTAGTCCATCCCGCGCAGCATGCCGCGGCGGGTCTGGCACAGCTCCATGACGGACCCGACGTAGTCGTTGGGGGTGAGCACGGTGGCCCGCACCACGGGTTCGAACACCTCGGCCACCTTGCCGGTGGGGAACTCGCTGGGGTTGGTCACCACGTGCTCGTCCCCGTCCTCCATGACCACCCGGTAGACGACGTTGGGTGCTGTGGAGATCAGGTCGAGGGCGAACTCACGCTCCAGTCTCTCGCGCACGATCTCCAGGTGCAGCAGGCCGAGGAAACCGCAGCGGAAGCCGAAACCGAGCGCGGCGGAGGTCTCCGGCTCGTACACCAGGGCGGCCTCGTTGAGCTTCAGCTTGTCCAGCGCGTCACGCAGCTCGGGATAGTCGGACCCGTCGACCGGGTAGAGCCCGGAGAAGACCATGGGCTTGGGGTCGCGATAGCCGGCCAGTGGTGCCGAGGCCGGGCGGGCGAGATTGGTGACGGTGTCACCGACCTTGGACTGCCGGACATCCTTGACACCGGTGATCAGGTAGCCGACCTCACCCGCCCCCAGCCCGTCCGAGGGCACCGGCTCCGGGGAGATGACACCGATCTCGAGCAGCTCGTGGCTGGCCCGGGTGGAGAGCATGAGGATGCGCTCCCGGGGGCTGAGGTGCCCGTCCACCACCCGGACATAGGTGATGACCCCACGGTAGGTGTCATAGACCGAGTCGAAGATCATCGCACGGGTCGGAGCGGCCGGGTCACCGACTGGAGCCGGCACCTGGGCGACGATCTGGTCGAGCAGAGCCGCGACACCCTCGCCGGTCTTGCCCGACACCCGCAGGCAGTCGGCAGGGTCGCAGCCGATGAGGTGGGCCAGCTCTTCGGCGTAGCGCTCCGGCTGGGCCGCCGGCAGGTCGATCTTGTTGAGCACTGGGATGACGGTGAGGTCGTGCTCCAGGGCCATGTAGAGGTTGGCCAGGGTCTGCGCCTCGATCCCCTGCGCGGCGTCGACCAGCAGCACCGCGCCCTCGCACGCGGCAAGCGAGCGGGACACCTCGTAGCTGAAGTCGACGTGTCCCGGGGTGTCGATGAGGTTGAGGATGTGGGACAACCCGCCGACGGTCCAGGGGATGCGCACCGCCTGGGACTTGATCGTGATGCCCCGCTCGCGCTCGATGTCCATCCGGTCCAGGTACTGCGCCCGCATCAAGCGGCCGTCGAGCACGCCAGTGAGCTGAAGCATCCGGTCGGCCAGCGTCGACTTGCCGTGGTCGATGTGAGCGATGATGGAGAAGTTCCGGATGAGCTCAGGCGGCGTGGCCGCGGGACGCGGCGCGCTCGTCGTCGGCGGCACGCTGGGTGACCTCGATCTCGTCGGCAGGGGCACCACCATCGTCGCACGCCCCGGCCGCCGGCCTCGCCAGCACGACCTCGGCACGGTTTGGGCAGCCGGCAGCCGCGCTGCTACCCTCGGCCGTTGCGGGGGCCCCTCAGGGTGCTCTGGCATGCCCTGACTTTCACCCGACGGACAACGACCGAGGCTGGCTCGTGGCGAACATCAAGTCCCAGATCAAGCGCAACCGGACCAACGAGGTGCGCCGGCTGCGCAACAAGGCGGTCAAGAGCGAGCTCAAGACCGCCGTGCGCCGCTTCCGCGCTGCCACGGCGGCCGGTGAGTCCGACCAGGCAGCCGAGCTGATGCGGGCGGCCTCGCGCAAGCTGGACAAGGCCGTGAGCAAGGGCGTCATCCACCGCAACCAGGCCGCCAACCGCAAGTCCGCGATGGCCAAGCAGCTGGTGGGCTGAGAGCACCCGTCGCCCCTGGGGCAACGGACCGCCCCGGGTCTCAGCTCGCTCCGGGTCTCAGCTCTGGGCCGCTCTCACCTCCTCCGGGTCCCTCCTCCAGGTCCCTCCTCTGGGCCGCGGTCTGCCCAATCAGGCTCCAGAACGTGCGGCGGCGACGGTCACCACGGCCCGCTCTAGCGCGTAGCGAGGGTCAGCGCCGGCACCCTTGATCTGGGCGTCGGCCCAGGCCACCACCTCGATCGCCCGCGCAACACCGTGCGGGGTCCACCCCGCCGCCTGCGCCCGAGCCTTGCGGACCTGGAACGGGGCCATCCCGAGCTCACGAGCAACCTGCTCGGGTGAGCCGCGCCCAGCGCCGGCCACCTTGGCCAGCGCGCGCAGGCCCGCACCGAGGCTGGCGTTGATCGGCACCGGGTCGACCCCAGTGGCCAGCGCGTGGCGCAGCAGCGCCAGCGCCTCCCCAGCCCGGCCCTCAAGCGCCGCATCGCTGACCTTGAACCCCGTCGCCTCGACCCGACCTGAGTGGTAGCGCTCGACCACGTCCGCGCCGACCACCCCGGTGGTGTCGCAGATGAGCTGGGCACACGCCGAGGCCAGCTCGCGCAGGTCGCTGCCCACGGCGTCCACGAGTGCTCGGACGGCCTCGGGTGAGGCGCGCCGGTGCGCCTGGCGGAACTCGCTCTCCACGAAGCGCACCTTGTCGCTGTCGTACTTCAGCTCGGCGCAGGACACCTCCTGCGCCCCGGCGCCGCGCACCGCCTCGAGCAGGCGCCGACCGCGGTTGCCACCGCGGTGCACCAGGACCAGCGCCACCCCGTCCAGGTCGACCACCTCGGTCGCGAGCCGGCTCAGCTCGGAGGACACCTCATCGGCGGCCTCGGCGACCCCGCGTACGACCACCAGCACGCTTGTTGCGAAAAGCGACGGCCCGCACTGCGCGGTGACCTCCCCCGGTGCCACCGTCGCGGCGTCGAGCTCGTGCACCTCGACAGCGGGATCAGCGTGACGGGCCTGAGCGATCCGGGCCATCACGGCCCGGTCCGCGAGCAGCTGCTCCGGGCCGAGCACCAGGGTCAGCGCCGGACCGGCTGGGGAACGCTCGCTCATCGGCTCAGCATGTCACGGCCGACAGACAGCGGAGCTCCCCTCGGGCTCCCCTCGGGCTCCCCTCGGGCTCCCCTCAGGCTCCCCTCAGCGGCCGAGCACCCGCAGCCGCTCGGCCGGTCCCAGCACCGCGAGTGCGCCACCGGTGTCGGTGCGCAGCACGGCCACCCCGGCTGCCGTCAAGATGGCCAGCGTGCTCGCGGCCGGATGCCCATAGTCGTTGCCGGCACCGACGCAGACCAGCGCGACTCGTGCCCCCGTCCCGCGCAAGAACCGGTTCTCCTGGTGCGAGCTGCCGTGGTGGGCCACCTTGAGGACGTCGACTGGCAGCACCCCCGGCTGGCTCAGCGGCCCGGCCAGAAGAGCCCGCTGCGCGGACGGCTCGACATCTCCCGTGAGCAGCACGCGCACGCCGCCCACCTCGGCGCGCAGCACGACGGAGGCGTTGTTCGGCGCCGACTCCCCCGACGCCTCGATGACCCGGCCGGGCCAGAGCACCTGCAGCTGCACCGCCCCGATGCCGATCCGCTGGCCCGGGACGGCCGTGCGCACCGGTGTGCGACCGAGCCAGTGGCTGACCCTGCTCGCCTCACCGGCGGGCTCGTCGAACCCACCCAGCAGCACGGTCCCCACTCGGCGACCGGCCAGCACCCCAGGCAGCCCCTCGACATGGTCGGCGTGCAGGTGGGTCAGGACCAGCAGCGGCACAGCCGTCACGTGTAGCTCGTCCAGGCAGCGGCGAACGGCCACCGGGTCCGGGCCGGCGTCGACGATCACGGCCTGCCCCGGCCCGGATCGCAGCACGAGGGCGTCACCCTGCCCCACGTCGCAGGCCACCAGCACCCACCCGGGCGGTGGCCAGCCGAGCACCGACTCCCCGACCCGACGGGCTCCGCCGACCACGAGCAGCGGGACCAGCAGCACGGCCACGAGCCCGACCGCCGTACGACGCCTGGCCTCTCGGCCATCCGCGGCTGCTGAAGAGCCAGGGCCGTCGCGGGACAGACGGGCCAGCGCGCTGACAAGGCCAGCCAGCAGGAGCGCGAGGAGCACAGCCCCGCCGGGACCACCCGGCCAGCCCAGTGCCGCTGCGGGCATGCTCGCCGCAACCCGACCCACCAGGGCCACCCACACGGTCGGCACACCCGCGAGCCACACCGCCCAGCCGGCCAGGCCCGGAGCGACCGGGGCCAGGCAGGCCACGAGGAGCCCGGCGATGGTCGCCGGTGCCACGGCGGGGGCGGCCAGTAGGTTGGCCGGCACCGAGACGAGGCTGACCCGCGGGTCGAGCAGCACGAGCACCGGTGCCACCGCCACCTGAGCGGCCATCGGCACAGCCACCGCCGCACCCAGCGGGTCGGCCCATCGATGCCCTCCGGGCAGCGGGCGCAGCCGCTGTGCCAGCCATCGACCCCACGGGCGGGCCAGCAGCACCAGCCCGGCGGTGGCCAACGCGGACAGCACGAAGGCGTAGGAGCGGGCCAGCCACGGGTCGAGCAGGACCAGCCCCGTGACACTGGCGGCCAGGGCGCTCAACCCGGCGCGGGGTCGACCAGTGGCCATCGCGGCCAGAGCCAGCCCCGCCATCACCGCCGCGCGAAGCACGCTCGGCTCCGCCCGGGTGATGACGACGAACCCGAGCATGACCGGCAGGGCCACCAGGGCCAGCCAGCGTCGCCTGACCCCGGCCAGCCGGGCGACCAGCAGCACCGCGCCGACGACGATCGCCAGGTTCCCACCGCTGACGGCGGTGAGGTGGGTCAGGCTCGCGGTACGCATGTCCTCGACCAGCCCGGTCGGCATGGCCGAGGTGTCACCGAGCACCAGCCCGGGCAACAGCCCTGCCGCGTCGGGGGGCAGCCGCGCGGCGCTTCGGCGAAGCCCGGTGCGCACCGCACCGGCCGCGCGCTGCCACCACGGCGGCCCAGCGCTCAGCAGCGGTGGGCCGTCGGCCCTCAGCAGCACCCGCCCGTCGGGACCAACACTCGTCCGACCGCTGACCAGCACGGTGCTCCCGGGCAGCAGGTTGCCCCAGGACCGGTCGGCGCTCAGCACGGTCAGCTCGTCTCGGGTGCGCCAGACCTGTCCGCGTGCCCTCACCAGCCTGGCACGGACGGGTACGACGACCAGATCGTCTGAGCGACGATAACCGTGCACCCGTCCGGTGGACACGTGCGGGTCCCCGCTGAGGGCGACCTCGGCGCGAAGCACGGCGCGCTGCTCGGCCAGCGCGAGCAGCGGACCGGCCCGGTCAGCCGCCCGGTGCAGCAGTGCGCACCCCGCCCCGGCCAGCGTGGCCGCCACCGCCAGTGACACGCCCGGCAGCACGAGCGCGACGCGAGACAGCAGTAGTGGCAGTGGTCGAGGGGCGCCAACACGCCGAAGCCCGGGCCTGGGAACGAGCCGTTCGAGCCGCACCGCGGCTACCAGCAGCAGCGGCACCGGGGTGACCAGGGCGAGCAGCACCACAGGGCTGACCCTCGGCCCAGCCGAGGCACCTGCCAGCCAGGCCCCGGCCCAGGCACCCAGCGCGGTTGGGACCAGTCGGGCGTCCAGGGCGGGCCGGGACCCGACCGATGGGCCGGCGCGCCGCCGCGGTGCGCGCGCACTGGGGCCGGTCACACCCGGACCAGCGGGGCCAGCGTGGCGAAGAGCTTCTCCCCGATCCCGGAGACCTCGCGCAGCTCCTCGACCGAGCTGAACCGACCGTGCCGCATCCGCCAGTCCAGGATCCGGCCGGCCAGCACCGGGCCGACCCCGGGCAGCGACTCGAGCTCGGCGGCGGTGGCGGAGTTCAGCGAGAGCACCCGATCAGCCGGTCCGGACGAGCCGGGCGGGGCCGGTTCCCCGGTGGCCAGCACCCGGATCTGCTCACCGTCGACGAGCAGGCGGGCCAGGTTGACCGAGCCCAGGTCGGCACCGGGCCCGGGGCCACCGGCGGCGGTCAGCGCATCGACGACCCGCGCGCCCGGGGTGAGGGTGACCACGCCGGGGTGGCGGACCAGGCCGGCGACGTGCACCACGAGCGGGCCCGGCGGTGTCGGCGTCGGTGTGGCCCAGCTCAGGCCCGTGCCGGCGGTGGCATCGGATCCCGACGCCACGCTCGGCTCAGCCCGGTCGGTGGCCACGGCGGTGGCCAGCAGCGTGGGACGGGAGCGCAGCACCAGCAGCAGCCCACCCACCAGACCGATGGCCAGCAGCACTCCGACCACGACGGTGGCCCGTGGGCTCAGGCCGAGGCGCCAGCCGGGCCAGGCGGACCCGGGGTCACCCGCCTCAGGCGACTGGGACCCATCGCCGGAGCCGGTCGGTGCTGGGAGGACAGGCTCGGCGCCGGTCGCCCCGAGCGGCTCGGGCACCCAGCCTCCCGGCGCGGGCGTGCCCGGACGGATCAGGACCAGCCGCGACCGGGCACGCTCACGGGAGCGCTGTCGAGACGGGCCGGGCAGCATGCGATGACCGTAGGCAGCACACCGCTCGGGCCGGCGCACCCGCCGCGCCGGTGTGCGCCACGGGGGCGCGCGGCGTGGCTGTGGACCGGTGCCGCGCGGCTGTGGACCGGTGCCGCGCGGCTGCGGACCGGGGGCGCGCAGCGAGCCGACCCGGCGTCGTGCGGCGGCTAGACCGGGACGACGTTGACCAGGCGTGGAGCCCGCACGATCACGGTGCGCACCCCGCGTCCGTCCAGGGCCCGCTGCACGGCCGCGGAGGCAAGTGCCTGCGTGCGCAGCTCGTCCTCGTCGATGCCCGGGGGAACCTCGAGCCGGTCGCGGACCTTGCCGGCCACCTGCACGACACAGGTCACCGACTCCCGCACCAGCAGCGCCTCGTCGAGGGCCGGCCACCCGGCCCGGGCCACGCTCGGGGCGTGCCCCAGCCGGGCCCACATCTCCTCGGCGGTGTAGGGAGCCATCAGGGACAGCATGACGGCCACTGCCTCCACCGCCTCGCGCACCGCGGGGTCGGCCGGGCCGGCCCCGGTGTCGACGACCTTTCGTGTCGCATTGACCAGCTCCATGATCTTGGCGACGGCCACGTTGAACCGGAAGGCCTCCACCGCCACGGCCGTGTCCTGAACCGCGCGGTGGGTGAGCTTGCGCAGCTCGAGGTCCCCGGTGCTGGGGTCGGCTCCGACCGGGCTGGCCACCTCCCCGGCCAGCCGCCAGGCCCTGCCCAGGAAGCGGGCCGACCCGGCCGGGGAGACGTCGGCCCAGTCGATGTCGTCCTCCGGTGGGCCGGCGAAGACCATGCTGAGCCGCACCGCGTCCACACCGTGCGCGCTCAGCTCGTCGGACAGGCGCACCAGGTTGCCCCGCGACTTGCTCATCGCCGAGCCGTTCATGATGACCATGCCTTGGTTGAGCAGGCGGGTGAACGGCTCGGTGAAGTCCAGGTATCCCAGGTCGTGCAGGACCTTGGTGACGAACCGGCTGTAGAGCAGGTGCAGGATCGCGTGCGTCACCCCACCGACGTACTGGTCGACCGGCAGCCAGGTGCGGACAGCCTCGGCGTCGAAGGGGACGTCCTCGCGCCCGGGTGAGCAGAAGCGCAGGTAGTACCAGGACGAGTCGACGAAGGTGTCCATGGTGTCGGGGTCTCGCCGGGCGGGGCCCGCGCACCGAGGGCAGGCCACGTTGACCCACTCCTGCGCGGCACCCAGCGGAGAGCTGCCCTTGGGCGTCAGATCCAGCCCCTCCACCCGCGGCAGCCTCACCGGCAGAGCATCGTCGGGCACCGGCACCTCCCCACAGCTGGGGCAGTGCACGATGGGGATCGGGGTGCCCCAGTAGCGCTGCCGGGAGATCAGCCAGTCCCGCAGCCGGTAGGTCACCGCGGGTCGGCCCAGTCCACGTGCGGCCAGCAGCTGGGTGATCCGCTCGATCGCCTCGGCCTTGCGCAGCCCGTCCAGCTCGCCGGAGTTGACCAGCACCCCGTCCCCCGTGGTGGCGACCCCGGTCTCGGCCGGGTCGGGCTCCCCGGTGTCCACGACCACCCGCACCGCGAGCCCGAAGGCCCGGGCGAAGTCCAGGTCGCGCTGGTCGTGCGCCGGAACCCCCATGATCGCGCCGTGCCCGTAGTCGGCCAGCACATAGTCGGAGACGTAGATGGGCAGCCGCTCACCGTTGACGGGGTTGATTGCGTACCGCTGCAGGAAGACCCCGGTCTTGGGGCGCTCGCTGGACAGCCGGTCGATCTCACTGGTCCCCTGCACCTGTGCCAGGTACGACGCGAACCGCTCGCGCACCTCACCGGGGGCTTCGGCGACCAGCTCGGCGGCCAGGTCGGAGTCTGCTGCCACGACGAAGAACGTGGCCCCGAACAGGGTGTCCGGCCGGGTGGTGTAGATGGTCACCGGCTCGTCGCGGCCCTCGATGACGAAGCTGACGTCAGCCCCCGTGGAGCGGCCGATCCAGTTCCGCTGCATGGTGAGGACCTTCTCCGGCCAGGCTCCCTCCAGCTGGGTCATGTCCTCGAGCAGCCGGTCGGCGTACTCAGTGATCTTGAAGTACCACTGGGTGAGCTTCTTCTTCGTCACGGGGGTGTCGCAGCGTTCGCAGCGCCCGCCCACGACCTGCTCGTTGGCCAGCACCGTCTGGTCGTAGGGGCACCAGTTGACCTGCGAGGGCTTGCGGTAGGCCAGGCCCCGCTCGTACAGCCGCAGGAACAACCACTGGTTCCAGCGGTAGTAGCCCGGGTCGCAGGTGTAGAGCACCCGGTCCCAGTCGAAGGAGCAGGCATAGTGGCGCATCGAGGCGCGCTGCTGGTCGATGTTGGCGTAGGTCCAGTCCCGCGGGTCCACTCCGCGCTTGATCGCCGCCCCCTCGGCCGGCAGGCCGAACGCGTCCCAGCCGATCGGGTGCATGACGTTGTAGCCACGCTGCACCCAGTAGCGGGCGATGACGTCACCGAGCGCATAAGCCTCGGCATGACCCATGTGCAGGTCACCGGACGGGTAGGGGAACATGTCGAGCACGTAGCGCTTCGGGCGCTCGTCGCCCGGGTCGGAGCTGCGGAAGGGCGCCAGCTCGTCCCACACCGACAGCCACCTCTCCTGCACCGCGATGGCGTCGTACTCCTCGCGGGCTCCGGCCCGTGTCTCCTGCTCGATGTCGGTCATCCTCGTCGGTCCCACCTGTCCGTCTGGCTCCCGGGCAAGAAAAAACCCCTCGCTCAGGAGGGGTTGCCGCGCCGACGTGGCCGCTCGGGCCTGGCTGTCAGCGCGGCGGGCTAAGGAGCAGCTCGACCTGCATATCGCCAGCCTAGCGGAGCGGGCTGGCGCCCACCCCGATGCCTCCCCCGTGCGCGGGAGTCAACCCGGCCCCGGCTCGGCCGAGCGGAAACCCGGCGCCCGGTGCAACGAGCGACGCAGGCGCAGCTCGCGCTCGCCCGCGGCGAGCAGGCTCGCCACCCCGCCACCGTCCCACGGGGGCAGCATGGTGCCCCCGGCCGAGAC
>JAJZTN010000074.1:12223-12725 GCA_021848885.1 Actinomycetes bacterium
CGGGAACCCAACCGGGCCAGGCCGCCGCCTCCCCGGCCAGCCGCTCGCGGATCCGCCGCTCCAGCTCCATCGGGGCCATGCCCGGCCCTGGCCCGACCACCGCGAAGGTGTCGCCCTCCCAGCGGGCCACCACGTCGGTGGCCCGGGTGACCGCGCGCAGGGCCTCGGCCACGCTGACGAGCACCTCGTCACCGACTGTCCTGCCGTGCAGGGAGTTGACCCGGGCCAGGTCGTCGACGTCGACGAACAGCGCGTGCACCGCGTCGCCGAGCCGGCGGGAGGACTCCAGGATCGGGGTGGCCAGCAGCTCGAGACCGCTCCGGTTGACCAGCCCGGTGAGCACATCCCGCACGGTCACCGCCTCGACCATGTCCTCGATCATCTCGACCTGCTCCACGGTCCGGCCGCGGGCCCGGAAGACGAGGACCGACACGGCCGTTGCGGCCAGCATGGCCGTGGCGTAGGTGAGCTGCTCCGCCCAGCTGGTGAAAGCGGCCGCGGC
>JAJZTN010000075.1 GCA_021848885.1 Actinomycetes bacterium
ACCCGAAACCCAGGTACGGCGATGCAGTTATCGCGTCGGCGCCCATGGGCCCGGCCGGGTCGAGGTAGGCCTGGGCGTAGGCGCGCATCGTCGAGCCGATGTCACCGCGCTTGGCGTCCAGCAGGACCAGCGCACCGGCCGCCCGGGCCTGGGCCACGACGCGCTCCAGCACGGCGATGCCAGCCGAGCCGTGCCGCTCGAAGAACGCCGACTGCGGCTTGAGAACGGCGGCACGCCCGGCCAGTGCGTCCAGCACGGTGTCGGCGAAGCGGGCCAGGCCCTCGACATCGACCGGCAGGCCCCAGCCCCGCAGCAGCTCGTCATGCGGGTCGATCCCGACGCACAGCGGCCCACGCGCGGCCATCGCCTTGGCCAGGCGGGCACCGAACGGCTCGGGCCGGCCCCCGGTGCCCGTGGCGCCCGTGGAGTCCCCCGTGCGCGTGGAGTTTCCCGTGCCCGCCGTGCTCACCGTGCCTCGTCCCGCGTGTCAGGGGCACCATCGCGCCCGGATTCGTCCCGCTCCACCGCCACGTGCGCCCCAACGGCGCCGCTCACCCGGGCGCCCCGGCGGTGCGCCAGCCCCACGGCATCGGCCAGCGACGCGAAACCGCGCACCGCCAGCTCATGGCGCAGCTCGTCCTGCACCCGGAGCGGGGCCGAGGGATCGCCGAAGGTCGCGGTGCCCACCGCGACCGCACTGGCCCCGGCCAGCACGAGCTCGAGGGCGTCCCGCCCGCTGCGCACCCCTCCCATGCCCAGGATCGGCACGTGCGGCATGGCGGCGTGGACCTGCCATATGCAGCGCACCGCGACCGGCCGGATGGCCGGGCCGGACAGCCCCCCGGTCACCCCGGCCAGGACCGGGGCCGCCCGGTCCACGTCGATGACCATCCCCAGCAGCGTGTTGATCATCGACAGCCCGTTCGCGCCGGCCTCCACAACGGCCTGGGCGATCTCGACGATGTCCGTGACGTCCGGGGACAACTTGGCCAGCACCGGCAGGTCGCGCGGTGCCTCCCGACGCACCGCGGCGATGACCTCGGCCGCCGAGCCGGCCCGGCAGGCGAACACCAGGCCGCGGTCAGCGACGTTGGGGCAGGAGATGTTGACCTCGAGGGCGACCATGCCCGGCGCACCTCGCAACCTGCGGGTGAGCAGCGCGAACTCCTCCACGCTGCCGCCGGCGATGGACACCACGGTGCGCACCCCGCGCTCGGCCAGCCACGGCAGGTCGTGACCGAGGAACTCCTCGACGCCAGGGCCTTGCAGGCCGATCGAGTTCAGCATCCCGCTGGGGGTCTCGGCCATCCGCGGCGTGGCCCGGCCGGCCCGCGGCGCCATCATGATCGACTTGGTGACCACGGCACCGAGCTCGGCGATGTCGAAGAACTGGGCCAACTCCCGCCCGGCCGCCGCGCAGCCCGACGCGGTCAGCACAGGTGCTGGCAGGCGCAGCGGTCCCAGCGTGGTCGCGAGGTCCACCGGTGGGTCCTCGGGTGCGGGTGTCCCGCCCGGTGTCAGTCGCATCATGGCTGGCCCCCGGCCGCCGGGGCGCCCAGGCAGTCCGGTGGCACGGTCCCGACGTCGGCCCAGCGCACCCGATCGCCGCGGAAGACCGGACCGTCAACGCAGGAGCGCACCATGCGGGTGATCCCGTCCTCACCGATGACCGGCAGCACACAGGTCATGCACACCCCCACGCCGCAGGCCATCGACTCCTCCACGGCGCACTGCGCGAGGGCGCCGTGCGCGTTGGCCTGCTCGGTGACCGCGGCCAACATCCCCATCGGCCCGCAGGCGTAGACCACGTCGCAGTCGGAGCGGGCGAGCATCCCGGGCAGCACGTCGGAGACCAGCCCGCGCTCCCCGACCGAGCCGTCCTCGGTGGTGATGGCGACCGAGGCGGATATCCGCTTGGCCTCCAGCGCCCCGAAGAGCCGGTCCTCGCTGGCCGCACCGAGCACGAAGTCCACCCGGGCGCCGCGGGCGCGCAGGGCCTCGGCGAGGGAGAGGAGCGGCGCGGTGCCGTAGCCGCCACCCACGAGCACCGCGTTGACCGGGTGCTTGGGCAGCGAGAAGGGGTGCCCGAGCGGGCCGACCACGTCGATCGGGTCGTGCACGTCGCGCCGGGCCAGCCATGCCGTGCCCTGCCCCACGACCGCGAAGACGATCTCCACGGTGCCGCCGTACACCCCGCGGTCGGAGGTCTTGTAGATCGAGAAGGCCCGGCGCAGCAGCAGCCCGGAGTCCGGCCCGCCCACGGCCAGCGCGACGAAGTGCCCGGGCCGGGTGTGCTCGGCGATGCCCGGGGCCAGGATCGTCATCGCGTGGTAGGCCCCCACGCGGCGCAGCGAGAGGACCTCGCCACGCACCTGCACGGGCGCGGCGCGGCTCACCGGCTGTTCCCCTCGGCCAGGTCCGGGTGCGAGCGGGCGGCGTGTTCCTGCAGCGATCGGACCCCGACGTCACCGCGCAGCAGCGCCTCGATGCCCTGAACCGCCGCGGCCAGGCCCTGCACCGTGGTGATGCAGGGCACCCCGGCGGCCACCGCGGCGGTGCGGATCTCGTAGCCGTCCCGGCGCGGGCCGACCCCGAAGGGGGTGTTCACGATGAGGTCGACCTCCCCGGTCCTGATGCGCTCCACGACCGTCGGCTCACCGTCGGCCCCGACCCCCTCGCTGTGCTTGCGCACCACCCGCACCCGCACCCCGAAGCGGCGCAGCACGTCGGCGGTGCCCGCGGTCGCCCACAGCTCGAACCCCAGGTCGGCCAACCGCTTGACCGGGAACACCATGGCCCGCTTGTCACGGTTGGCGACCGAGACGAAGGCGATCCCCTTGGTCGGCAGGTCGCCGTAGGCGCCGGACTGGGACTTGGCGTAGGCGAGCCCGAAGCTGTCGTCGATGCCCATGACCTCCCCGGTCGAGCGCATCTCCGGCCCGAGCACGGAGTCCACACCCTGCCCGTCGGCGGTGCGGAACCTGTTGAACGGCAGGACCGCCTCCTTGACCGCGACCGGGGCGCCGGCGGGCAGCGTCCCACCGTCACCGGTGCGGGGCAGCAGCCCCTCGGCGCGCAGCGTGGCGATGCTGGCACCGAGCATGATGCGCGCCGCCGCCTTGGCCAGCGGGACACCGGTGGCCTTCGAGACGAACGGCACGGTCCGCGACGCCCGCGGGTTGGCCTCGAGGACGTAGAGCACGTCACCAGCCATCGCGTACTGCACGTTGAGCAGCCCGAGCACCCCGACACCGCGGGCGATCTGCAGCGTGGACCGGCGGATGGTGTCGATCTCCTCCCCGCCCAGGGTGATCGGAGGCAGCGCGCAGGCGGAGTCCCCGGAGTGGATCCCGGCCTCCTCGATGTGCTCCATCACCCCGCCGAGATAGAGCTCCTCCCCGTCGTAGAGCGCGTCCACGTCGATCTCCACCGCGTCGTCGAGGAAACGGTCGACCAGCACCGGGTGGTGCACCAGGTCCGAGCTGGAGTGCTTGCGCAGGTAGTCGCCCAGCTGCTCCTCGTCGTAGACGATCTCCATGCCCCGCCCGCCGAGTACGTAGGAGGGTCTGACCAGCACCGGGTAGCCGATCTGGGTGGCGATGCCGCGGGCCTCGTCGAAGGACAGCGCCGTACCGTGCCGCGGCGCGGGCAGCCCAGCGGCCTCCAGCACCCGGCCGAAGGAACCACGGTCCTCGGCCAGGTGGATCGCCTCCGGGGAGGTCCCCACGATCGGTACGCCGGCCTCGGCCAGCTGCGCGGCCAGCCCCAGCGGGGTCTGTCCGCCGAGCTGGACGATGACCCCGGCCAGCGGTCCGGCCGCGCGCTCGGCGGCCACCACCTCGAGGACGTCCTCCAGGGTCAGCGGCTCGAAGTAGAGCCGGTCGGCGGTGTCGTAGTCGGTGGAGACCGTCTCGGGGTTGCAGTTGAGCATGACCGTCTCGTACCCGGCCGCCGACAGGGCCTCGGTGGCGTGCACGCACGAGTAGTCGAACTCGATGCCCTGCCCGATCCGGTTCGGCCCGGAGCCGAGGATGATCACCGCCGGGCGGTCCCGGGCGGCGACCTCGGTCTCGGCGTCGTAGCTGGAGTAGTGGTAGGGGGTCGAGGCGGCGAACTCGGCCGCGCAGGTGTCGACCGTCTTGTAGACCGGGCGCACGCCCAGGGCGTGGCGCACCCCGCGCACCACCGACTCGCTCAGCCCGCGCAGCCCGGCGAGCTGGGCGTCGGAGAAGCCGAACCTCTTGGCGGTGCGCAGCAGGTCGGGGGTGAGCTCGGGCGCCGAGCGCACCTGCTGGGCGACCTCCTCGATGGCCAGGATCTGGTCGATGAACCACGGGTCGATCCCGGTGGCGGCATGCAGCTGCGCCACCCCCGCCCCGGCCCGCAGCGCGGCGTGCACCTCGAGGATGCGCCCGTCCCGGGGCAGCGCGGCCCGCTGCAGCAGCGCGGCGACCTCCCCCGGGTCACCGGGGTCGCTCCGCTGCCCCGGGTCGGGCCAGCTGAACGAAGATCCGGACTTCTCCAGCGAGCGCAACGCCTTCTGCAGCGCCTCCGGGAAGCTGCGCCCGATCGCCATGGCCTCTCCGACGCTCTTCATCGTCGTGGTCAGCGTCGGGTCGGCGGCGGGGAACTTCTCGAAGGCGAACCGCGGGACCTTGACCACCACGTAGTCCAGCGCCGGCTCGAAGCAGGCGGGGGTCTGGCCGGTGATGTCGTTGCGGATCTCGTCGAGGGTGTAGCCGATGGCCAGCCGGGCGGCGATCTTGGCGATGGGGAACCCGGTGGCCTTGGAGGCCAGCGCCGATGAGCGTGAGACCCGCGGGTTCATCTCGATGACCACGACCCGTCCGTCGCTGGGGTTGACCGCGAACTGGATGTTGCAGCCGCCGGTGTCCACCCCCACCGCTCGGATGACGTCGATGGCGATGTCGCGCAGGTTCTGGTACTCCCGGTCGGTCAGCGTCATCGCCGGGGCCACGGTTATCGAGTCGCCCGTGTGCACGCCCATCGGGTCGAGGTTCTCGATCGAGCAGACCACCACGACGTTGTCGTTGCGGTCCCGCATCAGCTCGAGCTCGAACTCCTTCCAGCCCAGGATCGACTCCTCCAGCAGCACCTCGCTGGTGGGGCTGGCGGCAAGCCCGGCACCGGCGATGCGGCGCAGCTCGGACTCCTGGCGCGCTATGCCCGAGCCGAGCCCGCCCATGGTGAAGGAGGGTCGCACCACGAGCGGGTAGCCGAGCTCGTCGGCGGCCGCCAGGCAGTCGGGCATCGAGTGGCAGATCGTGCTGCGGGCGCTCGTGGCACCGATGGAGGCGACGATCTCCTTGAAGCGTTGCCGGTCCTCCCCCGCCTCGATCGCGGCGATATTGGCCCCGATGAGCTCAACGCCGTACGCCGCGAGCACCCCGCGCCGGTGCAGCTCCATCGCGGTGTTCAGCGCGGTCTGCCCGCCCAGGGTGGCCAGCAGCGCCTCGGGTCGCTCCCGCTCGATCACCTTGGTCACGAACTCCGGGGTGATCGGCTCGATATAGGTGGCGTCGGCGAACTCCGGGTCCGTCATGATCGTCGCCGGGTTGGAGTTGACCAGGCTGACCCGCAGCCCCTCGGACTTGAGCACCCGGCAGGCCTGCGTGCCGGAGTAGTCGAACTCGCACGCCTGCCCGATGACGATGGGGCCCGAGCCGATGACCAGCACGTGGTGCAGGTCCTCGCGGCGCGGCATCAGCCCTCACCCCCAACATCGCCGCGATCAAGCAAACTTCGCACGCCCTGGGCGTGCGAAGTTTGCTTGATCGCTGAGGAGGGGGCCTGCTTGATCGCTGAGGAGGGGGCCTGCTTGATCGCTGAGGAGGGGGCCATGAGGTCGACGAACCGGTCGAACAGGTAGTCCGCGTCGTGCGGACCGGCCGCGGCCTCCGGGTGGTACTGCACGCTGAAGGCCGGCACGTCCAGGCAGCGCAGCCCCTCGACCACCCCGTCGTTGAGGCACACGTGGGACACCTCGGCCGCCCCGAACGGGGTGGTGAAGCGCCGCCCCACCGGGGCGTCCACGGCGAACCCGTGGTTGTGCGCGGTGATCTCGGCCTTGCCGGTGAGCTCGTCGCGCACCGGCAGGTTGATCCCGTGGTGCCCGTAGCGCAGCTTGTAGGTGCCCAGCCCCAGCGCGCGGCCGAGGACCTGGTTGCCGAAGCAGATCCCGAACAGCGCCACCCCGGCCGCCAGCACCTCGGCGGTCAGGGCCACCGCGTGCTCCGCTGTCGCGGGATCCCCCGGGCCGTTGGACAGGAACACCCCGTCAGGGGCCAGGGCGAGCAGGTCGGCCGCACTGGTGGAGGAGGGCAGCACGTGCACCTGCACCCCGCGGGCGGCCAGCCGCCGCGGGGTCATGGACTTGATCCCCAGGTCAAGCGCGGCCACGGTGAGCCGGCGCTCACCCATGGCCGGCACGACGTACGGCGCCGGGGTGCTGACCTGCCCCGTCAGGTCCGCCCCCAGCATCTGCGGGCTTGCCTGCACCCGCTCGAGCAGGGCCTTTGGGTCGGACTCGATGGTGGAGATCCCCACCCGCATCGCGCCGCGCTCGCGCAGGTGGCGGGTCAGCGCCCGGGTGTCCACCCCGCTTATCCCGACGACACCGCCGTCGCGCAGGTCCTGCTCCAACCCTCGCACCGCCCGCCAGGAAGAGGAGATGCGGGCCGGGTCGCGCACCACGTAGCCGCTGACCCATATCCGGGCCGACTCCCCGTCCTCGTCGTTCATGCCGGTGTTGCCGATATGCGGGGCGGTCTGCACGACCACCTGCCGGTGGTAGGACGGGTCGGTCAGTGTCTCCTGGTAGCCGGTCATCCCGGTGGCGAAGACCGCCTCACCGAAGGTCTCCCCGACCGCCCCGTAGCTCTCGCCGTGGAAGGCCCGCCCGTCCTCGAGCACCAGCAGCGCCGGTGGCCGGCTCACTGCAGCACCCCGTCGCGAACCGTGGCCCGGCCGTGCAGCAGGGTGGTGACGACCCTGCCGGGCAGCACCATCCCGGCGTAGGGGGTGTTGCGGCTCAGCGAGGCCATCGTGTCCGGGTCCACCCGGGCCCGGACGCTGGGGTCCACGAGCACGAGGTTGGCGGCAGCCCCTGGCACCAGGCCCTCACCCTGCCCGGCCAGTGCGCCGATGCGGGCCGGGCGGGTGCTCATCCGGTCGGCCACCCCGGCCCAGTCTAGCAACCCGGTCTCGACCATGGCCTCCTGCACCACCGACAGCGCGGTCTGCAGCCCCAGCATGCCGAAGGCGGCCGCGTCCCACTCGCAGTCCTTGTCCTCGACCGGGTGCGGGGCGTGGTCGGTGGCCACCGCGTCGATCGTGCCGTCGGCCAGCGCCTCGCGCAGCGCCGCCACGTCGGCCTTGCCGCGCAGCGGCGGGTTGACCTTGAACACCGGGTCGTAGCTGGCGGCCAGCTCGTCGGTGAGCAGCAGGTGGTGCGGGCTCACCTCGGCGGTGACGTCCCAGCCCTTCGACTTCGCCCAGCGGATGATCTCCACCGAGCCGGCGGTGGAGACGTGGCAGATGTGCAGCCGCGAGCCGACGTGGGCGGCCAGCAGCACGTCCCGGGCGATGATCGCCTCCTCGGCCACGGCCGGCCAGCCGCGCAGCCCGAGCACCCCGGACAGCTCGCCCTCGTTCATCTGGGCACCCTCGGTGAGCCGGGGCTCCTGGGCGTGCTGGGCGATGACACCGCCGAAGGCCTTGACGTACTCCAGGGCCCGGCGCATCAGCACCGCGTCGGATACGCAGTGCCCGTCGTCGGAGAAGACCCGCACCCCCGCCGCCGAGCTGGCCATCGCGCCGAGCTCGGCCAGCCGCTCCCCGGCCAGCCCGACGGTCACCGCACCGACCGGGCGCACCTGGCAGTGCCCGGCCGCCTGGCCGAGCCGCCAGACCTGCTCGACAACCCCGGCGGTGTCGGCGACCGGGTCGGTGTTGGCCATGGCGTGCACCGCGGTGAAACCCCCCAGGGCGGCTGCCGCGGTGCCGGAGGCGACGGTCTCGGCGTCCTCCCGTCCGGGTTCGCGCAGATGGGTGTGCAGGTCGACCAGGCCGGGCAGGGCCACCAGCCCCGTGGCGTCGATGACCTCGGCACCGACCTCGGACAGGCCCGGGCCCACCTCGACGATGAGCCCGTCGCGGATCAGCAGGTCGCCCTGGCGGTCACCGAGCAGGCGCGCCCCGCGCACCAGGGTCGTGCTCACTGGGCACCTCCGAGCAGCAGGTAGAGCACGGCCATCCGCACGCTCACGCCGTTGGCGACCTGCTCGACGATGGTGGAGCGGGGCGAGTCGGCGGCTACCGCGGAGATCTCCAGGCCGCGGTTCATCGGGCCGGGGTGCATCACCAGGGCGTGCTCGGCCAGCATGCCCAGCCGGGGGGCGTCCAGACCGTAGCGGCGGCTGTACTCCCGGGCGCTGGGGAAGTACGCGGCGTTCATCCGCTCACGCTGCACGCGCAGCATCATCACCACGTCGCAGGCGGGCAGCACCGCGTCGAGGTCGTAGGAGGTCTGGCACGGCCAGCTCCCGACACCGACGGGCAGCAGCGTGGGCGGGGCGACCAGGGTCACCGCCGCGCCCAGCTTGTCCAGCAGCAGCACGTTGGAGCGGGCCACCCGTGAGTGCAGGATGTCGCCCACGATGGCCACCCGCCGCCCGTCCAGGGCACCCGGCCGGTCCGGCGGGCCGAGGTGGCGGCGCATGGTGAAGGCGTCCAGCAACGCCTGGGTGGGGTGCTCGTGCGTGCCGTCCCCTGCGTTGACCACGCTGGAGCGGGTCCAGCCGGAGTAGGCCAGCCGGTGCGGGGCGCCGCTGGCCGGGTGGCGCACCACGACCGCGTCGGCTCCCATCGCCTCCAGGGTCAGCGCGGTGTCCTTCAGGCTCTCGCCCTTGGAGACGCTCGACCCCTTGGCGGAGAAGTTGATGACGTCGGCGGAGAGGCGCTTGGCCGCGGCCTCGAAGGAGATCCGGGTGCGGGTGGAGTCCTCGAAGAAGAGGTTGACCACTGTGCGCCCACGCAGTGTCGGCAGCTTGCGCACCGCCCGGTCGGTGTCGTCGAGCAGGTGGGCCAGCTCGGCGGCGGTGTCCAGGACGTGCGTGGCCTCATCCCGGCTCAGGTCGTCGATGGAGAGCAGGTGCCGGTTCACCGCGGGCCCGCCCCGCTCGTCTCGTCGAGGGCTGCCGCGGGTTGGCCCGGACCAGCACCGATGAGCACGGCATCGCGCCCGTCGGTGTCGGCCAGCAGCACCCGGACCCGCTCACGGGAGGAGGTGGGCAGGTTCTTGCCCACGAAGTCGGCGCGGATCGGCAGCTCGCGGTGCCCGCGGTCCACCAGCACGGCCAGCTGGACGCTGCGTGGGCGCCCGAGGTCATCCAGCGCGGTCAGCGCCGCCCGGACGGTGCGCCCGGAGTAGAGCACGTCATCGACCAGTACGACGACCTTGCCGTCCACCCCGCCCGCCGGGATGTCGGTGTGCTCCAGGGCGCGGGCCGGGCGCAGCCGCAGGTCGTCGCGGTACATGGTCACGTCGAGGGACCCCACCGGGACGGCGCTGCCTTCCACCGCGCTCATGCGCTCGCCCAGCCGGCGGGCCAGCCCGACCCCGCGGGTGGGCACGCCCAGCAGCACCACGTCGCTGGCGCCGCGGTTGCGCTCCAGGATCTCGTGGGCGATCCGGGTCAGCGCCCGGGCGACATCGGCGGCGTCGAGCACCTCGCGCACACCGGGCTCATCAACTGCAGGCGGCATTGCCGCGCCTCCTTCCCCGTCTCACGGGACGGGTCGTTAAAGGAAGGTCACCAGCCACGACCGGGTGGTCGATGCCGTGACGCTACCAAAGCCGCCGGGCGCCCGAGGAGGCGGCACCCTACCGGCCGCCCGGTTACTGACAGTGATCTGGCTCAAAGCGGCCCCGCGATGGCTGCGGGTGTCCAGCCGGACACCCGCAGCACCCACCACGCTCCCGAGCGGACGGTCTGACGCATGCTTGCCCGCGCATTGGCATGAACTTGACCAAGTCGGTTGACGGCAGTCACACAAGGGGCCTAGCGTTCACGGAGAGTAATCAGACAGACTAACCAGGCAGAGTAACCAGCGGGTGAACTGCGGGGTCCGAGGGGGCGACATGTCCAGCGACTACGCCCGGGCACTGGGTGCTCGGCTGCGCGCGATCCGGACGCAGCAGGGCCTGTCCCTGCACGGCGTCGAGGAGCGCTCCGGGGGGCGCTGGAAGGCCGTCGTGGTGGGCTCCTACGAGCGCGGTGACCGGGCGGTCACGGTGCACAAGCTCGCCGAGCTCGCCGACTTCTACGGCGTCCCGGTGGCCGAGCTGCTGCCGGAGGGCAGCCCGCACGGGACGGTCGAGCCGGCGCCCCGGCTGGTCATCGACCTGGAGCGGCTGGGCAGCGTGCCCAACGAGATGGCCGGTCCGCTGGCCCGCTACGCCGCCGCGATCCAGTCCCAGCGCGGGGACTACAACGGTCGGGTGCTGTCCATCCGCCAGGACGACCTTCGCACCCTCGCGGTGATCTACGACGAGCCGGCCGGTGAGCTCACCGAGCAGCTGGTCACCTGGGGCGTGCTCAACGCTGAGGCCCGCCGCACCGTCGAGGGGCTGTAGCCGCCGCGATCACCCGGCCAGGCTCGGCGATCATCCGGCCAGGCTCGGCTTGACCCGGCTGATCCGGGCGAGCAGGCCGTTGACGAACGCGGGGCTGTTGTCGGTGGACAGCTCGGCGACCAGGGCGACCGCCTCGCTTATGGCCACCGCGTCGGGGATCTCGCTCACCCACACCAGCTCGAAGACGCCCAGCCGCGCCACGTTGCGGTCCACTGCGGGCATGCGCTCAAGCGTCCAGTCCTCGGCGTAGGTGGAGATCAGCTCGTCGATCTGCTCGGCGTGGGCGCCCACGCCCTCGACCAGGGTGACGGTGTAGGGGTTGACCGCCGGATCGGCGGCCGCGGCCCGCTCGGCCAGCACCTGCTGGGCCGGCACGTGACGCATCTCGGCCTCGAAGAGCACGTCCAGGGCCCGTTTGCGGGCCTTGTGCCGCGCGGCCATCAGCGCACCCCGTCAGTCCTCGGCGGGATGCCCCGCTCAGCCGGTGACACGGCCGAGGTAGCTGCCGTCGCGGGTGTCGACCTTCACCTTGGTGCCGGTCTCCAGGAAGAGCGGCACGGCGATCTCGTAGCCGGTCTCCAGCCGGGCCGGCTTGGTGCCGCCGGTGGCGCGGTCACCCTGCACGCCCGGCTCGGTGTAGGCGATCGTCAGCTCCACCGATGCGGGCAGCTCGACGTACAGCGGTGATCCCTCGTGCATCGCGACGGTGGCGCCCTGGTTCTCCAGCAGGAAGTTCGCGGCCTCACCGACCACCTCGGCTCCCACGTGGACCTGGTCGTAGGACTGGGAGTCCATGAAGACGAAGTCGGCGCCGTCCTTGTACAGGAACTGCATGTCGCGCTTGTCGACGGTGGCGGTCTCCACCTTGGTGCCGGCGTTGAAGGTCCGGTCGACGACCTTGCCGGACAGCACGTTCTTCAGCTTGGTGCGCACGAAGGCGCCGCCCTTGCCGGGCTTGACGTGCTGGAACTCCACGACGGTCCACAGCTGGCCGTCGATGTTGAGCACGATGCCGTTCTTCAGGTCGTTCGTGGTCGCCACGGGAGCAGCCGTCCTTGCCGTCGAAGGTCGAAACGGGGATGGGGCCGCCAGCACGACCCGGACACGGTCGAGCAGTCTAGCCAGCCGCGCCGGGATGCCCGAATCCGCGCGGTGTCGGGCTCAACCCACCGACACCAGCTCGTACGCCGCCCCGGTGAGCACCTCGGGCCCGGTCTCGGTGAGCACGACGGTGTCCTCGATGCGCACTCCCCCACGCCCGGACAGGTAGACGCCCGGCTCGATCGTCAGCGCGGTCCACGCGCGCAGCAGGCCCTCCTGGCCGGCGGCCAGCAGCGGGGCCTCGTGGACGGCCAGTCCGACGCCGTGACCCAGCCCGTGCACGAAGTGCTCGCCGTGACCGGCCCCGGTGATGACCTCCCGGGCGGCCGCGTCGACCTGCTGGGCGCTGACCCCGACCGCCAGCGCCGCCCGTCCGGCGCGCTGGGCCGCCGCGACAAGGGCGTGCAGCTCGACCTGCCAGGCGGCGGGCTCGCCGACCACGACGGTGCGTGTGCAGTCGGCGTGGTAGCCCCCCCAGCGGGCCCCGAAGTCGATGGTGAGCAGCTCACCGCGGGCCAGGCGGTGCTCTGCGGGGGCGTGGTGGGGCACCGCGCTGTTCGCGCCGGCCGCCACGATGGTGTCGAAGGCCGGGGCCTCGGCGCCCAGGTCGACCATGCGACGCTCCAGCCGCACCGCCAGCTCCCGCTCGCTCATCCCGACCCGCACCTCGGTCAGCACCTGACCCAGTGCGTCCACGCTGAGCTGGCAGGCCCGCCGCAGCGCCTGGCGCTCGACGGGGTCCTTGACCACCCGCAGCGTCTCGACCGCCCGCCCGGCGTCAACCAGGCGCAGCGCCCCGACCCGCCCGGCCAGCCCGCGGTGGG
>JAJZTN010000076.1 GCA_021848885.1 Actinomycetes bacterium
GGGGAGAGCGGAGAGCCGGGCTGCACCCGGCCCTACGGGTCCTACCGCCCGAGCGAGGAGTTCCGCGACTACCCGTTCCTCCCCACGGCGGAGGACTTGATCGAGATCCGAGACCAGATGCGGCTGGGAGAGATCCTGGCAGGAGAGGTGGGCTGAGGTGCGCATCGTCGTACTCATGAAGGCGGTGCCCGATCTCGTCGAGGAGATCGAGCTGACCCCGGAAGGCAACGACATCGACCGGGAGTTCCTCAAGTTCGTGCTCAACGAGTGGGACGACCAGGCGCTCGAGGAGGCCCTTCTGGTCAAGGAGGCCAGCGGCGGCGAGGTCGTCGCGGTCGGCCTGGCCGGTGACGCGGACATCGACCAGTCGCTCTACACCGCGGTGGCCAAGGGTGCTGACTCCGCGGTCAAGGTGATCGGTGAGGCGACCCAGACTCATGAGCGGGCCGCGCTGCTGGCCGCCTACCTGCGGGAGAACCCGGCCGACCTGGTGCTGACCGGGGTGCAGGCCCCCGATGACCTGGACGGGCAGCTCGCCCCCATGCTCGCCGCGCACCTGGGCCTGCCGCACGTCTCGGTCGTCGTCGCGGTGGCGGTCGGTGAGGGTGCGGTGGTGGTGCGCCAGGAGTTCGCCGGTGGGCGCTCCCAGGAGGTCTCGGTCAAGACCCCGGCGGTCATCGGAGTTCAGGCGGCCCGGCAGACCCCGCGCTACGCCCCGATCAGCCGGATCCGCCAGGTCATGCAGTCCGGCGCGCTGCCCGAGGTGGCGGTGGCGGCGGAGGCGAGCGGCTCGGGGCTGAGGGTCCGCCGGATGTACGAGCCGGAGAAGACCTCGCACGCGCACATGCTGACCGGCAGCGCCGACGAGGTCGCCGAGAAGATCATCGAGCTGATCCGCGCCCGCGGTCTGGTGAAGGGGTGACCCATGAGCAATGACGTCCTGGTGCTGGCCGAGCGGGTCGGGAAGCAGATCACCGACTCCACCTACGAGCTGCTGGGCAAGGCCCGCGAGCTGGCCGATGCCTGGGGTGGGCGCGCGGAGGTGGCCCTGTTCGGCCCGAGCGAGGGTGCCGAGCAGCTGGGCGGTGCCGACGCGGTCATCTGCATCGACCATCCGGCACTGAGCGACTACGTGCCGGAGGCCTACGAGACGGCGCTGCTGCACGTGCTGACCCAGCGCGCGCCGCGGCTGCTGCTGCTGTCCAACGCCACCGTCGGGCTGGACCTCGGCGCAGCCCTGTCGGTGCGCTGGGACGCCCCGCTGGCCGCCTACGCCGTCGACCTGGCCGTCGACGGTGACGCGCTGGTGGCCACCACCCAGATCCTGGGCGGCAAGATCCTCGCCGAGGTCGAGCTGGGCGGGTCGCGGGCCATCGCCACGGTGGTCGGCGGGTCGCTGCCGCCCATGACCCCGGCAGGCTCGGCCGAGGTGGTCACCCTCGCCCCACCCGCCGAGCTGGACTCCTCGCGGATGAGCGTGCTGCAGGTCTTCGAGCCCTCGGGCGGGGACGTGGACATCACCGCGGCGGACATGCTCGTCTCGATCGGGCGAGGCATCGGCTCGCAGGACAACCTCGAGCTGGCCGAGGAGCTCGCCCAGGCACTGGGCGCCCCGGTGTCGGCGTCCCGGCCGATCATCGACGCCGGCTGGATGCCCAAGACCCGCCAGGTCGGCAAGTCCGGGCTGAAGGTCAAGCCCAAGGCCTACCTGGCGTTCGGGATCTCCGGGGCCCCCGAGCACCTGGAGGGGATGCGCAGCGCCGAGCTGATCATCGCCTGCAACACCGACGCGAAGGCCCCGATCTTCGACGTGGCGCACTACGGCACGACGGTCGACCTCTTCGACCTCATGCCGGCCCTGGCGGAGAAGGTGAAGGGGTAGCCGGTGTCCCTCGCGGCGGTGCTTGCCGAGTCGGTGACCCGGCCGGTCTTCCAGGACATCGGCTGGCTGGGCAAGACGACCTTCTACGTCGTCTCGACCCTGGCCATCCTGGTGTTCGCCTGGGGATGGTGGCGGCGGGCCGCCAAGTACCGCCGCGGCCGGCCGGCCGGGCGCGCCGGGGTGCTGCGCGCCGGTCTGTTCGGGCGGCCCTTCGCGGGGGTGCGCCGCCGCGAGGACCGCTCCTCGGTCGCGGCGGTGGCGGCCAACTCCTCGATCATCCGCCGGGACCGCGGGACCGGCATCGCGCACCTGCTGATCTTCTGGGGCTTCCTTACCGCGTTCATGGCCACGGTGATCCTCACCGTGGACTACGACATCGTCCGGCACCTGTCCAGGCTGATCACCGGGCATGAGGCGAGCTTCTTCCACGGGCCGTTCTTCCTCGTCTACACCTTCGTCGTGGACACCATGGGCGTCGCGCTGCTCGCCGGCCTGGTCTACATGGGGGTGCGCCGAGGGCTGCGACGGCCCGGGCAGCTGGACTACACCCGGGCCGAGCAACCGGAGGGCGGCTACTCCCGGGGCCGGCTGGTCGCGGGGGACTGGGTCTTCCTCGGCCTGCTGCTGGGGATCCTCGTCACGGCGTACCTGCTCACGGGGCTGCGAGTGCTCAGCCAGGACCTGCCGTGGTTCACCGTCTTCTCCCCCTTCGGCAGGCTGGTCGCGGACGGGCTCGCCGGGCTGGGCATGACCCCGGCCGCCGCGGCCAGCGTGCACACCGTGGTGTGGTGGGTCCATGCCGCCCTGGCTCTCGGGTTCGTCGCCTACATCCCCTTCTCCAAGGCCATGCACATCCTCATCGACGGGGTGAACCTGCTCGCCCACGACCGCTCGGCCACCCGCAGGCTGCCCGCCCCGGCACCGCAGAAGGCCGGCTACTCCGAGATCGGCGACTTCACGTGGAAGGAGCTGCTCGACCTCGACGCCTGCACGAAGTGCGGTCGCTGCCACGATGTCTGCCCGGCCCGCACCGCCGGGGCACCGCTGTCCCCGCGCGACCTCATCCTCGACCTGCGCCAGTGGGTGGACACCTCCGCGGGCGGGATAACCCTGCTCGACCGCGAGACCCGCACGGATGCCACCGGTCCGCTCTCACCCAACGGCCACAGCGGCATCGCGGGGCGGGTGGTCTCCGCGCGCACGCTGTGGTCCTGCACGACGTGCATGCACTGCGTGGAGGTCTGCCCGGTGGGCATCGAGCATGTGCCCACCATCGTCCAGCTGCGCCGCCGTCTGGTCGACGAGGGCACGATGGACCCGACCCTGCAGACCGCCCTGCAGAACCTGGCCACCCAGGGCAACTCCTTCGGCAAGTCGGCCCGGATGCGGGCCCGCTGGACCCGCGAGCTGGAGACGCCGATCAAGGACGCCCGCAAGGAACCGGTGAAGTACCTGTGGTTCGTGGGGGACTACGCCTCCTTCGACGACCGGCTCAAGGTCAACTCCCAGACCCTGGCACGCATCCTGGCGCAGGCGGGGGTGGACTTCGGGATCCTCTACGAGGACGAGTGGAACGCCGGCAACGACGTGCGGCGCGTCGGCGAGGAGGGCCTCTACGAGATGCTCGCCGAGCACAACATCGAGGTGATGCGCAACGCCCAGTTCGAGGAGATCTTCACCACCGACCCGCACTCGCTCAACACGCTGCGCAACGAGTACCCCGAGCGCGGCGCCGCCTACAAGGTCTGGCACTACACCGAGCTGCTGGCCCACCTGATCGAGAGCGGGGCGATCCCGGTGCGTCCGCTGGGCTACAAGGTGACCTACCACGACCCGTGCTACCTGGCCCGCTACAACGGGGTCGTCGAGGCGCCGCGGCGGATCCTGGCCGCGCTGGGCTGCGAGCTCGTGGAGATGGGGCGCAACCGGGCCGACACGTTCTGCTGCGGTGCCGGCGGCGGGCGGATCTGGATGGATGACAGCTTCTTGACCGAGCGGCCCAGCGAGAACCGGATCCGCGAGGCCGTCCAGCTCGACGTCGACAACTTCATCGTGTCCTGCCCCAAGGACGTCACGATGTACGGCGACGCGGTCAAGACCACCGGGCACGAGGACCGGCTGCGGGTCCGCGACATAACCCTGCTGGTCTCCGAGGCCATGGTGGGCCCGGTCGACCCGCCCGGCGCGCTCGTGCGGGCCACGGCCTGAGGGGCGGTGAGACCAGTCATGGACGCCGTGACGGACGAGTCGATGGCTCAGGCGGGGAGTCAGCCGGTGGACCTGGCCGGGATAGGCCGGGGCCTGGCGACACGGTTGCGTGACCTGCGCGCCACGCTGGCCCGCTACGACGGGTTCGTCATCGGGCCGGGTCAGCCGGGGCCGGGTCAGCGGGAGCAGGGTCAGACCGCCGCCGAGCAGGTGCCTGCCCAGCCCGACGGCGAGGACGGGCTGGGTGCGGCTCGCTGGCTGGTGCTGGCCGCGCTGCGCGCCATGGCCGACCCGCACGGCTGGGAGCTGCTCACCCGGTTGCGCGGCGCCGACGCCGGAACCCGCCAGCTCGCCGACGCGCTCGCCCGGCCCCGGGTCGTGGTGTGGGACCAGGTCAACGACCTGGTCCAGGCCGGGCTGCTGGCCCGCTCCCACGACCTCGACGTGGTCGGGCTGACCCGGGCCGGCCAGGGCCTGGTCGACCTCGTCGAGAGGCTCGCCGCCGAGGCGGTGGCCGCGTCATGAGGTGCCCGTTCTGCGATGCCCAGGCCGAGGCGCGCGCGATGCTCGAGCACCTCGTGGACCGCCACGCCGAGCAGGTGAGCACGCAGCAGCGCGAGGAGCACCACTACTACTCGGTGACCTGCCCGCTGTGCCAGGCCCGCTACTCCCACCGGGTGCGCAAGGCGGCGCGTGACCCGGGTTTCCTCGTCGAGTTCGACCGCCAGATCCGGATGGTCGCCCTCGACATGCTCGTGCACCACCTGGTGGGCGAGCACGAGCTCGAGCAGACCGGAGGATGACCGTGACGGTCGTGAACAACTGCAACCTGCCGGAGGACCTGTTCTACCTGGTCGAGCGGCACGTGTGGGCCCGACCGGGGGACGGGCTGGTCGTCGTCGGCATAACCGACGTCGCGCAGAACTTGGCCAAGACCATCATCTCGGTCACCCCCAAGGCGGTCGGCAAGACGGTGCGCAAGGCCCAGAATGTCGCGACCGTGGAGAGCGGCAAGTGGGTCGGCCCGGTGCCGGCCCCGGTGGCCGGCGAGATCGTGGAGATCAACGACGCGGTCATCGCCAGCCCCAGCACGATCAACTCCGACCCCTACGGGGCCGGCTGGATCGCCAAGATCCGAGCCAGTGACTGGGAGGCCGACAGCGCCGACCTGGCCACCGGGGCGGCGGGGCTTCAGCTCTACCGCGCGTTCCTGGACAGTGAAGGGATCTCCTGCGAGGGGTGAACGCCGATGACCGACCAGGTGTGGGCCGGCTGTGTCATCCCCGACGACCGGCTCTACGACGTCGAGCTGAACGTGTGGGTGCAGCTCGACGGGGACCTGGCGACCCTCGGCATGACCGATATCGCCCAGGCGATGGGCGGGAGGCTGGTCCAGGTCACCTGGAAGCGCCCTGGCCGGACCTTGCAGCGGGGCCGGCCGGTTGCTGTCATCGAGAGCGCGAAATGGGTCGGGCCCTTCCCCACCCCGCTGACCGGAGAGCTACTCGCGGTCAACGACGAGGCCTTCACCCGCGACATCGCGGTCGCCAACCGCGACCCGTACGGCGAAGGCTGGCTGGCCCGGCTGCGCACCACGCGGCTGGCCGAGGAGCGGGACAACCTGCTCGAGCCGGGGCCGGCATTCGAGCGATACCGGGCCTTCATCGAGGACAACGACATCCGCTGCTTGCGGTGCGCGGACTGAGCGGCGGATGCGGACGGGTGAGGCGATGGTGGCAAGGCGGCGGTGCGAGCCGGACGGAGGTGAGGGGTGGACGGTCTGCCTGAGGGCAGCGGGCCGGGCGGGTCCGCGCAGCGACGCGTCCCACGGCTGGCCCTGCTGCCCGGGCTGGTCTTCGCGGCGTACCTGCTCTTCCGGCTCGGACAGGGCGTGATGTGGCTGGTTCACATGGTGTGAGGTCGGCCGGCCAACGGGGCCGGCCGGCAAGCCCCGCTGCGCGGCGCGGCGGGGCGGGCACGACCGCACGGGAGGTGCGCGATGGTGGCTGAGAACACGACAGCCAGCGAGGTGGCCGAGGCTGCCGGGGCTGACGAGGGCAACAAGCGCATGGCGATGATCTGCTGGAGCAGCGACCTGGACCGGGTCTGGCCGACCCTCATCCTGGCCACGACGGGGGCGGCGTCCGGCTTGGAGGTGGACATCTTCTTCACCTTCTGGGGCCTGCGGGTGCTGCAGCGCAACGACAAGAGGGTCACCGGGTCGAACTGGATGCAGATCGGGGAGTCGCTGGTGGACCGTGGTGGCACGGAGCACCTCAAGCTCGGCAAGATCCACTTTGCCGGGGCCGGCACCACGATGATCAAGAAGCTGGCCAAGGAGCACAAGGTCGCCTCGCCCTCGGAGCTGCTCGAGGCCGCCGTGGCCATCGGTGTCCGGCTGCACCCCTGCCAGATGACGATGGACCTCTATGGGCTGAAGAAGGAGGACTTCATCGACGGGGTGCAGCCCTCCCTGGGTGCGGCCAGCTTCATAGACATGGCGCTCAAGGCCGACATCCAGCTGTTCATCTGAAGACCGGCAGCGTGCGCGAGGACGGCTCGCCGCCTGGCACGATCTTCGTCGCCGACGGCGATGCCGCGATGCTGCGTCGGCTGGCCCCGGTGGCCGCCGCGTACGGCCTGGCCGTCGTGACCGCGGAGCCGTCCGACCCTCCGCGAGCCGTCGTCGTCGACGTCGAGGGGCCGGAGGCACTGCACCGGCTGGCGCAGTGGCGCGCCCGCTGGCCCGACGCGATCGTGGCGGGGCATCTGGCCAGCCCGGACCGTGAGCTGTGGGTTTCCGTGCAGCGCAGCGGTGCCGACCTGGTGTGCAACCGTGGTGCCCTCGCGGTGCGGCTTCGCGAGCGGCTCGGCCAGCCCGAGCGGGCCGGGCCGCGCCGCTTCCCGTTGCTGGCCGCCGCCGACATCGCCGGCCGGCTGGGCCTGCTGGGCCGGTTCGAGCAGACCCCGGTGGGCCCGGTTGCCCTCTTCCGGGTCGGTCCGCAGCTGTGCGCCATCACCGACTCCTGCCCGCACGCCGGCGCCGTGCTGTCCCAGGGCGAGCTGGCCTCGGCGGTGCTGACCTGCCCCAGGCACGGCAGCCAGTTCGACGTGCGCACCGGTGAGCGGCTTCGCGGCCCGGCAGACCGTGAGGTGGCCCCGCACCGGGTGGTGGAGGAGGCCGGGCAGGTCAGCCTGGTGCTGGACCCGGACCGCGGCTGAGGGCCCCGCGCGCGGCGGCCGGGGCCAGCCAACCGGCCCCGACCCGGCCCGACCCGGCCCTGATCCGGCATGCCCCCTCCCATGGGCGGGCGGGCCGGCATGATGGCCTTCTCGGGTGCACGGCAGTCGGGAGGCGTGCGGTGCGCGGTCTTTGGCTGGCCGGTCGGGCGCAGCTGCTGGCCGGGCTGCTGCCGCTGCGTCGTGACCAGGTCGGCGCCGACGTGCTGGCCGGGCTGACGCTGGCCGTGCTGGGCATCCCCGAGGCGCTCGGCTATGCCCGTATTGCGGGGATGCCGGTGGTCACCGGGCTGTACACGATGCTCGCGCCGATGGTCGTCTTCGCGGTGCTGGGCGCCTCGCGCCATCTCGTGGTGGGCGCCGACTCGGCGACCGCGGCCATCCTGGCTGCCGCGCTGGGCGGCCTGGCGGCGGCGGGCTCGCCTCGCTATGTCGAGCTGGCCGGGCTGGTGGCGCTGCTCACCGGGGTGCTGCTGCTGCTGGCTCGAGCGGCCCGGCTGGGCTTTCTCGCCGCCTTCCTGTCCCGCACCGTGCTCGTCGGCTTCCTCACCGGGGTGGGGATCGCGGTCGGGCTGGCGCAGCTTCCCGACCTGCTCGGCGTGCACGTCGGCTCCGGCGCGACGCTGCCCAGGGCCCTGGAGGCGGTGCGCGCACTCGGCCGGGCCGCCCCGGGCAGCCTCGCGGTGTCCGTGGGGATGCTGGCGCTGGTGCTCGTGCTGCGCCGGCTGGCGCCCCGGTTGCCGGCCATCCTGCTCGCCGTGCTCGCCGCGATACTGGCCAGCCGGGCACTGGACCTGCCCGGCCGTGGTGTCGACGTGCTCGGTGCGGTGCCCACCGGCCTGCCGGGCCTGCGCATGCCCGTCTTCGGCTTCGCCGATGCCGGTGTCCTGCTGGGCACCGCGGTCTCGATGGTCGTGGTCATCCTCGCGCAGAGCGCGGCGACCGCCCGGGCCTACGCGGTGCGCTACCGGGAGCCCTTCACCGACGGCAGCGACCTGGTGGGGCTGGGCGCGGCCAACCTGGCCGCGGCGGTGACCGGCGCCTTCGTGGTCAACGGGTCGCCGACGAAGACCCAGATCGTCGATGGTGCCGGCGGGCGGTCCCAGCTGGCCATGCTCACCACGGCGGTCGCGGTCCTCGTGTCGGTGCTGTGGCTAACCGGACCGCTGGGGGCTCTTCCCAACGCCGCGCTGGCCGCGGTCGTGCTGCTCATCGCCGCCGAGCTGGTCGACGTGAGGCAGCTGAGACGGATCCTCGCGGTGCGCCGAGACGAGTTCGCGGTGGCCGGGCTCACGGCGGCGGCCGTCGTCGCTCTCGGCGTGTCCACGGGGCTCGTCGCCGCGGCGGTGGCCTCGATAATCGACCACCTGCGGCACAGCTACCGGCCCCGCAACAGCGTCCTGGTGAAGTCATCGGCTGGGCACTGGCAGGCAGCCCCGGTGGTCGCCGGCGCCCGGACCGAAGGTGGTCTGGCGGTCTACCGGTTCGGCACGAGCCTGTACTACGCCAACGCCGCACGGCTGCAGGAGGATGTCACCGAGCTGCTGGCCGGCGGCGTACCGCTGCGTTGGCTGGTGCTGGACGGCGCGGCGATCGGCGACGTGGACTACTCCGCCGCTGCGGTGCTTGCTCAGGTGGTGGCCACGTGCGAGCAGCGCGGGGTGCAGTTCGCGACGTGCAGCCTGCTGCCCCCGGTGCGCAGCCAGCTGGACCGCTACGGCATCGGCGCCAGCCAGCGACCGTGCTTCCAGACCGCCGGGGAGGCGCTGGAGGCCTACCGCGCCGAGTCCTCGAGCGGGCACGGCCCCGGCTGAAGGGTCCATCCCGTCACCGGGTCATCCCCTCACCGGGTCCATCCCCGTCACCGGGTCATCCCCTCACCCGGTCATCCCGTCACCGGGTCATCCCCTCATCGGGTCGGCGCGCGGGCGGGGGAGCAGTCGTGGCGGCCTCGGTGGACAGCAGCACGAAGGTCTCGGCGAAGCTGGCCGGGACGGTGCTGACCTGCGCGTCGATCCCCGCCTGGGCCAGTGCCCGTCGGGCTGGGCGCGGGTCGGAGCTGGCCACCCGAAGGTCGGTGCCGGCCAGGGACACCGGCAGCCGGGCATCCTCGAGGGCGCGGAAGGCGCTCGGCCAGTCGGGGGTGCGCACCGCCAGCACCGAGTGACCCCCGACGATCTCGCTCAGCGGCCCGTCCGCCACCACCCGCCCGGAGCGCATGACCGCGAGCCGGTCGCAGTTCTGCGCCTCCTCGAGGTAGTGCGTGCTGACCAGCACCGCCGCGCCGGACTCGGCGGCCCCGCGGATGGTGTCCCACAGCTGGGCGCGGGCCACGGCGTCGACCCCCGAGGTGGGCTCGTCGAGCAGCAGCAGCTCGGGACGGTGGGCCAGGGCCGCGGCGAACGCGGTGCGTCGGCGCAGCCCGAGCGGCAGGTCGCTGACCACGGTGTCCACCTCGGCGGCCACGCCCGGGTCGGCCGGGGTCTGCCAGGCGGCCCCGTACGCCGCTGCGACGAACTGCAGGTTCGCCCGCACGGTGAGGTCGTCGTAGAGGCCCAGGCCCTGGGGCACGTAGCCGGTGCGCGCCCGGGCGGCCCGGTCCGGCGGACCGCCGAAAAGGGTGATCGTGCCCGCGCTGGGCGCCAGCAGGCCGAGCAGCATCCGGATCAGGGTGGTCTTGCCGGCGCCGTTGGCACCGAGCAGCCCGACCACCTCCCCGCGGCGGATGCTCAGGTCGACCGAGTCCACCGCGGTGAAGCCGCCGAAGCGGCGGCTCACCGCCCGCGCCGTCGCGACGCTCATGGCGCACCCCAGCTGGCCGCCGTCGCGACGCTCATGGCGCACCCCACCTGGCCGCCGCCGCGGCCCTCACCGCGGTTCCCTCCGTTCGGCGGCGCGCAGCCCGGCGACCATGACCGCGCTGGCGAAGTCCGCAGCAGCCGGACGGGCCCCCGCGGCGCGCAACGCCGCCGCGTCCCCGTCCCCCTGCCCGGGCCCGCCCCAGCAGCGCCAGCCGTCGGGTCCGCGCCAGCAGGTCCGCCCCGGCGCCCGGGTGGGAAGCGACCACACCGTGCCCGGGACCGCAGCGGCAAGCTGCGCGGGGGGCCCGCTCAGCAGCGCGTGCCCGGAGTCGAGCACGAGCACCGAGCCGGCACGCTCGGCCTCCTCGAGGTAGGTCGTGCTGGTCACCACGGCCGCCCCGTCGGCCACCGCATGGGTGATCAACCGGGACAGCTCGGTGCGGCTGAGCGGGTCCAGCCCGGTGCTGGGCTCGTCGAGGACCACGAGCTCCGGCTCGTGCAGCAACGCCATCGCGACGCCCAGCCTGCGACGCATCCCGCCGGACAGCTGCCCGCCGAGCCGGTCGCGCACCTCGCCCAGGCCGGTGCTGGCCAGCACCTCGTCGGTGCGGGCCCGCGCCCGGGCGGTGCCCATCCGGTAGGCCCGGGCCACGAAGGCGAGGTTCTGCGCGACAGTCAGGTCGGCGTACGCCGATTCCCCCCCGGGCAGGTAGCCGATGCGGTGGCGCTGCGGGCGCGTGATGCGCCCGGCCGCTGGTCGGACCAGCCCGACCAGGGCGCGCAGCAGCGTGGTCTTGCCGGCCCCGTCCCCTCCGGTGACGCAGGTCAGCCGACCCGGTGGGGCGCTCAGGTCCACCTCGTGGATCACCTCACGAGCCCCGTAGCGCACCCGAAGACCGGTGACCCCCCAGCTCATCGGGCCGAGGTCCGCGCTGGGGCCAGGTCGCGGCGGAACCGGATGACCGAGAGGGTGAACACCACCGTGCCCAGCACGGCGAGCATGAGCAGGGGCCCGACAAGCGCACCGATCGGGGTGGCCTTGATGAGCACGCCGCGGGAGACCTCGATGAAGTAGGTCAGCGGCAGCAGGTAGGAGATCCAGCGCACCCCAGCCGCCATCGAGGCGACCGGGAAGATCAGCCCTGACAGCAGCACCTGCGGCAGCAGGGTCATCACCGACAGCTGAAGCGCCTGCCCCTGGTTCTGCGACACGGTGGACACCAGGACGCCTAGACCCAGGGTGACGAAGAGGAAGAGCAGCGTGCCGAGCAGGAAGGTCAGCACCGAGCCGCGGAACGGCACGTCGAAGACGAGAAGGCCCGCCGCCACGATGATGGCCGTGTCCACGAGTGAGACCAGGAAGTACGGCGCCACCTTGCCCAGGAAGATGTCACGTGGACGAAAGGGCATGACCGCAAGCTGCTCGAGCGTGCCTGCCTGTCTCTCGCGCACGACGCCCAGGGCGGTCGCCAGCGTGCCGACGAAGACCAGCACGATCCCGATGAGTCCCGGAACCATGACCACAGATGTCTTCAGGGCGGGGTTGAACAGCACCTGGACCGGGATGCCCAGCTGGCGGGACGCCGAGACCACCGCCTGGGCGGCGAACAGGTTGCTGCCGTCGACGAGGATCTGCGGGGCGCCGGCCGCCGAGGTCAGCACCCCCGCCCAGGACCGGCCGTCGCGCAGCCAGGCCTGAGCCACGGCCCGGTCACCCCCCGGCTGGATGTCGACGACGTGGAAGGGGGCGGGCAGCGACGCGGCCACCTGCGTGGCCCGCGGCCCGGTCACCAGGGTCGGCACGCTGGTGACGTCGAAGCTGGCCGCGTAGCCGAAGATCACCAGCAGCAGGAACGGGATCGCGACGAGCATCCCCACGGTGCGCCGGTCCCGGAACAGCTGCCGGAACTCCTTGACGGTTATCGCCCACATCCTCGTGCCGCCTCCGGGTCGTGCTGCGGCCTCACCCGCCGCCGCAGCGCCGGGCCCGGCCGGGCCCGGCCGGCAACCAAGGGTGACGCTAGCCCACCCGGTCTGCGCTCGGGCTCGGCGGCTCGGCTCGGGCAGACTGGGCGGCGTCCGGCTCGGGCAGACTGGGCGGCGTCCGGCTCGGGCAGACTGGGCGGCGTCCGGCTCGGGCAGACTGGGCGGCGTCCGGCTCTGCGCACCGAGCCGGTGCGTCGAACCCGCTCCTGGCCGCTGGGAGAGCCCTGATGTATGTCCCGAAGCACTTCCGCGCTGAGGAGTCCACC
>JAJZTN010000077.1 GCA_021848885.1 Actinomycetes bacterium
AGTCCGGCGTTGTTCTCGGGTCACTCCTCCGGCCCAAAGCCCGTGCGGTCACCGGGGGCGGCTGCCCGCCACGGTCCCGCTACTCGCCCGCCCAGGGCCGACGCCACGGGCCCGACAGGCGCCCGGTTTCTCGGGCCCGGCGATTTCGGGCCCTCCACTACCCGCCGGGGTATCCTTTCGAGGGCGCTGCGTACGCCGAGGGGGACCGGCGGGCCGCTAGACGCGCTGGTGCTGGGACAGTGCTGGGACAGTGCTGAGTTGGTGCTGAGTTGATGCTGGGACAGTGCTGGGACAGTGCTGGGGCCGGTAGGGGACATGGAGGAGACATGGAGGAGACATGGAGCTGGACGCCATCGAGATGACCAAGGTCATCAACCGGCTCAAGCGCGCACAAGGCCAGCTCTCCGGCGTGCTGCGCATGCTCGAGGACGGTCGGGACTGCGCCGATGTGGTGACCCAGCTCGCGGCGGTCAGCCGGGCCCTGGACCGGGCCGGTTTCGCCATCATCGCCTCGGGGTTGCGCCAGTGCCTGGTCGACTCCGGAGGCGCGGAGACGGTGGACAGCCAGAAGCTCGAGAAGCTCTTCCTCTCCCTGGCCTGAGCCGGCCTGAGCCACGATGGACTCCGCCACCTGGGACGCCCGCTACGCCGGTTCCGAGCTGGTCTGGTCGGCCGAGCCCAACATCTGGGTGGTGGCCGAGCTGGCCGAGCGGGCCCCCGCGGGGCAGGCCCTGGACCTGGCCACCGGTGAGGGGCGCAACGCCATATGGCTGGCGCAGCGCGGCTGGCAGGTCACCGGGGTGGACTTCTCCCGGGCCGGTCTGGACAAGGCGGCCAGGCTCGCCGCCGGCCGCGCCGGCCGCGCCGGCCGCGCCGGCCGCGCCGGCTCCGTGAGCCTGGACATCACCTGGGTGCACGCGGACCTGCTCGCCTACGTCCCGGAGCCGGGACGCTTCGACCTCGTGCTGGTCTGCTACCTGCAGCTCGTCGCCGCCGAGCGCACCCCCATCATCCGGGCGGCGGGCGCCGCTGTGGGCCCCGGCGGGGACCTGCTCGTCATCGGCCACGACCTGGCCAACCTCGAGCATGGGGTCGGCGGGCCGACCGAGCCCGCCGTGCTGTTCACCCCGGCCGACATCCTCGCCGACCTCGACGGGGTCGATGCCTTTCGGGTGCTGCGCGCCGACACCCTGCACCGGCCTGTGCCGGGATCCTCACGTGACGCGCTGGATGCGGTCGTGCACCTGCGTCGCGGCTGAGCGGCGTACCGAGACGCATTGATGCGAAGCGCGCCGCACCGCACCGGTGCGCTCCGCCCCGGTTGGGGGAATACCCCGACGATGGGCTACGTTGGGCACGACATACCCCTGGGGGTATCCAGTCCGGCACCACACGAGAGGACCAGACGCAAGTCATGCGCGAAGTCGACATCACGACGTTCGCCGCGGCCCACGCCGACGGCGCTCTTGTCATCGACGTCCGTGAGCCGCACGAGTACGTCGCTGGGCACGTCCCCGGCGCCCGGCTCGTGCCGATGGGGCAGCTGCCCTCACGCCTGGCCGAGCTTCCGCGCGAGCGCGCGGTCTACGTGATCTGCGCATCGGGCAACCGGAGCCTGAGCATGGCCAGCTTCCTCATCCACAACGGCATCGACGCGTGGTCGGTGGCCGGTGGCACAAGCGCCTGGACGCGCGGCGGCCGTCCGGTCGTGCGGGGCCACGCCGAGAACGCCGCCTGAGCACAGCGCCCAAACCGAGCAGCCACTTGGAGCCGAGATGCCAACGATCATCCCGCTGGACACCCCGACCCTGGGGGACCGCAGCTACCTGGTGCACGACGGCGAGGTGGCCTTCGTCGTCGACCCGCAGCGTGACATCGACCGCCTCCTCGCCCTGGCCGAACAGGCGGGGGTGCGCATCGTCGACGTCCTCGAGACCCATATCCACAACGACTACGTCACCGGTGGGCTCGCCCTGGCCGAGGCGACAGGGGCCCGCTACCACGTCAACGCCGCCGACCCGGTGAGCTTCCAGCGCACCCCGGTCAGCGACGGCGACGTCATCGAGGTGGGGGCCACGATGCGGGTCCGGGCGCTGGCCACCCCAGGTCACACCTACACGCACCTGTCCTATGCCCTGGAGGAGGGCGGGGAGCCGGTTGGAGTCTTCACCGGAGGGTCCCTGCTCTACGGCTCCACCGGTCGGCCCGACCTGCTCGGCCCCGAGCACACCGGCGCCCTGGTGCGTCACCAGTACGCGTCCGCGCACCGACTGGCCGACGAGCTGCCGCCCAGCACCCAGGTCTACCCGACCCACGGCTTCGGCAGCTTCTGCTCGGCGACGCAGTCGGAGGGCACCGCCTCGACCATCGGTCACGAGCGTGCGGTCAACCCGGCGCTGACCCAGGCGGAGGCGGTCTTCGTCGCCGACCTGCTGGCCGGACTCGACGCCTGGCCGGCGTACTACGCCCACATGGCCCCGGCGAACCTGTCCGGGCCGAGCGCGCCGGACCTGAGCCTGCCCGAGCGGGCGCGGCCGGAGGAGCTTCGTCGCCGGATCGAGGCCGGGGAGTGGGTGGTCGACCTGCGCACCCGTACGGCGTTCGCCGCCGGGCACCTAGCCGGGAGCATCAACGTGGGTCTGGACGGGTCGTTCGCGACGTACCTGGGCTGGATCATCCCGTGGGACACCCCGGTGACCCTGCTCGGCGAGACCGTCGAGGACGTGGCCACCGCCCAGCGCGAGCTGGTCCGGATCGGCATCGAGCGCTTCGCGGCCGCGGCGACCGGGGACCCGGCCGGCTGGGCCGGCCCGGAGGGGCTGGCGTCCTACCCGCGGGCCACCTTCGCCGAGCTCGCCGCGGCGCGCCAGCACCGCCCGGTCGTCGTTGTCGACGTACGCCGCCGATTGGAGTGGGTCGACGCCCATATCGAGGGGGCGCTCAACATCCCGTTGCACGAGCTGTCCGAGCGCATCGACGAGGTTCCCGCCGGTGAGGTGTGGGTGCACTGCGCGGCCGGCTACCGGGCCTCCACCGCCGCCTCGATGCTGGCCGCGCGAGGTCGCACCGTCGTGCACGTCGACGAGGAGTTCGCCACAGCGGCTGCCGCGGTCCTGCCGATCCGCACCGACGCGGAGGCCGCGGCATGAGCCTTGCCAGCATGCTGAAGTCGATGTTCAGCAAGCCCTACACATCGGTGCGCCCGAAGCAGGCCGATGACATGGTGAGCTCGGGGGCCGTGCTGGTCGACGTGCGCGAGACGCACGAGTGGCAGGCCGGGCACGCCCCGAAGGCGCGGCACATCCCGCTGTCCCAGCTGGGCGCCCGGATGCGGGAGCTGCCCGGCGGCCGCCCCGTGGTGACGGTGTGCCGGTCGGGCAACCGATCCGCGCACGCCGCCCGGATGCTGGCCGAGAACGGCCACGAGGTCGCCAACGTCTCCGGGGGGATGCGGGCCTGGGCGGCGGCAGGGCTGCCCGTCATCGCCAAGGGTGGCCGGGCCGGCGCCATCAGGTGAGCCCGCTGCCCGGGCCGAGCCCCCCTGTGCGGCCCGGGCAGCGACACCAGCCCGACGGGCCCAGCCCCAGGCCCACCCAGTCCCCGCACACCTGAGGAGGTGGCCGGTGCTCGCGCTCACCGCCGCCATCGGCGTGGTCATCGGTCTCAGCCTCGGTGCGCTCGGTGGTGGTGGGTCCATCCTCACCGTCCCGGCGCTGGTCTACGTCCTGGGCCAGGACCCGCATGCCGCGACGACGGGATCGCTCATCATCGTCGGGCTCACGTCGCTGGCCGGCACCCTCGCGCACGCCCGGGCCGGGCGGGTGCGGGTCGGGTCGGGGGTGACCTTCGGGCTCGTGGGCGTCGTGGGGTCCTATGTCGGCACGCGGGCCTCGGCCGCGGTCGACCCTCAGGTGCTGCTGGCGGGCTTCGCTGTGCTCATGCTGGTGGCCGCCGGGGCGATGCTGGCCCGCCGGCGTACGGCGGCCGGGACGCAAGCGACCGGGACGCAAGCGACCGGGACGCAAGCGACCGGGACGCAAGCGACCGGGACGCAAGCGACTGGGTCCGGCTCCGAGCCGTTGGGGCGGGGCGCTGGGGGCGGCTCCGCGCCGGTGGGGCGGGGCTCCGCAGGGGCCATCCCGGCGACCTCGGCCGGTGGCGGGGCCCTCGCGGTGCTGACCACCCTCGAACGCCCGGTGATCACGCTGGCCGGCGGACGGGTCAGTCTGCGCTGTCCCGGACCCCGCCAGGCCGGCAAGGTTCTTGGCGCAGCGACTCTTGTCGGGCTGCTCACCGGCTTCTTCGGGGTGGGAGGCGGTTTCGTCGTCGTACCCGCTTTGGTGCTGGCCCTGGGCTTCTCCATGCCCACTGCGGTCGGCACCTCGCTGCTGGTCATCTCGATCAACAGCGCGGTCGCCCTGCTGGCTCGCCTCGGCAGCTCCTCGGCGCACGGGCTGGACTGGACGGTGCTGGGCGTGTTCACCGGGGCGGCCGTCGTCGGCAGCGTGCTGGGCAACCGGGTGGCCTCGCGGGTGCGGGCGCAGCGGCTGAGCCTGGCCTTCGTCGGCCTGCTCGTGCTGGTGGCGCTCTACACCGGCGCGCGCAGCCTGGCTCACCTGTTGGGCTGAGTTGGTCCGCGGTCGGTCACGGGCCGGGTGCGGGTCGGTCACCGGTCGGGGCCGGGGAGGGCCCGACCTCCGAGTGCGCGCTCGGGCCTCTACGCTGCCGTGCGTCGTCACCGGGAGGCGTCGTGCACGGGCTGGGGCCGCTTGAAGCCGAGGTCATGGACGTCGTGTGGGCCGCGGACGGGGCATTGCGGGTGCGTGAGGTCATCGAGCGGATGCCGCACCAGCAGCTGGCCTACACCACGGTGATGACCGTGCTGGACAAGCTGCACCGCAAGGGCTGGCTGGCCCGCGTGCGGGACGGGCGGGCCTACTGCTACCGCAGCGTGCTCTCCCGGGAGGCGTACTGCGCGGCGCTCATGAGTGAGGTCCTGGCCGCAAGCCGCGACCCGGGCGAGACCCTGCTGCGGTTCGTGCAGGCCCTGCCGGCCGAGCTCGCCGACCAGCTGGTACGCGCCGCGGCGGCCCGCACGGTCCAGGACCGTGCCGCGGTCACCGTCGCGGGCACCGGGTCCGCCTAGACCTTCGAGTCGCTGACCGTCACCGGGCAGGCCCGGGCTCCGGCCCAGCGGGTGCGCAGCGCCCAGCCCAGGGCTGCAATCGAGGCCAACGCGAGCAAGGGCTGAAGCGGGGCGAACCAGGTCAGCGCACCGCTGGCCCCCAGTGCCAGCAGGACGATCTTGTTGCAGACCGGGCAGCCCACCGCGAAGAGCGACAGCAGCCCACCGACCGACCCGCTCCAGCCCGCCCGGTCCAGCCCAGCGGCCTCGGTCTCACCCGCTGGTGCCGCGACGTCGGCCCCCACCGCGACGTCGGCCCCCACCGCGGCGCGACGGCCCGCGAGCACTGAGAGCGAGGCGTTCTCGCGCACATAGGTGGCCAGCAGCAACCCGCTGAGCACGGCAGTCACGACCAGCACCGGGTAGCTCCACCAGGTCACCGGCACGGCCCGACCGAACACCGGGTTCGGGATGACATCGGTGGGCAGCCCGATCAGGGCCGCCGTGACCAGCGCGCCGAGCGCGCCCACCGTCGCGCGGGCAGGGGTCCAGGACATCGGCGCTCCGGAGGCCGGGGCGACCGCCTCAGCGCCGGCCGCCGGTCTACTATCGCTCGTAGTATATGAGCGCCTTCCGGGGCCCTTGCGTCGTCCCGGGCAGCGCCGTGTGGCGGCGGCTGGAGCTGCTCGGCGGGCGCGAGCACCTGCGCTGGCTGGCTGGCCGGCCAGCAGGCTCGTCCGACGCGCCGGTGCCTGGCCAGCCCCGAAGGTGACGAGCCAGCCCCGAAGGTGACGAGCCGGCCCCGAAACAGTCATCATCAGTTGCGTCACCATCGCGGGGGTGCACACACGGGCGTCGCCCTCCGCCGCGCAGCCAGGAAGGGCGGGTGCCAGTCACGATGCGGGCCCGGGTGCTCGGGTTGCTGGCGACCGGCCTGTTGCTGGCCGGTTGTGGGCCCTTCGGTCCGCCCAGTCGGGGACAGGGCGCACCCGGCAAGGGCGGGGCGATCCCGTCCGTGCAGTCCCCGACCCTCGTCGTGCCCAGCGAGGCGGCGTTCAACCAGCCGCTCACGCTCGGGGTGAACGCCGGCCGGCTCACCGCCGTCACCGTCATCCCGGACCCGGCAGTGGCATCGCCGGGCCCCACCCCGACCGGCGCGGGCTCCACCCCGACCGACGCGGGCCCCACAGTCGTGCAGCCCGGCGCGGGCCCCACAGTCGTGCAGCCCGGCGCGGGCTCCACCCCGCCCGGCACGGCGTCGGCGCCGCTGACGGTTCCTGGTCTGGCTGCCAACACCGCCGCCGCCGGCAGCGCCGAGCTGGTCGGCACCATCGGGGCGAACGGCGCCTCGTGGACCTCGACGACGCTTCCGCTGCCCGACGTGGTCTACCAGGTGCACGCGGTGGCCCTGGACTCGGCAGGGAGCACCCACGTGCTCACCGCGTCGGTGCACGTGCTGGCCGTGCCCAACCCCGAGCGGGTCACCCTGACCATGCAGCCCAACGAGGGAGAGGTCGTCGGGGTCGGTGCGCCCATCGTCATCCGCTTCGACCAGCACATCCTCGACCGTGCTGCCGTGCAGCGTGCCCTGGTGCTGCGAACCACGACGCCACTGGTCGGCGCCTGGCACTGGCTGGGCGACCAGGAGGTGCGCTTCCGACCAGAACGGTTCTGGCCGACGGGCACCACGGTGTCGCTGTCCGTCCAGCTCAACGGAGTCAAGGCCGGGCCCCAGCTGTGGGGCGGGCGGGACTACCAGCTGACGTTCCACGTGGGCGAGTCGCACATCACACACGTCGATGGGGTCAAGCACACCGTCACGGTCACAGTGAACGGCAAGGTCGTCGCCATCTGGCCGGCCAGCCTGGGTCGTCCGGACTTCGCGACCCGGTCGGGCACCTACATCGTGCTGTCCCGGACACCCCAAATCCAGATGACCTCGTGCAGCGCACAGATCACCTGCGACAAGACCAACCCGAACTACTACGACCTGGCGGTCTACTGGGACGTGCGACTGACCTGGAGCGGCACGTTCATGCACGCCGCGCCCTGGTCGGTCAACGAGCAGGGCGTTGCCAACGTCTCGCACGGCTGCGTGAACCTCTCGCCGGCCCACGCCAAGGCCTTCTACGACTCAGCCCAGTACGGCGACATCGTCACCGTGTCGGGCACCAGCCGCAACGCCAGCGACCTGGTGGCCAACGGTGACCCGGGGATGCTGGACTGGAACATGACCTGGGCCAGCTATGTGGCCGGTTCCGCGTTGGGTCAGCCGGTCACCACCCTCCCGCTCGGTGGTTGATCACCCGGCGGACGATCACCCGGGCGTGGCTAGCATCCGGGCGTGGCCGTAGTTGACAGCGACGCCGTTCGGGCCAGAGCGGCCGCGGCCTCCGCGGCTGAGCGCGTCGCCGAGCGGACCGACCTGGACGAGGACCGCCGCGACGAGATCTGCGCCCGGCTGGAGGGCGTCGCGGCGGACCTGTGGCGGGCGCTGCGGCAGGTCTACGGCGGCACGCACGACATCGGCGAGCTGTTCGACCGGCTGGTCGAGCTGGCGGTGGCTGCCGCGGCGGTGCGCCCGGCCCGGTTGCGCCGGCTGGACCGACGCCGCGAGATCGACCAGGCCTGGTTCCTGCGGGAGCGCATGATCGGCTACGTCTGCTACGCCGACCGCTTCGCCGGCCGGCTCGGCGAGGTCGCCGACCACCTGGACTACCTGGGGGAGCTGGGGGTCACCTACCTGCACCTCATGCCCCTGCTGAGCGCCCGCGAGGGTGAGAACGACGGGGGCTACGCGGTGGCTGACTACCGTGAGGTCGACCCCCGGCTGGGGCGGCTGGCGGACCTCACCGCGCTCTCGCAGGACCTGCACGCGCGCGGCATGAGCCTGTGCGTCGACGTCGTACTCAACCACACCGCGCGCGAGCACGCCTGGGCCCGCGCCGCCATGGCCGGGGACGAGACCTACCGGCGCTTCTACCACGTCTTCGCCGACCGCAGGCTGCCCGACGCCTACTCCACGACGCTGTGGGAGGTCTTCCCGGACACCGCCCCGGGCAGCTTCAGCTGCGTCGAGGAGATGGGCGGCTGGGTCTGGACGACCTTCCACGACTACCAGTGGGACCTCAACTGGGCCAACCCCGACGTGCTCGCTGCGATGAGTGAGACGATCCTGTTCCTGGCCAACGCCGGGGTCGACGTCTTCCGGCTCGACGCGGTGCCGTTCCTGTGGAAGCGGATCGGCACCGACTGCCAGAACCAGCCCGAGGCCCACGCCCTGTTGCAGGCGCTGCGCGCAGTCCTTCGGGTCGCCGCCCCGGCGGTGGTGTTCAAGGCCGAGGCGATCGTCGCCCCCGACCAGCTCGTGCCCTATCTCGGGGCGCACCAGACCTACGTGCCCGAGTGCGACCTGGCCTACCACAACCAGCTCATGGTGATGCTGTGGAGCAGCCTGGCCAGCCGCGACGTGCGCCTGATGACCCAGTCGCTTCGACGCATGACACCCCCGCCCCAGCAGACCAGCTGGGTGACCTACGTGCGCTGTCACGACGACATCGGCTGGGCGGTCAGCGACGCCGACGCCCATGCCGTGGGTCTGGACCCGCGGGCGCACCGGAGGTTCCTGGTGGACTTCTTCGCCGGTCGGCATCCCGGCTCCTTCGCCCGCGGCGCACTCTTCCAGGAGAACCCGGTGACCGGGGACGCGCGCACCTGCGGGGCGGCGGCGGCACTGACCGGCATCGAGCTGGCCATGCGTCAGGGTGACGCGGCCGGGCTGCAGGCCGGGATCCGCCGGCTGCTGCTGCTCTACTCGGTGACCTACTCCTTCGGCGGGATCCCGCTGGTCTACTCCGGTGACGAGCTCGGCCTGGGCAACGACACCAGCTATCTGGCCGACCCCGGGCTGGCCGAGGACAACCGCTGGATGCACCGGCCGTTCATGGACTGGGAGCGAGCCGGGCGTCGGCACCTGGAAGGCTCGGTCGAGGGTCGCATCTTCGCCGGGCTGGTCCAGATGGGCCAGGCCCGCCGGGACCTTCCCGCGCTGCGAGGTGGTGGGGTCAGCGAGGCGCTGTGGACGGATGACCCCCATGTCTTCGCCTACCACCGCAAGCACCCGGCCAGCGGGGACTTCCTGGCACTGGCCAACTTCAGCGATGACCCGCAGTCCTGCCACACCAGTGTGCTGGCCGCAGCGGGGGTGCCTGAGCCGCAGACGGCGCTGTCCAGCGACGGGCCGGTGAGCATCGCCGGGGACCGCGTGCTGCTCGAACCCTGGGGGTTCGTCTGGCTGACACCGCGGCCCGGCTGAGAGCTCAGCGAAGCCGCGGGGCCAGTTTCGAGCGACTCAGCCGGCCGCAGCCCCGACACTGAGCCCCGGCGGCTCCTCGACCGCCGCCCCGTCGGGGGCTGTGACGAGGATCTCGGGGGCGTGACTGATGCTGTTGTGCACCGTGCAGGCGCGCGCGACGGCCAGCATCGCCGCGACCCGGTCGGGTGGCAGGCCCGGTGGTGGGGTGACCGTGATGGTGATCGCGCCCACCCTGGCGGGCCGGTCCGGCGCCATCGCCCAGTCCGAGGTCACCACGAGCCCGTCCCGGGCCACCCCGTGCCGGTCGAGGAAGCGGCCGGCGTAGAAGGCGACGCAGGCCACCAGGCTTGACACGAACAGCTCGGTCGGGTTGACCGCGCTGTCCTGACCGCGACCGGACTCTGGCTGGTCGACGAAGAAGGAGTGCCCGCGGGTGTCGATCCGGTAGCGCTCGCCGCGCTCCCAGGACACCGCGATATGCGTGTCGGAGGTCACCGCCGTCACCCCTTGGCGCCTGCGGGCTCGCTCTCGATGGAGGCGCGCACCTCATCCATGTTGAGATTGCGTACGGCGTCGATGACCTGCTCGAGCGCCGGAGCCGGCAGCGCGCCCGGCTGGGAGAAGACCAGGATCCCGTCGCGGAAGACCATGAGCGTGGGGATCGAGCTGATCCGGGCCGCTGAGGCCAGACCGCGCTCGGCCTCGGTGTCCACCTTGCCGAACACCAGGTCGGCGTGCGTCTGCGACGCCGCCTCGAAAACCGGTGCGAACATCCGGCACGGGCCGCACCACGCGGCCCACCAGTCGACCAGCACGATGCCGCTGTCGGTGACGGTCTTCTCGAAGTTCTCGGCGGTCAGCGCGATGGTCGCCATGACCTGTCTCCCTCTCCTTGCCCGCGGCTCGGCATGGACACCCTCGTGCCCTGCCGCCACGCCGGGCGATCTCGGTGGCCCGCTCGACGGACCCTCACATCGGATCCGAACAATACCCCCATGGGTATGATTCCCGAGCGTGCAGGCAGGCGCGCCGGGCCCGTCAGGGCCAAAGGTCCCTGGTCTGCACGAGGTGCTGCCGTAGGTTTGTCCGCCGTGAGGGTTGGAGTTGCTCGAGAGGTGCGCCCCGGTGAGCGCCGGGTCGCGATCGTGCCGGACGTCGTGCCCAGACTGACCAAGATCGGGCTCGACGTCCTTGTTGAGTCGGGGGCCGGGCAGCACGCCTTCATCCCCGACGACGCGTTCCGCGCCGTCGGCGCCAGCGTCGTGGACGGCGACGTCCTCGCCGAGGCCGACGTTGTGCTGCACGTCTCACCGTTGAGCGTCGAGCAGGTCGGGCGGATCAGGCAGGGCGCCACGACGATCGGCTTCCTCGCCCCGTCGAGCTCGGCCGATGTCATCGAGGCCATGAACGGTCGCGGCATCCACGGCCTGGCCGTCGAGCTGGTGCCGCGCATCTCGCGGGCCCAGTCGATGGATGCGCTGTCCTCCCAGGCCCTGGTCGCCGGCTACCGCTGCGCACTGGTCGCCGCCGAGCGGCTGCCGCGCTTCCTTCCGCTGTACATGACCGCCGCGGGCACCGTGCCACCCGGCAAGGTGGTCGTGCTCGGGGCCGGTGTCGCCGGGCTGCAGGCCATCGCCACGGCCAGGCGCCTCGGTGCCCTCGTCGAGGCCTACGACGTGCGCCCAGCCTCGGCCGACGAGGTGCGCTCGATGGGTGCGACGTTCATCCAGCTCGACCTGGAGGCGCTCGAGGGCAGCGGGGGGTATGCGCGGGAGATGACCGAGGACCGAGCCGCCCGCCAACGCGAGCTCCTCACGCCGTACGTCGCAGGCGCCGATGCGCTGATCACCACCGCGGCGGTGCCCGGCCGCCCCGCCCCCAGGCTGGTCACCCGTGAGATGGTGGAGCGGATGAAGCCCGGCTCGGTGGTGGTCGACCTGGCCGCCGACACCGGTGGCAACGTCGAAGGCTCGGTCCCCGGTGAGCAGGTGCGCATCGGCGACGTGCTGGTGTGGGGCGGGCAGGACGTGCCCAGCCAGATGCCGGTGCACGCCAGCCAGCTCTACGCCCGCAACCTGGTCGAGCTGCTCGGCCTGATGACCACCGACGGGGTGGTGGACCCCACGGTCGATGACGAGGTCATCGTGGCCTGCCACGTGACCGGGAGGAACGCATGAGCACCACCGTGGCCCTGCTCACCGTCTTCGTGCTGTCCGTCTTCATCGGCTTCGAGGTGGTCTCCAAGGTCTCCACCACGCTGCACACCCCGCTGATGTCGGGCGCCAACGCGATCCACGGCGTGATCCTGGTCGGCGCGATCATCGTGGCGGGAGCGGCCACCACCACGCTGGAGCTGGTCGTCGGTCTGGTCGCGGTGGTGCTGGCCACGATGAACATGGTCGGCGGCTTCGTGGTGACCGACCGGATGCTGGAGATGTTCCGTCCCCGCAAGGCCCCGTCGAAGGCAGGTCAGCAGTGAGCGCCGACACCGTCGACCTGGTCTACCTCGTCTCGGCGGTCGCCTTCATCCTTGCGCTCAAGGGACTGTCCTCACCGCGCTCGGCACGCAACGGCAACCTCATCGGGGCGGCCGGCGCGGTGCTGGCCGTCATCGTGGTCTTCGTCGCGGACAAGCCCGCCCACCTGGCTCTCATCCTGGCCGCGATCGCGGTGGGCAGCGCCGTGGGTGTCCCGGTCGCCCGTCGGGTGCAGATGACGGCGATGCCACAGCTGGTGGCGCTGTTCAACGGTGTCGGCGGTGGCGCCGCCGCGCTGGTCGCGCTGCTCGAGCTGCCGCGCACGGGTGCCGGTTTCCCGCTGTTCGCCTCGATGTTCACCGTCGTGGTCGGCTCGGTGTCCTTCGCCGGCTCCGGGGTCACCTTCGCCAAGCTTCAGGAGCTCGTGACGACCCGGCCG
>JAJZTN010000078.1 GCA_021848885.1 Actinomycetes bacterium
CGGTGACCGGGTTGGTCTGCGGGGTCGCTGTCATGACTCACGTCCTCAACTGAGCTCGTCGCACCAGTTATCGCACACTTCTGTCCATCTGACAAGTGAATCCGGTGGCCGAATGGCTAAGACACAACGGTTTCGTGAGACATTGCTCCTTCACGCAACGGAATCCGAAACGTCGTCGTATCGTCACCCGAGCTGCTCCGGGCGTCTGCTCGAGTTCCTCCGGCCCCGGTCGATGTGGCTCCGCAGCCACGCCTGGCCGGCCGAGGTGGATCGGCCGGTGCGGGACAGGCGGTGGGGGACGACCGGTGCGGGACTGGCGGTGGGGGACGGCCGGTGCGGGACTGGCGGTGGGGGACGGCCGGTGCGGGACTGGCGGCGCGGGACGACCGGTGCGGGATGGGCGGGCCGGCCTAGCGCGCCCCCCAGGAGTAGGTCTGCTTGCGCAGCCTGAGGTAGACGAAGGTCTCGGTCCGGCGCACCCCGGCCAGTCGCCGGATCCGGCGGGAGAGCACCTCGAGCAGCTCATCGTCGTCCTCGCAGACCACCTCGACGACGATGTCGAAGGATCCGGCCGTGATGACCACGTAGTCCACCTCGGGCATCTCGGCCAGCTCGTCGGCGACCCTCTCCAGCTCGCCCTCCACCTCGATGCCGATCAAGGCCTGCCGGGGGAAGCCGAGCTGCATCGGGTCGGTGACCGCAACGATCTGCATGACCCCGGCATCGAGCAGCCGCTGCACCCGCTGACGCACTGCGGCCTCGGACAGCCCCACCGCCTTGCCGATGGCGGCGTAGGAGCGCCGGCCGTCCTTCTGCAGCTCGGCCACGATGCGCTTGGACACCTCGTCGAGGTGCCCGTCGGTGCCCAGCAGCCCACCGGGCTTGCCCGTGCCGTTGTGTCGTTGCACGCCGGAATCATTCCCCGGCCCGGCCGCCTGGACAAGCAGAATCCGTGGCGACCTGGAGCCGTTTCCGCGTGAGTGCGTCGCCGGAGGCGCCCCATTCGGCGGATTCCGTAGTTGGGCCGTCAAGCGCCCCCGTCCCGCCGACCGGTGACCGGGTGCGCGCCGCGACCCTGGGTCCGACCTCCTGGCACGCTGCGACGGGTGCCCGGACATCCACCCGTAACGCAGGTCACCGTTTGATAGCGATTCCGTCGAAATCGCTAACCGTGACGACGGAATCCCTTGTGTGAAGCGGGTCACCATGCCAGGATCGGCGGCGCAAGCGACTCCGGAAGACGGTTGGGACTGATGACGCAGGACGCTGTGCTCGGGCATCAGCTCATCGGCGGTCGGCGCCGCCGAGGCTCGAGCCCGACGGCGGCTGCCGTCGTCGACCCGGCCACCGGCCAGACCGTCGTCGAGCTCGACCTGGCCGACGCCGCCGACGTCGCTGCGGCGGTCGAGGCCGCGCGCGCCGCGCTGCCGGAGTGGGCCGGGGCCACCCCCGCGGAACGCTCCGGGGCACTGACGCGACTGGCCGCCCGACTCGAGGAGATCTCCGCCGAGCTGGCCCTGGTAGAGACCAGGCAGACCGGCAAGCCGATCCGGCTGGCCCGCGAGTTCGACGTGCCGGGCACGGTGGACAACGCCGCGTTCTTCGCCGGGGCAGCCCGCGCCCTGGAGGGCAAGGCCTCGGGGGAGTACTCCGCGGACCACACCTCTGCGGTCCGGCGGGAGCCGATCGGTGTGGTGGGATCCATCGCGCCGTGGAACTACCCGCTGCAGATGGCCGGCTGGAAGATCTTCCCCGCCGTCGCGGCGGGCAACACGATCGTGATCAAGCCGAGTGAGCTCACCCCCCTGACCACCCTCATGCTCGCCGAGGCCGCCCGGGACGCCGGGATCCCCGACGGGGTGGTCAACGTCGTGACCGGACCGGGCGCGGTCGTCGGTGAGGCCCTGATCTGCCACCCCGACGTGGACATGGTGTCCTTCACCGGCTCCTCACGGGTCGGTCGCCGCGTCATGCAGCTCGCCTCGGAAGGCCCGCGTGGCCCGCGCCGGGTGCACCTCGAGCTCGGTGGCAAGGCCCCATTCGTCGTCTTCGACGATGCCGATCTCGACGCCGCGGTGCACGGTGCCGTGGCGGGAGCCCTCATCAACGCCGGGCAGGACTGCACCGCGGCTACCCGGGCCTATGTGCAGGCGCCGCTGTACGACGCCTTCGTCGACGGTGTGGCCGACCTCATGCGTGGGGTGCGCATCGGCGACCCGCGCGACCCGAGCACCGACCTGGGCCCGCTGGTCAGCCGGGCCCAGCAGGCCCGGGTGGCCGGGTTCGTCGACCGTGCGGTGGCGGTGGGCGCCAAGACCGTCGTCGGCGGCCGCGCACCCGGTGGAGACCTCGGCGTCGGTGCCTACTACGAGCCGACCCTCGTCGTGGCCGCCGCGCAGGACTCGGAGATCGCCCGTGAGGAGGTCTTCGGCCCGGTGCTGGTGGTGCTGCCCTTCACCAGCGACGACGAGGGGCTGGCGTTGGCCAACGACACCCCCTACGGGTTGGCCGCCTCGGCCTGGACCCGCGACGTGTTCCGCGCCCTGCGTGCCACCCGGGAGATCGCCGCGGGGTGCGTGTGGGTCAACGACCACATCCCGATCGTCAGCGAGATGCCCCACGGTGGCTACAAGGCCTCCGGTTTCGGCAAGGACATGTCCGCGTACTCCCTCGAGGAGTACACCAACGTCAAGCACGTGATGTTCGACCGGACCGGCACGGCCACCAAGGCCTGGCATCGCACGGTCTTCAGCACGCGGTGATGCACCGCCCGCCCCTGCACCGGAGGAAGACAGCATGAACGAGCCCCGCCCGATCCCGTCGATCTCTCCCGCCCTCGCTCGCGGTCTTTTCAGCCGGCGCACCCTGATGATGGGCGCCGGCACGACTGCGGCGGCTGCGGCCCTGGCCGCGTGCGGCACCCCGGGCACGGCCCCAGCACCGGCGGGCAGCGCCGGGTCGGCCTCGGGCAGTGCCAGCCCAAGCCCGGCACCGACCTGGCCGGACTACTCGGCCACCGAGAAGGTCGTCAACTGGTCGAACTGGCCGGAGTACATCGACGTCGACGACAAGACCAAGACCCACCCGACCCTGGTGGCCTTCACCAAGCAGACCGGCATCAAGGTCAACTACACCGAGGACTACAACGACAACGACGAGTTCTTCGCCAAGGTGCGCCCGCAGCTGTCGGCCGGGCAGGACACCGGTCGCGACACCTGGTGCAGCACCGACTGGCTGGTCGCCCGGTTCATCCGGCTCGGCTGGGTGGAGAAGCTGGACAAGGCCAACATCCCGAACTGGACCAACCTCGAGGACGCCCTGGTCAACGTGGAGTACGACCCGGGCCGCGTCTACTCCCTGCCCTGGCAGAGCGGTTTCACCGGGATCGGCTACAACCCCAAGGCGACCGGTGGCAAGAAGATCGAGACGGTCGAGCAGCTGCTGACCGACCCCGTCCTGAAGGGCAAGGTCACCCTGCTCACCGAGATGCGCGACACCGTCGGGCTGGTCATGCTCTCGCTGGGCAAGGACCCGGCCAACTTCACCGACGCGGACTTCAACGCCGCCATCGCCCGGATCAAGCAGGCCAAGGACGCCGGACAGCTCAAGGGCTTCACCGGCAACGACTACGCCAAGGGCCTGGCCTCCGGCGACATCGCGGCGTGCTTCGCATGGACGGGTGACGTGGTCCAGCTCAAGGCCGACAACCCGTCGCTGGGCTACGCCCTCCCACCCACCGGGTTCATGCTCTGGTCGGACAACTTCGTCATCCCCAACGCCGCCCGGCACAAGAAGAACGCCGAGACCCTGATCAACTACTACTACGACCCCGCGGTCATGGCCAAGGTCGAGGACTACGTCAACTACATCTCCCCGGTGAAGGGCTCGAAGGAGGCCCTGGTCAAGACCGACCCGAGCGTTGCCAACAACCCGCTCATCTTCCCGTCGGCCGATGTGCTGAAGAACGCGCACGTCTTCAAGGGGCTGACCGCCGACGAGGAGACCCGCTACAACCAGGCCTTCCAGGCTGTCATCGGAGCCTGAGGCGTGACCGTGGCCGACCTCAGCGTCAGTGCCAGCGGCCTGTCAGCCCCCCCCGCGCAGGCGGCGGGGGCTGACCTGCGGCTGGTCGCCCTGACCAAGCGCTTCGGCGAGTTCACCGCCGTGGACGACCTGCACCTGACCATCCCGGCCGGCTCGTTCTTCGCGTTGCTCGGCCCCTCCGGCTGCGGCAAGACCACGACATTGCGGATGGTCGCCGGGCTGGAAGAGCCGACGCTCGGGCAGATCCTGCTCGGCGAGGCCGACATCAGCGCCACCAAGCCCTACCGGCGCCCGGTCAACACGGTGTTCCAGAACTACGCGCTCTTCCCGCATCTGGACATCGCCGAGAACGTGGCGTTCGGTCTGCGCCGGCGTGGCGTCAAGGATGTTTCGGCCAAGGTCAACGACGCGCTCGAGCTGGTCCAGTTGGGCGGCTACGCCAAGCGCAAGCCGGCCCAGCTCTCCGGCGGCCAGCAGCAACGGGTCGCGCTGGCCCGCGCCCTGGTCAACCAGCCATCGGTGCTGCTGCTTGACGAGCCGTTGGGTGCGCTGGACCTCAAGCTGCGCCGGCAGATGCAGATCGAGCTCAAGCGGATCCAGACCGAGGTGGGCCTGACCTTCGTGCACGTCACGCACGACCAGGAGGAGGCCATGACCATGGCCGACACCATCGCGGTGATGAACGCCGGGCACATCGAGCAGATGGGCGACCCGACCACCCTCTACGAGCGTCCGGCGACCACCTTTGCGGCGAACTTCCTGGGCCAGTCCAACCTGCTGGCGGCGCGGATAAGCGGGGGCCGCGGTGCGCAGCTGACCAGCGTGGTGGTGCAGGGCCGGCGGTTGGCGCTGCCGACCGAGAGGATCTCCTCGGCCGGTGAGGACCTGTGGCTCGGGGTGCGCCCGGAGAAGCTGCTGGTGCTGCCCGCTGGGGAGGACCTGGCCGGGCGCAACAGCCTGGAGGGCACGGTGACCGATGCCTCCTTCATGGGGGTGTCCACGCACTACCTGGTGCGGATGCCGTGGGGACAGGAGCTGACCGTCGTGCAGCAGAACGACGGCTCGGCCCCCTTGCGCACCGGAGACCATGTCGTGGTGGCCTGGGACCCGGTGCACTCTTTCGGGCTTGACGCCACGCAGGACGCCCATGCCGGGGAGGACATCGGCGACACCGGCGGGGCGGGTTCGTGAGCGCTCTGGCGCACGTCCCGTCCCGCTCGTCCGGTTCGGCCACCAGCAGCGGCCGCGTCGGGCGTCGGCGTGCCACGCCGTACCTGCTGCTGCTTCCCGGGATGGCGTGGCTGGTGGTCTTCTTCGCCGTGCCGATGGCGTTCCTGGCCTCACAGTCCCTGCAGCAGGGCAACATCGAGACCGGCTATGTGCTCACCTGGGACTGGCAGAACTACGTGAGCGCCTTCGGCAACTACTGGCCGCAGTTCTCCCGGTCGCTGTACTACGCGGGCGTCGCCACGGTGCTGACCTTCCTCATCGGCTACCCGTTGGCCTACGCCATCGCGTTCAAGTCCGGTCGCTGGAAGAACGTGCTGCTGGTGATGGTCATCGCCCCGTTCTTCACCAGCTTCCTGATCCGCACCCTCGCCTGGCAGACCATCCTGACCACCAACGGCTGGGTCGTGCGGTTCCTGCGCGACGTCGGTCTCATGCACCTGTTCCAGCTGGCGCACCTGGTCAACAACAACGTCGTGCTGGGCAGTCAGCTTGCTGTGATCACCGGCTTGACCTACAACTTCATCCCCTTCATGGTGCTGCCGCTCTACGCCAGCCTGGAGCGCATCGACATCCGGCTGCTGGAGGCCGCCGGGGACCTCTACGCCAAGCCGTGGACCGGCTTCCGCAAGGTCACCCTTCCGCTGTCGATGCCCGGGGTGGTGGCCGGCACGCTGCTGACCTTCATCCCGGCGGCCGGCGACTACATCAACTCGACCCTGCTGGGCAACCCGGACACCACGATGATCGGGCAGGTCATCGACGCGCAGTTCCTGCGGGTGCTGGACTACCCGACCGCCGCGGCGCTGTCCTTCACCCTCATGGTGACCATCGTCGTCATGGTGATGGTCTATGTGCGGCGGGCCGGCACGGAGGAGCTGGTCTGATGGCGGCTACCACGACCGTGGCGTCGGCGACCCGCCCGGCTCCACCCCGTCGTCGGCGCAAGAGCCCGCTGGCCTGGACCCGAGAGCACATCGTGTCGCTGGCGGCCGCGGCAGCCTTCCTCTACATCATGCTGCCGAACATCGTCGTCATCGTCTTCTCCTTCAACCTGCCCAACGGTCGCTACAACTACGCCTGGACCAGGTTCAGCCTCAACGCCTGGCTGCACCCGTGCGCCGACCCGGCGATGTGCCAGGCCCTCGGCCTGAGCCTGAAGATCGGCGTCGCTGCCACCGTCATCGCTACTGCGCTGGGCACGCTGGTCGCCTTCGCCCTGGCCCGCCACCGGTTCCGCGGCCGCGCGATGACGAACCTGCTGATCTTCATGCCGATGGCCACCCCCGAGGTGGTGATGGGCTCCTCGCTGCTCACCCTGTTCGTCAACCTGCGGTTGGCACTGGGTGCGACGACGATCCTCATCGCACACATCATGTTCTGCCTCAGCTTCGTTGTGGTGACCGTCAAGGCGCGGGTGCAGAGCCTGGACCCGCGCCTGGAACAGGCCGCGATGGACCTCTACGCGAACGAGACGCAGACCTTCTGGCGGGTGACCCTGCCGCTGGTGGCACCGGGCATCGCTGCGGCCGCACTGCTGTCCTTCTCGCTGTCCTTCGACGACTACATCATCACCAACTTCAACTCCTCGCCGAGCTCGGTGACCTTCCCGATGTACGTCTGGGGCGCCGCCCAGCGCGGCACCCCCGTGCAGATCAACGTCATCGGGACCCTCATGTTCATCATCGCCATCGGCGCCGTGGCGGTCGGCCAGCTCGTCGGCCGACGGCGGCGCGGGGCTTGAGCACCACGGACTAGGGTCGCTGAGCTGATGCGAGGCGACCGACCTGACCCTGCCGTGGCGCGGGCGCTTGCCGACGCCGTCCCGCGGCCGTACTGGCTGGACCGACCCGAGGCGCCGTCGCCGACGAGTGCGCTGGTCGGCGACGTCGATGCCGACCTCGTCGTCATCGGCGGCGGCTACACCGGGCTGTGGACCGCGTTGCTGGCCATCGAGGCCGACCCGCGACGTGACGTGGTGCTGCTGGAGGCCCAGCAGTGCGGCTGGGCGGCCTCCGGGCGCAACGGGGGGTTCTGCTCGGCGAGCCTCACCCACGGCCTGGCCAACGGGGCGGCCCGCTGGCCCGACGAGCTGCCCACCCTGGAGCGACTGGGCCGGGCCAACCTCGACGCGATCGAGGCGAGCCTGGCCACACACCGGATCGACGCCTCCTTCGAGCGCACGGGGGAGCTCAACGTCGCGGTGGCCGAATGGCAGCTCGATGACCTGGCAGGCACCGCCCGGCTGGCCAGTGAGCTCGGCCATGACGTCACGCTGCTGGACCGCGACGGCGTGCGGGCCGAGGTGGACTCGCCCACCTACCTGGGTGGCCTGTGGCTGAAGGACACCGTGGCGACGCTCGACCCGGCCAGGCTGGTGTGGGGGCTGCGCCGGGTGCTGCTGGAGCGCGGCGTTCGCATCTTCGAGCACACCCCTGCCCAGCGGCTGGAAACCGGGTCGGTGGCGCTGCGGGTTCACACGCCCTACGGCGCGGTGCGGGCCCGCAAGGCGATGCTGGCCAGCAACGCCTTCCCGGCCCTGCTACGCCGGCTTCGCCCGCTGACCGTGCCGGTCTACGACTACGTGCTCATGACCGAACCGCTCTCCGGCCGGGCCCGGGCCAGCCTGCGCTGGGTGAACCGTCAGGGCATGAGCGATGCCGGCAACCAGTTCCACTACTACCGGCTCACCGACGATGACCGGGTGCTGTGGGGCGGTTATGACGCGATCTACCCGTTCGCCCGACAGGTGCGGCAGGGGTTCGAGCAGCGCCAGGAGACCTTCGCGATGCTGGCCGGGCACTTCTTCACCACCTTCCCGCAGCTGCAGGGCGTGCGGTTCAGTCATGCCTGGGCCGGGGTGATCGACACCTGCACCCGTTTCGCGGCGTTCACCGGCACCGCTGCCGGCGGCCGGGTCGGCTACGCGATGGGATTCACCGGGCTGGGGGTCGGGGCGTCGCGGTTCGCGGCAGCCACCGTGCTGGACCTGCTGGACGGGCGCGACAGCGAGGCCACCCGGTTGCGCATGGTGCGCACCCGACCGGTGCCCTTCCCGCCGGAGCCCTTGCGCTGGGCCGGGATCGAGCTGACCCGACGATCCCTGGCCTGGGCGGATGCCAATGGCGGGCGGCGCAACGGCTGGCTGCGCACCTTGGACCGCCTGGGAATGGGCTTCGACTCGTGAGGACATGCAGGCCCTGGCCGGCGCCGGTGTGGTGATCCGGGACGGGACATGCGGGCACGAGCCGGCTCAGTCGGCTAGCCCGAGGGCGGCCATCCGCTCGTTGTGTGCCGCTGTCATCCGGGTGAAGGTGCCCACGAGCTGGCCCAGGCTCGCCTCCCCACCGTCTGGTCCCCGCACGATCAGGGCCATCAGCCGCTCGTGCGCCACCGCGACCGCGAGCGCCTGGGCCATCGCCTCGGCGACCACCAGCCGGGCCCACAGCGCGAGGCGGCCCGCCAGCAGCGGCTCGGCCCGCACCGCGGCTCGCACCCGCTGCACCGCGAACGCCGCATGGTCGCTGCCGGCGAGCACCTCGAGCACCAGGGCACGGGTGGGCTCCTGAAGCCGGCCGGCGATCTCCCGGTAGAAGTCGCCGCCGATCCCGTCACCGACGTGGGCCTTGACCAGCCGTTCCAGCCAGTCGTGCGGTGCGGTCAGCTCATGGAAGGAGCGCACCGCGTCGATGAACGGCGCGGTCGCAGCGGCGACGTCGACACCGTGCTGGGCGAGGTAGAGCTCAAGCGCCTGGTAGTGCACGTACTCCGCGGCAGCCATCTCGGCCAGCGCCGCCTTGTCCTGCAGGGTGGGCGCGGACCTGGCGTCCTCGGCGAGCTGCTCGAAGGCGACCAGTTCGCTGTAGGCCAGCGCAGCGAGCAGGTCCACGGCCGCGGGGTCCAGCGGGGCCGGTGCGCCGGCCGCGTCGCTGCCGGTCACCGGCTCGCTCCACTTGCTTGGCCGGGCACCTCGGGTACGCCGGGGAACTCGTCCTCCCCGTCGCTGGCCGAGCCCACCTCGGGCGCCTCGTCGTCCTCGTCGCTGGCCGAGGCATCCTCGGCCAGCGGGCCAGCACCGGCTGCGGCCTGTTCCGGTGCGGACCCGGCCGGTTTGGCGGTGCGGCGGCTCTTGGCTCGCTCGCCGTACTCGTCGACGTAGACCTGCCCGGTCAGGCGCATGATCTCGTACATGATCCGGTCGGTGGTCGCGCGCAGCAGGAAGTTCTGGTCGAAGGGTGTGTCGTAGAACCGCTCGAAACTGAGCGGTCGGCCGAAGGTCACCGAGACATTGGCGACCTGCGGGCGGGAACGGCCGCTGGGCAGCGCGTCGTAGGTGCCGGTGATCCCGACCGGCACGACCGGGACGCGGGCCTCCAGCGCGATGCGTGCCGCACCGGTCTTGCCGCGGTAGAGCCGCCCGTCGGGGGTGCGGGTGCCCTCCGGGTAGAGCAGCAGGCACCAGCCCTCCTCGAGCACGGTCTTGATCCGGTCCATGCTCTTGCGACTCGCGTGGCGGCGCTCGATCGGCACGGCACCGACCGCCATCGACACGAAAGCGCTCAGTCCCGGCTTCTTGCCGGCGAAGAAGTAGTCCGCCGCCGCGGCGACCAGGGTCCGGGAGCGCAGCCGCGGCGGCAGGGAGAGCAGCACCAGCGGGGTGTCCATGTGGCTGGAGTGGTTGGCCGCGAGGAGGAAGGGCGGCTGCAGGTCAGCGAGGTTGTCCAGGCCTTCCGCCGGCGGGTGGGAGCCGAAGAACTCGATGAGCGGGCGCAGCCCGATCCCCAGCAGGGCGTGGCGGGCTGCCCGAGCCATCCGGGTCTGCGCGAGCAGCGGGTCCTGCTCACCCATGGTTGCCTCCCGGCCGCGCGGTGATGTAGCCGTGATCGGCGTACCACGTCAGGGTGCGGGCGATGGTGGCGGGCAGCGGGGTGTACCGCAGTCCCAGCTCCCGGGTGGCGCGGGAGCCGTCGTAGGCGTGCCCGTGCAGCAGGGTGGCGATCATCTCGGGGCAGATCGGGGCACGTCGGCGGGCCAGCCGGAATCCGGTCCCGATGGCGGCCGCGGCGGCTTTGGCCAGCACCGGGGGTAACCGGTGCACCGGGTGGCGGATGCCGCTGACCTTGGCCACCACGTCGAGCAGCTCGCCCAGCGATGTCCGACCGCCGTTGAGCACGTAGCGCTGCCCGGGCTCGCCGCGTTCGGCGGCCAGCAGGTGCCCGGCGGTGCAGTCGTTGATGTCGAGGAAGCTCACCGTGGTGTCCACGACGAAACGGAGCTTGCCGTTGACATAGCGCAGCAGCAGCTTCGCGGTGCCGTGGGTGCGCCCGGGGCCCTGCACCGAGGAGGGGTTCACGCACACCACGTCAACGCCTTGGGCCGTACCGACCCGCAGCACCTCCTGCTCGGCCTGGTACTTCGAGCGCTCGTAGTCGGACAGGAACCAGCCCCGGTGCGGGGAGGTCTCCGACCCGATGGTGGCGTGCTCCTCGCCCAGGGTCGCCGCCGAGGAGGTGTACACGACCCGGCGCACCCCGGCGTTTGCGGCGGCCCGGACCACCTGGGCCGAGCCCTTGACGTTGACCCGGTAGAGCACGGAGGGATCGGGCAGGCAGAAGGCGTTGACGCCGGCGGCGTGGAAGACCGTGTCGACGCCAGTCATCGCCGCCACCAGTGAGGCCTCGTCGAGCAGGTCCCCCCGCACCACCTCGGCTCCGCTGCGCTGCAGCTGCTGGGCCGATCCCCCCGAGTGCGCCAGTGCCCGCACCGGGTCGCCACGCTCGAGCAGGGCCCCCAGCAGAGCACCACCGATGAAGCCGCTGGCGCCGATCACCAGGCTCGGTGAGCGGCCGGGGGGCTCAGCCACGACCGAGCACAGGGGCCAGGCGGCGGAAGTACTCGACCGCCGAGAGCACGGTGACGATCACGGCGACCAGCATCACCCATTCGTCCAGGTACCACCAGCCCAGCCGGACCGGGAACCGGATGATCGCCAGAAGGATGGCCAGGAACTGCACGTTCGCCTTGAGCTTGCCCCACAGCGACGCGGTGACGATCGTGCCCGCGGCGGCTGCGACCGCACGCAGCCCCAGGATGGCCAGCTCGCGGCCCACGATGATCAGTGCCGCCCATGCCGAGGTGCGGCCCACCGCGACCAGTGCGATGAGCGCTCCGGTGACCAGCAGCTTGTCGGCGGTTGTGTCCAGGAAGGCACCCAGGGTGGTGGTGACCTGCAGCCGCCGGGCGAGGAAGCCGTCGAGGAAGTCGGTGGCCGCGGCAAGGGCGAAGATCGCCGCCGCGGCGGCGAAGGCGTGACTGACCCGCTGGGCGTTGAGCAGCAGCGCCATGACGAGCAGGACGATGGCGACCCGCAGGTAGCTGAGCTGGTTGATTCGCGCGGCCAGCCGCTCCTCGCGCGTGCGGGCGCTCACTCAGTCAACTCCGATCCACGTCCGTGGCCGGCCTGCCCGGCACCGCCCGCCCCTACCTGAACACCGGCCGGAAGCTCCCCGGCACAGGTGTCCGGGCCGGTCGAGACTACCCGAGCAGCTCGGCCAGGCACTCGGAGAAGACCGCGGTGTGGGTGTCCACGTCGGTCTCGGTCGTGGTCGGTGCCATGAGTGCCATGTTGTGGAACGGGGTGAGCAGCAGGCCGCGGTTGAGTGCGTAGAGGTGCAGGAAGGTGGCCAGCTCGAAATCGTCGGCGGCAGCCGCCTCCCCGCCGGTGCGTGGCGGGGTCGGGGAGAAGGCGTACTCCGCCCGGGCGCCGAGGCGGCAGACATGCCAGCCCACCCCCCGCTCGCGCAGCACCCTCTCGACCCCCTGGGCCCAGCGGGCGCTAAGCGGCAGCATCCGGGCGAAGGCGACGTCGGTGAGCACCTCGGTCAGGGTGGCCCGCATGGCGGCCAGCGACAGCGCGTTGCCGGCCAACGTGCCGCCGATGCCGCCCACGTCGATGTCCTCCAG
>JAJZTN010000079.1 GCA_021848885.1 Actinomycetes bacterium
CGGTCGCTCGAACCAGAGTGGTTCCGTTGATCGTCATGTCGAGGAGTCTCCATCCCCGCCCTCGGGTCAGTAATTGTCAGGGGGCGGGCGCCCCAACCCAGGTTGGCAGAGAGGGGTATGAAATGACCGGAAGCCTGGGACCGGCCGCCTGGGCACTTCGTGAGAATGTGAGCTTCAACGACGCTGTATACGTGGCACTCGCTGGGGCGCTTTCGGTCCCGCTGCTCACCGTCGACGGCCGGCTGTCGCGAGCACCTGGTTTGCCGTGCGCGGTGGAACTGAGCGGTGGAACTGATAGGAGCAGAGTGAGCGGGACCAGCCGCGGGATTCGCTACCGCGCGAGGTAGTCAGCCAGACCGATGGCCCGCAGACGACTGAGCCAAGGTTCGTACCAGGACGCATCACCTCCACATGTGTTTCGTATTCGAACGCAGCACACCGAGCCCTACACCCCGCGCATCCCCACCGGCTTCGAGTAGCAATCCACCGGGGCTGCGGGACCCATTGGCGCGCGTCGCCAGCCGGGCTTGTTCTCCGCTTCGCTCTGTGACGTGCGTCGCGGCACAGGGCGGCACAATCGGGCTTGTCAGCTAGATTCCCCCCAAACGAATCCTCGGCTCGTCGAGGATTCGTTTGGGGTAGCGAGCAGGGCTCTGGTGATCTCCAGGCGCCCGGCGCATGCCGCCGCTGAAGGCGCGCATGAGGATCGCCGGCGCGGTCGGCCAGGTCGACCGCTGCGAGCATCGACTCGATCATTGCTCCTCGCGTGGCTCGGGGACCTTCCACAGGCGAACGTGCAGCCAGAGGTTCTGGGCGGCGGTGAAGTCGTTATCCACGACGCTGTCCTGGAACAGCACCCCGATGGCGCGGCGGACGGCCAGCGGCTCGTCCACGACGTCATAGCCCGCGACATGAGCCGTTCCGCCAGTCGGCGTGACCAGCGTGGTGAGGACACCGACGGTGGTTGTCTTGCCGGCGCCGTTCGGTTCGAGCAGGCCGAAGATCTCGCCTGGCGCCACCGTGAAGGAGACGCATCTGACCGCTTCGACGCCGCCCGAATAGGTCTTGCGCAGTTGGTTGACCTCGACTGCCCCCAGTATGACTTCTAAAATACTAGTAAGGACTTCCGAAAAGCAAGTGACTGTGCTAGGGTGCCTGTCGTGAAGCGATACGGACAGCGCTGCCCGGTAGCGCGCACCCTCGACGTGGTCGGCGACCGCTGGTCGCTACTGATCGTGCGCGAGCTGCTGCTCGGCCCCAAGCGCTACAGCGATCTGGCCGATGGGCTGCCGGGGATCGGCACGAACGTGCTGGCCGGGCGCCTGAGCGATCTCCAGGCGGCGGGGGTTATCGCCCGCCGCACCCTTCCCCCGCCCACGCCGGTAGCCGTGTATGAACTGACCGAGGCCGGCGAGCGGCTGCGCCCAGTGCTCGCGGAGCTGCGCCGCTGGGGCGCGAGCTACGCCCCTGCGGCACAGCCGGAGGACGCGGCACGTCCCGGATGGCTGCTGCAGAGCGCCGCGAGCCTGAGTGACGCCCCGATCCGGGAAGGCGTCGTCGTGGAGCTACATGTCGACTGCGACGTGTTCGAGCTGATCGGCGGCCCCGGCTCGGTCACCGTGAAAGCCCGACCCGCTACCACAGCACCGACAGCAACGATCAGGCTCGACGGGCTGACGTTCTTTCGGCTCGCAAGCAATCAACTCACCCCCGAGCAAGCCGCGGCCGCTTCTGAAATCGACGGTGACCACCGAGACGCACTCGAACTGTTCGGGATGCTTGGCGGCTGCGCCTCATGACTCCGAAGGAAACCCCGATGGACACTGTTCCTGCCCGCCCACGGCCGCGCAAGCCGCTCGTCCTGATCGCGCTGCTGCTGGCGGCGTTCGTGATCAACCTCGACACCACGATCGTCAACGTCGCGCTGCCGACGATGGTGCGTGAGCTACACGCCTCCACCTCCCAGCTGCAGTGGGTGGTGGACGCCTTCAACCTGCTGTTTGCGGCCTCCGTGCTGGCCGCCGGCAGCCTCTCTGACCGGTTCGGACGCAAGGGGCTGCTGCTGGCCGGGCTGGTGGTGTTCGGGCTCGCGAGCCTGGCGGGCGGATTCATGGACAGTCCCGGCGAGCTGATCGCCGCGCGTGCCGTGATGGGCGTCGGCGCGGCGATGGTGTTCCCATCCACGCTGTCGCTGCTGACCAACACGTTCACCGAGCGCGGCGAGCGGGCGCGCGCGATCGGACTGTGGGGAGCGATCACCGGCGCGGCGATCGCGCTTGGTCCGATCGTCGGCGGGTGGCTGATCCAGATCTCGGACTGGCGTGCCGTGTTCTTCGCGATGACCCCGATCGCCGCAATTGCCGGCCTGATGGTCGCACGCTTCGTCGAGACCTCACGCGACCCACGTGCGCCGCGCACCGATCGCGCCGGCTTCGTGATGTCGACGTTGGCAGTCGCGCTGCTGGTGTTCACGATCATCGAGGCGCCGGACCACGGCTGGGGAAGCGCGCGAACGCTCGCCGGGTTCGCCGTCGCACTGTTGCTGATCGCCGGATTCGTCGCCTGGGAACGACGAATCTCCGAGCCGATGCTCGACGTTCGCCTGTTCGGTAATCCACGCTTCACCGCGGCCAGCCTGTCGGTCGCGATCTCGTTCTTCGCGCTGTCGGGCTTCATCTTCATGGTGACCCAGTACTTCCAGTTCCTGAAGGCGTACGGGCCGCTGTCGACCGGGGTCCGCATGCTTCCGGTTGCGTCGTTCGTCGCGATCTCCTCGATCCTCGGAACGAAGCTCGCTGTGCGGGTCGGGACCAAGCTGGTGGTCACTTTCGGGCTGTTCGCGATGGCCGCGTTCTACGTCTGGGTCACCACCGTAGAGACCGGCACGAGCTACCTGACGATCGCCCTGCAGATGGTCGTCTTGGGCACCGGCATGGGCTTGACCAGCGCACCGGCCACCGACGCGATCATGGGCGTCGTGCCCAAGGCCCAGGCCGGGGTCGGGTCGGCCGTCAACGACGCCACCCGCCTGTTCGGGGGAACGCTCGGCGTGGCGATCATCGGCAGCGTCTACGCGTCGCTGTACGCCAACCGCCTGATCGGCGGCCTTCCCTCCGCGCTACCGACCGCGGCCGCTCGGACCACTCGCCAGTCGATCGGCGCCGCGCTCACGGCATCGGCCCAGCTCTCTCGCGCCGGCCAGGGATCGCTTGCCTCCGCTGTCCACAACACCGCCAGCGCCGCGTTCTTCCACGGCCTCCACGGTGGGGACTGGGTCGCCGCCGGCGCGACGGCGGTCGGTGGTCTGATGACTCTCGTGCTGCTGCCATCCCACCCCAGAGCCGCCACCGACCCCGTTTCCGAGACACCTGTTGGCTCACCGGCGACAAGCACCGCCCAGATCTGACCCACCCACAAGCACAAGGAGAGACACGATGACGACCCAACACACCGACCCCTCGAAACCAGGCGAGCCCGTCCCCGGGGTGCAGCTGCTCTCACGAGGCGGCCGGCGGCGAGTCGGACTAGCTGGTCGAACTGGCCATCCCGACGCTACTTGAGTCAGGCGGGCGCCCAAGACGCCAGCGCGTTGCCCCTCACCCGCACGCCCGGCCGTCCGTCCGCCCGGACGGATCATCACGTCTCGCGCGACGAGCACCCGCCGGATCGTCTTCCCCGCCACATCCAGATACCGACCAAACGCAAGCAGCGTCCACCCATCCGGGGCGAGGCGGACCGCCTCGTCGATCTGAGCCTCCGTCATGACCTGCCGGGTCTTGCCCGCCCGAGCCACGTGTGCGGCGGCCGTGGTGCGACGAATCCCGTAGACCTTGGCCAGCTCACCCACACGCGCGCCGGCCACGTAGGCGGCGATCAACGCCTCGACCTCAGCCGCAGAGAGCCGCCGCTGCTCCTGGCGCAGCTCGCGGGCGTTCGGACCCCGCGCGTCCTCAAACACGGGAACCGACCCCACCTCAGCCGTCTTACCCGCCCTGCGGATCAGCCGGTTTACCAGGGACTTCGCGGCTGGGACAGAGTTTGAGAACTCTCTACGTTGCTCCACATGATGTGACCCGATACGAACCGGTGTCCTGCAAGACTCGTGTCTGCGCTCGCAGGGACGTCCGACACCGTCGAGGAGGGACATGGCCGTCGAGATCCACGTCGACGGGCGTATCGCCCAGGGGCGCCTCACTTCCTTTGCCGAGGGATTGGAGCGCTACCTGTCATACGCCCGGGACCACGGTTATGCAGTGCCCAAGGTGCTCCAAGGGCTTTCCGGCCCGATGAACTCGATCCGGCTCACCTACCGGTACGAGGACCTGAACGCGTACGAAGACCATGAGGCCCGTACCTTGCGCGACGTCGGCTACGCAGAGGCGGCCTCGGGTATGGAGTTCGTCGAGGGCACGCTGGCGTACTCGGTGTTCCGCGAGGTCGAGTAGCAGTGCGGCCCGTTCGACGGCACCTGCCGGGGCCCCACCGGACCGGCCGGCCGCCAACCCTTCGTGCGCCTTCAGGTCTTGCCCAAGGCGGACTCGACATCGGTCTGAGCGAAGTCGAGTCCCTTGTGGGGCAGAGGCTTGCCAGTCGTCCGCGACAGCGCGTAGGCGAAGCAGTCGCCGAGGTTGAGCCCAGCCGGGTGGCCGCTGCCTCTCCCGAAGTTTCGATAGCCCTGCCGTGCGGTCTGCGCATGCTGTGCTGTCACCGGTTCGACCTGCACGGCGGCGATGGCCAGCAGATCGTCGAATCGACCGCTCAGCACCGGGTCACGGTTGGCATCGACAATGAGGGCAGCGCGGCAACCCGAGCTCGTCGGAGAGGACGTCGCCATGTTCGGCGCTTCGGTAGGGCTCGACCCATCGGCGACCGGCGTCCTTGGCGATGACGACGGTTCGTATCCGAGGGCAGCGTCTCCACATGATGTGACCCCATACGAACCAGGGTTCCGTGGGCCCGGGCCAGTGATGGCCCGGGCCTCTCATCGTCCGGGGGTTGGGATCCGGAAGTAGGGTTGTGCGTGCCGGTCCGGGCCGATCTCGACCCGGCCTATGCGTGCGCCGAGGATTCCTTTGATCGGCTCGGGGGAGCCGTCTGATGCGAATTCTCGGATGGCTGGTCCGATCGCTTGGAGCTGGTTGCGGCTGGGTGGTCGCACCCGCCGTGGACGATGGCGTCAGCGATCGTGTCCGCGACCTCGATCACCGAGGACGGCAGCAGCACGCAAAAGCGGCACCCCTTGCCGGCGTTGGCGACCTCGATCCGGCCGGAGTGCGCGTCGACGATGCCCTTGGCGATCGCGAGACCGAGGCCCGCGCCGACGTCGTCTCCGGGGGTGCGCGCCCACTCACCCCGGAAGCCGACCTCGAAGAGCCGCTCGAGATCACCGGCCGGGACACCACCGCACTCGTCGGTCACCGCGACGAAGGCATCCCGGGCGCGTACGCCGGCAGACACGACGACGGTGCCCCCTGGCGGGGTGTGCCGGACGGCGTTGCCCACGAGATTGCGCAACACCCGGGTGAGCTGGTCAGGATCAGCTCGAGCGAAGGTCCCGACCGCGGCCTCGGCCACCAGCCGGACGTCACGGCCTGCCCCAATCGGTTCGGCCCACTGCGCGGCCTCATCGACGAGGTCGTTCAGGTCGACCTGGCGCGGCGAGATGACGAGGGCACCGGCGTGGATGCCGGAAAGGTCGAACAGGTCATCGATCATGCGCGAGAGGCGGACCGTCTCGGCCCGCATACGACGGTGGTACTCGGCGACGATGTCGGGGTCGAGCACCACCCCGTCCTCGAGGGCCTCGGCCATGGCGCGCAAGCCTGCGACCGGGCTGCGCAGATCGTGGCTCACCCAGGCCACCAGCTCGCGTCGGGCCGCCTCCACGGCGCGCTCACGCTGCCGTGACGCGCCCAGGTGTTCCGCCGCCGCACGCAGCGCCGAGGCGAACTCGCGCATCTCCCGGGTGTCGGGCTCCGCCATCTCCTCCACCGCCGGCCCGGAACCGACATCGCGAGCGGCCGCCGCGAGTGCGGCACTGCTGCGCCGGATCCGCCGGGCGAGCACCGTCGAGACGAGTGCCGCCGCACCGGCCGCCAAGGCCACCGCCATCGTCAGAACGGCGAGGGCCTCGCTGCTCACGAGCATGAGCCGGCCGAGGGCGACGACCGCGGCACCCATCACCAGCGTCGCGGTGGCGATCACCACGGTGACCGAGGCCCATATCGTCCGGCCGCGCAGCCGCCGCAGCAGGGCGCCTCCGGTTGCGGCCCCGAGCACGCAGACCCCGAGGGTCACACCGACGACGACCGCCAGGTCGTGCGGGCCGATCACGTCCGCTCCTGCACCCGCACGGGGTCGAAGCGGTATCCCACGCCCCAGACGGTGACGATCCGCCGGGGTGCCGACGCGTCAGTCTCGATCTTCTCCCGAAGGCGACGGACGTGGACGGTGACCGTCGAGTCGTCACCGAAGGACCAGTCCCACACCTCCCGCAGGAGCTGCTGGCGGCTGAACGCCGTCCGCGGGTGTTGCAAGAGGAACGCCAGCAGGTCGAACTCGCGCGCCGTCAGGGTCAGCGACTGGCCACCCACGCGAGCCTCGTGCGCGGCCAGGTCGACCACGAGGTCAGCGTCGCGGAGCGTGCCCACGCCCCCCCCGCGGAGGGAAGTCCCGCTGCGCCGCAGGACGGCCTCGATCCGCAGCAGCAGCTCACGCGGGCTGAACGGCTTTCCCATGTAGTCGTCGGCACCGATCTCGAGTCCCGTGATGCGGTCAGACTCCTCCGCCCGCGCGGTGAGCATGATGATCGGCACGGTCGTGATCGTGCGCAGCCGGCGGCACACCTCGAGGCCCCCCATGCCCGGGAGCATGAGGTCGAGGACGACGAGGTCAAGGTGCTCTGCCGTGGCGAGCCGCAGCGCCGTGGCGCCGTCCGCCGCGACCAGGACCTGATGGCCGGCGCGCTCCAGGTAGCGGCCCACCACGTCGGCGATGGTGGAGTCGTCGTCCACCACGAGGACCCGAGAGGTCATGCCCCAGTGAAGCACCGGTCAGGACCCCCGCACCGGTGGGATGAGGGACCGTAAGGGCCTGGTAAGCCCCGCGACGACGTTCGCACCTCGTCACATTCCCGTCGGACTCTCGTCAGCCATTCACGCCGCCAGGCGCCTTGAGTTGACGGGAGCCGGCCACCGGGCCGGAACATCCGAGGAGGAACATCATGCGAGCACCTTCATCCCGCATCCTGGCCGTCGCTGTCACGGCCGCCACGATGCTCGGTGTCGGCGTGGGCGCTGCGAGCGCGGCTTCCGCCGGCGTCACCGGGCCGGCCTTCTACGTCGACGGAGCGCTCTACCGCACCGTGCTCACGCCGGCCGACCTGGCCGACACCGCAGCGCCGGAGGGCAGCTTCGACACCATCTACGACTTCGGCGGGGCGCAGCCGAACGTCGCGACCGCTGCGCCCACGGACCCGGACTACAACGGCGGTCGGTGGATGGTCCACGAACTGGCGTTCCCGCAGGGCTACGCCGCCGCCCTCACGTCGGGTGACGCCAACCACGACGGTGTGCTCGACTCCGATGCCGAGCTGGAGCTGGCGTTCATCGCTGGCACCGCGCTCGACAGGGGGGTCGTGGCGAGCTTCGAGTGCCCGGTGATCCCGCTCTCGGGGCACCAGCGGTGATGCCCACCGGCTGACCGGGAGAGCCCCTCCGCGGGGTGACGCCTGCGGAGGGGCTCTCGGGTGTCGGCGGCGTCGACGCCGGGCCTGGTGTGCCCGAGGCATGGCTCGCCTCGCCACGACGGCGTCGTACGAGCAGCCTGTGACAGGTGTGCCGGACGTGGCCTTGCGTTACGCTCCGTTAGCACGAGGATGCTCCCAACCGCCCCGCGGCCACCTCTGAGGACCGCCGCCGGCAGCCGACGGCGATGAGCGTCACGTGCCGAAGTGTCGAAGTGTCACGCGCGACCGATCAGCAGGGCGCAGGATCGGTTGGGTTGGCGACTGAGTTCCTTCCGATTGGAGTGGCAATGGCACGTCCCCGAACACTGGTGGCGCCGGTTGGCGCGATCATCACGCTGGGTCTGCTGGTGGCAGGCTGCAGCAGCTCACCTACATCGTCGTCGTCGTCGAGCGCTGCCTCATCGGCTCCGGCCTCATCGGCTCCGGCGTCATCGGCGGCCGTCCCGCAGATCGACGCCGCGGCCTTCACCGCCGACTTCTCGCTCATGAAGGAGCTGACCGGGCTGGCCGCCCAGGGCAAGGGCAAGATCGGCGTCCTGCTCCCGGACACCACGACCTCGACGCGCTACGTCCAGTACGACGCCCCCTACCTGACCAAGGCGTTCGAGGCTGCCGGGCTGACGGCCGACCAGTTCACCATCCAGAACGCACAGGGCAGCGCGGCCACCATGCAGACCCAGGCCGACGCGATGATCAGCGGCGGCGCCTCGGTCCTGCTTGTCGACCCGCTCGACCCGGGCAGCGGTGCGGCCATCGAGGCCAAGGCTGTGGCCGCCGGGGTCAAGGTGATCGACTATGACCGCCTCGTCACCGGAGGACCGGCAGACCGCTTCTACGTCAGCTTCGACAACGTCAAGGTCGGTCAGCTGATCGGGCAGGGCGAGGTTGACTGCATCGCCGGGTGGAAGGTCGCCAAGCCCAACATCCTGGTGATGGACGGCTCGCCCACCGACAACAACGCCAAGCTGTTCGCGCAGGGCTACAACGGTGTGCTCAAGCCGTACTTCGACAGCGGCCAGTACGTCAAGGTCGGCGAGCCGGCCGGGACCTGGACCCCGTCGGTGGCTGCGACCACCTTCCAGCAGCAGTGGACCGCGCACCCGAACATCAACGCGGTGGTCACCCCCAACGACGACAACGCCAACGCGGTGATCGCGATCCTCAAGGGCGCCAAGATCAAGCCGGAGACCTTCCCGACCACCGGCCAGGACGCCTCGCTGCCGGGCCTGCAGAACATCCTCACCGGCTACCAGTGCGGAACCGTCTACAAGCCGATCTACCTTGAGGCGCAGGCCGCGGCTGCCCTGGCGATCTACCTGCGTGCCGGTGTGACCCCTCCGTCGTCGCTGGTCAACGCCAAGACGGCTGACTCGGTCATCGGCAAGGATGTCGCCTCGGTGTACACCACCCCCATCTGGGTGACCAAGTCCAACATGAACGCCACGGTCGTCAAGGATGGTGCGGTGACCAAGGGGAAGCTGTGCGCGGGCGCGGTGGCCAGCGCGTGCGCGGCAGCGGGGATCAGCTAGCCAGTTGCCTGCTCGTGGCCGGGCCGGTTCGCTGACCCGGCCACGAGCACGACCAGTCGGCCCCCACGCACGACCAGTCGGCCCCCACGAGTGGAGGACACCACGGACCAGGTGAGCCCCGGCGCATCCGCCGGCACGGCGCCCGCCCCGACCGGCGGCGCCGAGCCGTTGCTGCGCCTGCGCGGCATCAGCAAGAGTTTCGGGCCGGTGCAGGCCCTCTCAGAGGTTGACCTCGACGTACCGGTCGGCCATGTCACCGCCCTGGCGGGGGACAACGGTGCCGGCAAGTCCGTGCTGATCAAGTGCATCGCCGGCATCCACGCCCCGGACTCCGGCCAGATGTGGTGGGAAGGCAGCCAGGTGCACCTGCACCACCCGCGCGATGCCGCAGCACTCGGGATCGAGACCGTCTATCAGGACCTCGCGCTGTGCGACAACCTCGACATCGTCGAGAACATGTTCCTCGGCCGGGAGCGGGTCAGGCGGATCGCCCTCGACGAGGAGTCGATGGAGCAGTCCGCGAAGGACACGCTGCGCAGCCTGGCGGTCACCACGGTCCGCTCGATCCGCCAGCCGGTCGCCTCGCTCTCAGGTGGCCAGCGCCAGTCGGTGGCGATCGCCAAGGCCGTGCTGTGGAACTCCAAGCTCGTGATCATGGATGAGCCCACCGCGGCGCTCGGTGTCGCCCAGACCCGCATGGTGCTCGATCTGGTCCGCCGGCTGGCCGACCGGGGCGTGGCCGTCCTGATCGTCTCGCACAACATGAACGACGTCTTCGAGGTGGCCGACCGGATCGCCGTGCTGCACCTGGGACGGATGACGGCGGTGCGCCCGGTCGCCGAGATGGACCGCCAGATCGTCGTCGACCTGATGACCACCGGCGCCTCGACGCGCTCCGTCCAGGCCCGCCCGGACGGGCGGTAGGGAGGCAGCCATGGTCGATGTGGAGCAGCCCTCCGACCCCGGGGCGGCGCACCCGCAGGGGGCGGCCGACACGGTCTCGGGCTACCTGCGTGCCGGCGTGAGACGCATCAAGGATGGGGACACCGGCGTGCTGCCGGTCATCGCAGGCATGCTGCTCGTCGCCGTGCTCTTCCAGGTTCTCAGCCACGGCTTGTTCCTCACCTCGGGCAACCTGGTCAACCTGCTCGTGCAGGCAGCGGTCTTCAGCATCCTGGCGATGGGCCAGGTGTTCGCACTGCTGCTCGGCGAGATCGACCTGTCCATCGGTTTTGTCGCCGGCCTCGGCGCCGTCGTGCTGGCCGAGCGGGTCCAGCCCGGCACCGGATGGCCGTGGTGGGCGGCCGTCCTGGCCGCGCTCGCGGTGTGCGCGCTGATCGGGGTGGTCCAGGGCACTCTCATCACCCGCATCGGGCTGCCCTCCTTCGTCGTCACCCTGGGCGGCCTGCTGTTCTGGCAGGGCGTCATGCTGCTCGTCCTGGGCAGCGGCGGGTCGATCCTGATCCAGGACAACACCATCAACGACATCGTCAGCGGCAACCTGAGCCGGGTGGCGGGCTGGGTGGTCATGCTGGTGATCGTCGGGGTCTTCGCCGGCGTCACCTGGCGAAGTGACGCTCGCCGCCGGACGGCCGGGCTGACCGCCCCTCCCGTGGCTCTGACCGGGGCCAAGATCCTGCTCGCGCTCCTCGGTGGTGCGGGCCTCGTGCTGCTGTGCAACGCCGATCGGGGCCGCATCGCACCGGTCTTCGGGGTGCCCTGGGTGCTGCTGCTCGTCTTCGCTCTGCTGGCGGTGTGGACCTTCGTGCTGGGCCGGACCCGGTTCGGCCGCTACGTCTACGCCATCGGTGGCAATGCCGAGGCGGCCCGGCGGGCCGGCATCAGCCTGGCCCGGATCCGCACCATCGCCTTCACCCTGACCTCGCTGACCGCTGGCGTCGGGGGGATCGTCTACGCCTCCCGGCTGCGCTCGATCTCCACCGCGCTGGACGGGGGCACCCTCGTGCTCTACGCCGTCGCCGCGGCGGTCATCGGCGGCACCAGCCTCTTCGGCGGCCGCGGCAAGGCGCTGCACGGTGTTCTGGGCGGGCTGGTCATCGCGGCCATCGACAACGGCATGGGCCTACAGGGTTTCAGTGCGGCCAGCAAGTACATGGTCACCGCCTTCGTGCTCATCGTTGCGGTGACGATCGACGCGGTGGCCCGGCGGAACCGACCCGCCCTGCGCTAGTCGTCCCCGGGCCGAGGGGCCGGGGCATCCGGGGACCTGCCAGCGCCTCGTGGCCGTCAAGCCCGGGTGGGTCCATGCCGATGATCGGGACGTGTCGGCCTCTTCGCCACCTCAGCAGCGGGTCCTGGGCGGGCCAGGCGCGCGTGCCAGCATCCTTGCGCTGCTCGGCTACTTCGCGGCCCAGGCCGCCCTCGTGAGCGCCCTTCAGGGCGGGCACGCCCGGACCCTGCTGGCGGGGGTGGCCGTGGCGCTGGGCGGGGCCGGGGTCAGTGTCCTTGCGGTGGGCTGGCGCCGGCTGGGCGGGCGGCGCTGGTCCGAGCCGGCGGCCCTGACCTGTCTGCTCGCGGTGGCCGGGTACGCCGTACTGAGCATGATCGTCACTGCCCAGCCGTGGCAGAGCGCCTTCGTGCTGCTGGCGGTGGTCTGCGCCGGCCTGGCGCTGAGCCAGCCGCGATGGTTCGCCGCCACCCTGTACCTGGTGTGGGGCGGGTGGGTGTGCGCCGCGGCCGCTTTCACCAGCTGGGCGGAGCAGCTCACCTTCGCCACGGCCATGCTGGCCGCAACGGCCGTGTCGGTCCTCGTCTTCCGGGCCCGCGGCCGGACCGTGGAGCAGGTCGAGATGATCGAGGACATGGTCGAGGCGGTGACTGTGCGGGACGTGCTCAC
>JAJZTN010000080.1 GCA_021848885.1 Actinomycetes bacterium
CCGCATCCAGCTGGCCGGGCAGGGTGAGGTCGGCCCCGGCGGCGGGCCGGCCGGCGATCTCTACGTCGAGGTCGTGCTGCGTGAGCACGAGACGTTCATCCGGCAGGGTGACGACCTGCACGCCACGGTGTCGCTGCCGATGACCGCCGCAGCGCTGGGCACCGTCATCGAGCTGGAGACCCTCGACGGGCCGCGCCAGGTCGAGGTGCGCCCCGGCACCCAGTCCGGGCAGGTCGTCTCGATGCGCGGTCTGGGTGTCGGGCACCTGCGCGGGTCCGGGCGCGGAGACCTGCACGTGCACATCGAGGTGATCACCCCGACCAAGCTCGACTCCGAGCAGGAGGAGCTGCTGCGCAGGCTGGCGGCGCTGCGCGGCGAGGAACGTTCGGTCGCGCAGTTCACCCCCACCGGGCAGGGGCTGCTGTCCCGGCTGCGCGAGGTCTTCAACGGCCGCTGAGGCGCGCACCCCGATGAGCTGCCCAGTCTTCCTGACCGAGACCGCCCGGATGGCCGCTGCCCGCCCGGGTGGGCTGGTCGAGTTGGACGGTCCCGAGGGCAGGCACGCGGTGACCGTGCGCAGGTTGCGGCCCGGGGAGACGGTCATGCTCACCGACGGTGCTGGATGGCAGGTGCTCGGCGAGGTCCGCCGGGCCCAGCCGCCGGACCGGCTCAGCGTGGCTGTCACCCATACCGAGCGGCTGCCTGCCCCGGACCCGCTGCTGGTCGTCGTACAGGCGTTGGCCAAGGGTGAGCGCGGGGAGGCCGCCGTGGCATCGATGACCGAGGTAGGTGTCGACGTCATCGTGCCGTGGGCAGCCGAACGCAGCGTCGTGCGCTGGGATCCCGCACGGCGCGAACGCGCGCGCGGACGGTGGCAGGTGACCGCCGTCGAGGCGGCGAAGCAGTCCCGGCGGGTCTGGCTCCCGCGGGTCGAGGCGGTCCATGGCACAGCCGAGGTGCTGGGCCTGCTGCGAGACGCCGAGGCGGCCCTGGTGCTGCACGAGTCGGCCTCGCAACCTCTCGCCGGGGCCTGGCTGCCCAGCGGCGGACGGGTGGTTCTCGTGGTGGGGCCCGAGGGCGGGATCAGCCCGGGCGAGCTGGAGGCGTTCGCGGCTGCCGGTGCCGCGCCGGTGCGGTTGGGTCAGAGCGTGCTGCGCACCTCGACCGCCGGGACAGCGGCGATTGCGGTGATCTCGGCGCGCTCCCGCTGGGCCTGAGGCCGCCAGTGCGCTGGCCGGCTCATGTCAGGGACCCCGGCGCTTGATCAGCCGACGGTGAAGCCCTTAGTGTCCTCGCCCTGCAGCGTGCCGTTGCCCGCGGGGCTGTCGGCGTAGGCCCGGAAGGTGTAGCTGCCCGGAGGCAGGTCGCCCAGCTGGACCGTCCAGTCCCCACGTGCCGGCCCACCGGCCGTGGCGGTGGTGTAGCCGCTGCGGATGACGGCCCCGTCGCGGGACAGCTGCCACTGCACGGTCCCCTCGAAGACCGTCGCCTGCCCGGTGACGGTGACCGGGCTGGTGACGGTCACGCCCTGCTGCGGGCTGACCACCCAGATCGCGGCAAGCACGGTGTAGGACGGGTCGGCTCGGGTGAACGGCTGGGCCAGGCTGACGCCGCTGAGCAGCCTGTTGCTGCTCCCGCCGACCGTGAAGCTCACCGGGACGTTCTCCCCGGCCGCCGCGGTCACGGTCCACACCAGCTGCGCCAGTGCCAGGTCCGCGGTCTGCCTGCTCATCTGGGTGCCCGCCGCGGTGGCGTTGAGATCCACGGTGATGCCCGTGCCGGTCAAGGAGACCGTGGCGGCCGAGCCCCGGGCCCACGGCGTGAAGTACCTCGGGTCCGCCGGGGTGCCCCCCAACGCCAGGTCGGCGGCGGCCTGCGCCTTGCCGGCCGGGTCGCTGACCCGTGTGGCCGGCACCGCCTCGAACTCCCGGTAGAGCCGGGTGGTGCTGCCCTGCGGGCCCAGCCAGTAGACCGGCACGGCGACGGTGAGCACCGGCGCGGTGCTCACGGGAGCCGAGCTGCTGCTGACCGACGTGCTCGGGGTGGCGGCCGGGACCACCCCGCTGGTGCCGCCGCGCCGCAGCAGACCAGCACCTATCCCCACCCCCGCCACGACCACGAGGGCCGCCGCGGCGGCTAGCGCGGCCCAGCGCGGCCGGCTACTGCCGGCCTGGCGGGCGGTGCGCTGCCGGATGCGGGACAGCCCGTCAGCGGGCACCGTGACCCGCTCCGCCTCGGAGCGCAGCGCGGCGCGCAGCAGCCGGGCGAGGTCCTGCTCGTCGCGGTTGTCCGGCGTCGGGGTGCTCATGGCTCTCGCTCCAGGGTGGCACGCAGGGCGGCCATGCCGCGGCTGGCATGGCTCTTGACCGCGCCTCGACTGATCCCCATCGCCTCGGCGATCTCTGCTTCGGACAGGTCCCCGTAGTAGCGCAGCACCAGAGCCTCGCGCTGGCGGGCCGGCAGGCCGCGAAGCGCCTCGACGATGGAGTCCTGCTGCACCGTGGCCATCGCCTCGTGCTCCGCGCTGGCCGCATCCAGCCGTGGCCGCTGCGTCCGGACGTAGCGCTCGGCGGTCGTGCGACGGCGCAGGGCCGACCGGGATCGGTTCACCACCGACTGGCGCAGGTAGGCCAGGGCCCGGTCCTTGTCGCGCAGCCGCCGCCACGCGGAGTGCATGGCCACGAACGCGTCCTGCACGACCTCCTCGGCCGCACCGGTGTCGCGCAGCAGCAGTGCGGACAGGCGGACAAGGGCCTCGTACTCGGTGGCGTACAGCGCGGTGACCGCCTCGTCGGCGTCCCACGTTGCGCGCGTGGTGCCCACCACACCTCCCAGGGGCAGGGTCAGGGGCAAGCTCAGTGTCACATGCCTACGACGTCCGCCGTTGATCTTCGGTTTACTTCCCCAGCCGTCGCGGGGTGCCGGACTGCTCACACCTCGATGCTGCCCCACCCGCGGCCCATCTACGATCACCACCATGTCTAGCCCCGCCTCTTCGCCGCAGACCGACTGCCTCTTCTGCGGGGTCGCCTCCGGTCGGGTCCCGGCGACGGTCGTGCTGGAGACGACCGGCACCGTGGCCTTCCGCGACATCTCCCCGCAGGCTCCCACCCATGTCCTGGTGATCACACGCCGGCACCTCGCCACGGTCGGCGAGCTGGCCGAGGCCGACCCGGGCCTGCTGGCCGAGCTGGTCGGCAGCGCGGCCGAGGTCGCCCGCGCCGAGGGTCTGGCCGGCTACCGCCTGGTGTTCAACACCGGGGTGGCCGCCCAGCAGAGCGTGCACCACGTGCACGGGCACGTCCTGGGCGGCCGCGCGCTGACCTGGCCGCCCGGGTGAGTGTGCACAGCGGCGTGGGCGCACCGGGTGGGCTGGCCTCGGCGCTGAGCGAGCGGCTCGACGCCCTGGTGGGCCAGCGGCAGGTGGACTGGCGTGCCCCCGGGGTGCTCGCCGCGGTGGCCCGCGCGGGGCAGCCGGCCTTCACCGCGGCTGTGGGGCTGGCCGACACCGCCGCCGAGACTCCCGTCGACCCGGGCATGCAGCTGCGGATCGGCTCGATCACCAAGACCTTCACGGCGGTCCTGGTGATGCAGTGCCGCGACGAGGGGCTGCTGGACCTGGATGACCGGCTGGAGCAGCACCTGCCAGGCACCGCGCACGGCGGGCTGAGCATCCGGCGGATGCTCGCGCACGTGTCCGGGCTGCAGCGTGAGCCGGTCGGTGAGGTCTGGGAGCGGCCGGCGGGCCCCGGCCGGGAGGAGCTGCTGGTCGGTCTCGAGCAGGCCGAGGCGGTGCTGCCGCCGGGTCGGCGCTGGCACTACTCGAACCTGGCCTATGCACTGCTCGGCGAGCTGGTGGCGCGCAAGCGCGGCCAGCCGTGGGAGGTCGTGCTGGCCGAGCGGGTGCTCGAGCCGTTGGGGCTGAGCCGGACCACGACGCGGCGCCAGGCGCCGTACGCGACCGGTTACCTGACCGACCCGTTCGCCGACCGGGTGCACCCGGAGCCGGAGTTCCCGGGCAATGCCTTCGCCCCGGCCGCCGAGCTGTGGAGCACCGTGGCGGACCTGACCCGCTGGGGGGCCTTCCTGGCCGACCCGGCCCGGTTCGGCCCGGGCGTGCTGTCCGCCGGCACGGTTGAGGAGATGTGCCACCCCCAGGTCATCGCGGACCTGGACGGCTGGACGCTGGGCTGGGGGCTGGGGCTGCAGCTGCATCGGCGTGGTGAGCGGGTGCTGGTCGGTCACGGCGGCGCGATGCCCGGTTTCCTGGCCAGTCTGGTGGTGCGCCGCCCCGAGCGGCTGACCGCGGCGGTTCTGGTCAACACCACGGCCGGGGCGGACCCGGGGGGCTTGGCCATCGAGCTGCTGCTGCGTGTGCTCGAGGACGCCCCGGCGACCCGCGGGCCGTGGCGGCCCGGCCCGCCGGTCCCCGCCGAGGTCGAGCCGCTGCTGGGCGTCTGGTTCAGCGAGGGCTCGCAGCTGGTGTTCAGCTACCAGGACGGCGCGTTGCGGGCCCGCCCGGCGGAGGCCACGGCCGAGCGGCTCACCTCGGTTTTCGCCCCCGAGGGTCAAGACCGCTACCGGGTCGTCTCCGGTCGCGAGCACGGCGAGCTGCTGCGCATCGTGCGCGAGGCGGACGGCAGTGTCGCGCGGATGTACCTGGCCACCTACCCGGTCACCCGACAGGCCCGCCCCTTCGGGCCGTGATCACGGTCTGCCCGTCGCGCCGATCGGTAGCATGGGAGGCTGTCAACCCATCCAGATCGGAGGTCGGGCCGTCCGCGGTCGACCCATGGCAGAGTCCCCGTCGGCGCACGCCACCATCATCGTCCCGGCCAGCCAGCCCATGGTGGCGCTGCTCGGTCCCCAGGACGCCCTGCTGCGCGTCGTGGAGCGCTGCGTGCCCGAGGCCGACTTCCACGTCCGCGGCAACGAGATCACCGTGAGAGGCCCGTCCGGCGCCGTCGAGCTGGCCGAGCGGCTCGTCGAGGAGCTCGTGCTGGTGCTGCGCACCGGGCAGGGCCTGACCGCCGAGGCGGTGGAGCGGTCCGCGGCCATGCTGCGCAGTGAGGCGGCCGAGCGACCCGCCGACGTGCTGACCCTGAACATCCTGTCCAACCGCGGGCGCACGATCCGGCCGAAGACGCTGAACCAGAAGCGCTACGTCGACGCGATCGACCGGCACACCATCGTCTTCGGCATCGGTCCGGCCGGCACCGGCAAGACCTACCTCGCGGTGGCCAAGGCGGTGCAGGCGCTGCAGGCCAAGCAGATCACCCGCATCGTGCTGACCCGCCCCGCGGTCGAGGCCGGCGAGCGGCTGGGCTTCCTCCCCGGCACCCTGTCGGAGAAGATCGACCCCTACCTTCGGCCGCTCTACGACGCCCTGCACGACATGATGGATCCGGCCAGCATCCCGCGGCTGATGGCCGAGGGGACCATCGAGGTGGCCCCGCTGGCCTATATGCGGGGGCGGTCCCTCAACGACGCGTTCATCATCCTCGACGAGGCCCAGAACACCTCGGCCGAGCAGATGAAGATGTTCCTCACCCGGCTCGGGTTCGGCTCCAAGATGGTCGTCACCGGTGACGTCACCCAGGTCGACCTACCGGGCGGCACGCAGAGCGGGCTGCGCGTCGTACAGGAGATCCTGACCGATCTCGACGACGTCGCCTTCTGCCGGCTGACAAGTCACGACGTGGTGCGCCACCGGCTGGTCTCGGCCATCGTCGACGCCTACGGTCGCTACGAGGCCGGACGTCCCCAGCGCAGCGACGCCTCGCCTGGTCGGGGTCGCGGCCGGCGCGGGGCGAAGTGAGCGGCGCGTCCGGAAGTGGGTCTGCTGGCGTGAGCATCGACATCAACAACGAGTCCGGGGTCGAGGTCGACCTCGACGGGATCCTCGCCCTGGCCGGCTACGTGCTCGCCCGGATGCGCATCCACCCGCAGGCCGAGCTGTCCCTCGTGCTGGTCGACGAGCCGGCGATGAGCGCGCTGCACGAGCAGTGGATGGACGAGCCTGGCCCGACCGACGTTCTCAGCTTCCCGATGGACGAGCTGCGCCCCGGGCGGGAGGGGGAGGAGCCTGAGCCGGGGCTGCTGGGCGACGTGGTGCTGTGCCCGCAGGTGGCCGCCCAGCAGGCCGCGACCGCCGGGCACCCCGTAGCCGCTGAGCTCGACCTGCTCACCACGCACGGCATCCTGCACCTGCTCGGCTACGACCACGCCGAGCCGGAGGAGGAGCACGAGATGTTCGACCTGCAGCGTGACCTGCTCGCCGGATGGCGGCGGCTGCGTTCGGAGGGCGCGCCAGCGTGAACGCTGACCCGGTCTGGCTGGTGCTGGCCGCGCTGGCCCTCGTAGGACTCGCGGGCCTGCTCGCCGGAGGCGAGGCGGCGCTGTCCCGGCTCTCCCGGGGGCGGGTGGAGGAGCTTGTCCGGGCGGGGCGGCCCGGTGCGACCCGGCTGCGCGAGGTGCTGGCCGACCCGGCGCGCTACCTCAACCTGCTCACCCTGCTGCGGGTCGCCTGCGAGGTCGCCGCGACCGTCACCGTCACCCGCCTGCTGCTCGACGTGCTCGCCTCGAGCTGGCAGGCGTTGCTGCTGGCCGGGCTGGTGATGGTCGTCGTCTCCTACGTCGTCGTGGGTGTCGCCCCGCGCACGCTGGGTCGCCAGCACGCCGACCGGGTCGGGATCGTCGTGTCCGCCTTCGTGCTGCCGCTGGCCCGTGTGCTCGGCCCGATCCCGGCGCTGCTCATCGTGGTCGGCAACGCGCTGACCCCGGGCAAGGGTTTCCCGGAGGGTCCGTTCGCCACCGAGGCCGAGCTGCGCGAGCTCGTCGACCTGGCACAGGAGAGCCGTGTCATCGAGCCGGCTGAGCGCGAGATGATCCACTCGGTGTTCGAGCTGGGCGACACGATCGTGCGCGAGGTCATGGTGCCACGCACCGACATGGTCTTCGTCGAGCGGGGCAAGACGCTGCGCCAGGCGATGTCGCTGGCGCTGCGCAGCGGCTTCTCCCGCATCCCCGTGGTGGGGGAGGGCGAGGACGACGTCGTCGGCGTGGCCTATCTCAAGGACCTGGCCAGGCGCAGCTACGAGCACCGCGATGCCGAGGCCAGCGAGCGGGTCGAGTCGGTCATGCGCCCGGCCACGTTCGTGCCGGAGAGCAAGCCGGTCACCGACCTGCTGCGCGAGATGCAGGCCGCCAACGTGCACATGGCCATCGTTGTGGACGAGTACGGCGGTACCGCGGGGCTGGTCACCATCGAGGACGTGCTGGAGGAGATCGTCGGGGAGATCACCGACGAGTACGACGAGGACCGCCAACCGGCCGAGCACCTTCCCGACGGCTCGGTCCGGGTCTCGGCCCGGCTCAACGTCGCCGAGCTCGATGAGATGTTCGACGTCGACCTTGACGACGAGGACGTCGACACCGTCGGGGGGCTGCTGGCAAAGGCCCTGGGCAAGGTGCCCATCCCCGGAGCCAGCGTCGAGTTGGCCGGGCTCCGGCTGACCGCCGAGGCCGGGCAGGGCCGGCGCAACCGGGTGGTCACGGTGCTGGTGCACCGGGTGAACGGTCGCGGATCCCACACCGACCAGCCGTCCGGGGGGGAGCACGCCGATGCCTGACCTTCACGAAGTCGGGCCAGCCGGCCTGGACGACCTGGACAGCGAGGACGCCACGCTGGTGGCACTGGCCCGCTCGGCCCAGGCTCGCACCGGCGCGGTGGCAGCCGCGGCGGTGCGTGAGGACACCGGACGCAGCTATGTCGCGGCCGCGGTGGAGCTGGCCGCTCTGCGGTTGTCCGCGCTGGATGCGGCGGTGGCCGCGGCGGTGTCCAGCGGTGCGCGCGTGCTGGAGGCCGCGGCCCTGGTCACCGAGGGCGCGGTCCCCACGGCAGGCGAGCTCGCGGCCCTGGTCGAGCTGAGCCGACCGGGCACTCGGCTCATCGTCGCCGGCCCGGACGGCGTGGTTCGCGCGCTGCTCAGGCTGGGCGAGTAGAGCTCGCCACCCGGGCGCATCACCGGCTGCGCCCGGGAGGCCCTGCTCCTGCCCCGGTCACGTGAGCACGAGTAGGGAGCATCCCCGCGGATGCGTCACACTGTGACTCGCGCCCCACCCTGAACCGCCCTGCGCGGTGCGCGTGCGGGCGCGCATTCTGTCCCTGTCGAGCACGTCGGGAGAACGTCCGTGGCCGAGAAGAAGGTCAGCAAGAACCAGCGCTCGACGGCGTCCACCGCCGGTGGCTACACCGAGCTTGGTGAGATGTCGCGCATCGTCCCCCTGGGCGCCGGGCACTGCTACCTGCGCAGCCCCCTCGACGGTCGCACCCACCGGGTGAAGGTCAACTCCGAGACCTTCGACACCCTGCTCGGCTCCTTCGCCGAGAAGGTGGGCGCCGCCCGGCTGGTCGCCGAGCTGAAGACCCTGCACGAGTCGCACCCGGTGCACGGCTTCGACGTGGCCGCCAAGAAGCTCGCCGAGGTGGCGGCCTCCTGAGCTCTCCTGCGCCTCGACGCCGGCCCGAGCCGGCGCACGGCGACGTGCCCGGTGGTGACCCGCAAGGGTCCCATCGGGCCGGTTTCGTCTGCCTGGTGGGTCGACCCAACGCCGGCAAGTCGACGCTGACCAACGCGCTGGTCGGGCACAAGGTGGCCATCACCTCGAGCAGGCCGCAGACCACTCGGCATGCCATCCGCGGGATCGTGCACCGCCCCGATGCCCAGCTCGTGCTGGTGGACACCCCGGGTGTGCACCGACCGCGGACCCTGCTGGGAGAGCGACTCAACGAGCTCGTCCGGGACACGTGGGCGGAGGTCGACGTGGTGGGCCTCTGCGTGCCCGCCGACGCGCCGGTCGGGGTGGGGGACCGGTTTATCGCCACCGAGCTGGCCAGGCAGTCCCGGGCGCCGAAGGTGGCCATCGTCACCAAGACCGATCTGGTCGGCCGGGACCGGTTGATCGCCCAGCTGGCCGCGGTTGCTTCGCTGGGCGAGCAGCTGGGCATCGACTGGGCCGAGGTGGTGCCGGTGAGCGCGGTCTCCGGTGCGCAGGTCGACCTGCTCGCCGACCTGCTGGTCGCGCTGCTGCCGACCGGCCCGGCGCTGTACCCGGCGGGGGAGCTGAGCGACTCACCTGATCACGTCATGGTGGCCGAGCTGGTGCGCGAGGCGGCCCTGGACGGGGTCAGGGACGAGCTGCCGCACTCCCTGGCCGTCGTCGTGGAGGAGATGGCGCCCCGGCCCGGGCGTGCCGCCGAGCACCCGCTGCTGGACGTGCGGGTCGAGGTCTATGTGGAGCGGGCCAGCCAGAAGGGCATCATCATCGGCGCCGGCGGGTCGAGGTTGCGCGAGGTGGGAACCCGCGCCCGCGAGCAGATCGAGGCCTATCTGGGTACGCCGGTCTTCCTCGACCTGCACGTGCGGGTGGCCAAGGACTGGCAGCGCGACCCGAAGCAGCTGCGCCGCCTGGGCTTCTAGCCCCGCACACCGGGTGCGGAGGCTGCCCACGATCCGGACAAGACCGGCATCCGGGTGGATCACGGGCAAAATTGCGGCGCTGCGCCGTCACGGTGACGGGGTCTCGTGCTTGACTCCACACGCGTCGGGCCGGCGCGGCAGGGGCGCCCGAGGCGCCCGCGATGTCAGCCGTGACGCACGTGTCGCGCGAGGGAGCAGGAGCACGTCGATGACCCATCGTCTGGCCCGGATGAGAGCTCCGCTGGGAGCTGGCTGGCGCACGGGACCGGCAGCCATGCTGGTCGCCCTCGGGCTGCTCGTCTCGGGCCTGGGCCCGGGTGACAGGCTCGGCCCGATCGCCCAGCTCACCCCGACCATGGGTTCTGTCTCGGTGGGCCAGCCAGGGGGGAGCTGGGCTGGGCCGGCCAGCAGCTCTGACGTGCTCGTCCAGCTGCGCCCAGGGGTCAGCCAGGCCCGTGCCGTGGCCGAGCTGACCCGGCGCGGCTGGCGGGTGCAGCGCAGCCTGCCGCTGGTTCACGCCCTGTCGGTCGCGGTCCCGTCAGGGACCGGCGTCGAAGCGTTCGCGGCCACCGTGCGCACCGACCCGCTCGTGCGTCTCGTCGCTGCCGACACGATCCGCCGGCTGGATTCCACGGCGTCGGCGCAGGGTCGGGCCACCGCGGTCGGCAACGGGCTGCGCGCGCTGCACCGGCGGGCATCCACCGGCGCGGGATGGGCGGGCACCTTGGCCGCGACGCCCCCGGGGACGGTCGGTCTGGCCTCCGCGTCCACGCCGATCCCGGTGCCGCCCAACGACCCGCTCTTCGGCCAGCAGTGGGGGCTGTATGACACCGGTCAGGTTGTCGCCGGCTCCTCAGGTCCGGCCGGGGTCGGGGTTCAGGCCCCGGACGCGTGGGCGCTCGAGACCGGCGCACCGTCGGTGACCGTCGCCGTGATCGACACCGGGGTCGATATCAGCCATCCGGACCTGTCGGGGGCGATCTGGACCAACCCGAAGGAGATCCCCGGCAACGGCATCGACGACGACCACGACGGTTATGTCGACGATGTGCACGGGTGGGACTTCGTGCACAACGACAACAAGGTCTTCTCCGCCACCGACGGTGACGAGCACGGCACCCATGTCGCCGGAACGATCGCGGCGACGGCGAACAACGGCATCGGCGTGGCGGGGGTGGCCCCGGGCGTGAGGATCATGCCGCTCAAGGTCTTCGACTCGGCCGGGCAGGCCACCGACGCCACGATCATCGCTGCGATCAGCTACGCCAAGGCGCACGGGGCCCGGATCGTCAACGCCAGCTGGGTCACCGCGGCGGACCCCAGCCAGCCCGGCGGGGACCCCCTGCTGGCTCAGGCACTGGCCAGCTCGGGCATGCTCGTGGTCGCCGCCGCCGGCAACACCGGGACCAACAACGACACCAGCCCGGTCTACCCCGCCAGCTTCGCCCTGCCCAACCTGGTGTCTGTCGCCGCCGTGGGCGCAGACGGTGCCCTGAGCGCCTTCTCCGACTACGGCCGGCACACCGTGGACGTGGCCGCCCCGGGGGTGAACATCCTCAGCACGCTCCCACCTCTGGCGGCCGGCACGGCTGCGACTGTTGTGCACACCGCCAGCACCGATGCGCAGTGGTGGGGCTTCGGGCTCGAGGACGTCACGGGCCCCTCGGCTCGCGCCGACATGCTCTCCCGTGGGCTGAGCGCCCTCGGGGTCAGCGCCACCGACCCGGTCCTGCTCGTCGATGACGACGAGGACACTGCTGCCAATCCGATGCCCGACGTCACGTCGTACTGGCAGGCCGCGCTGAGCGCGGATGGCTACAACAACGTCACCACCTATCAGGTGCAGGCCGGTTCGGCTGGCCCGAGCGCGGCCACGATGGCCGGTCACGTGGTGATCTGGTCGACTGGCTACGCCGACGGTGAGGACGCCCCGATCGGTGACGGGCCGCTGCTGCCGGCCGACCGCACCTCCCTGACCAGCTTCCTCGGCTCCGGCGGCCGGTTGCTGCTGTCGGGGGCCGGGGCGCTCTTCGAGTCGGAGACCTCCAGCTTCGTGACCTCGACGCTGTCGATCCGCTGGCTGCGCAACGAGGACCGCAACACCAACCTGGTCGGTGCCTCCGGGACGAGCTTCGCCGGGACGAGCTACCTCATCGACGGCAGCCAGGGACCGCTGGGACAGCCAAGCCCGTACCGTGATGTTGCCGCGGCCCTCTCACCTGCTGTGCCGTTGCTGTCCTATCCCGCGGCCAGCGACTACAGCCAGGCCTACGGGTTCCTGTCCGGCACCTCGATGGCGACCCCGCACGTGAGTGGGGTCGCCGCACTGGTTGCCAGCGCCTTCCCTGGGCTTGGGGCGGTGGCGCTGGCTAACCGCGTGGAGCTGACCGTCAAGGCCTCCCCTGCCGGTGCCCAGCCCATCCGCTTCCCCGGCCTCGTCTCGGCGCCCGCGGCGCTTCAGCCCTGGCCGGTTCAGGCCTCGGGTTCGGTGACGCGGGTGTCGGGGGCGGATCGGTTTGGCACGGCGGCGGCGGTGGCGGGGTTGTTCCCGGTGGGGGTGCCGGTGGCGTTCGTGGCGACGGGGTCGACGTTCCCGGATGCGTT
>JAJZTN010000081.1 GCA_021848885.1 Actinomycetes bacterium
CGAGCTGGCCGACACCAGCCGGGCCAAGCTCATCTACGAGAAGAAGGACCTGCTGGCCCCGCTGCTGCCGGGCATGGTGGCGCCGCCGCACCCGCTGGTGCCTGGGACGACCGAGGACGACTACTACCACGGCCGGGTGGACCGTGCGGTGCCCGAGCAGGGCGTGGCCGTCCCAGCGGGCGGGCACCGGGACGATCGGGAGGGCCAAAGGTGAGAACCATCTTGGCCGGACTTCCGGGTCTGGCGGCCGCCACCGCAACGGCGCCGGCGATGGGCACCGGGGAGGTCTGGCTGTTCTGGATCCTCGCCCCGATCGCGGTGCTGGCCGCCCTGGGCATGCTCGTCGCCAAGAAGGCGGTGCACTCGGCGCTGCTGCTGGCTCTTGTGATGTTCTGCCTCGCGGTGTTCTACATCGCCGAGCAGGCTCCTTTCCTCGGCATCGTGCAGATCGTCGTGTACACCGGCGCGGTCATGATGCTGTTCCTCTTCGTGCTGATGCTCGTCGGGGTGGACTCCTCCGACTCGCTGGTGGAGACGCTGCGCGGGCAGCGGTTGGCCGGGCTCCTGGCCGGCGCCGGTTTCGCCGCGCTGCTCATGGGCGGGATCGGCAGTGCCGCCCTGGGCACCCGGGCAGGGCTGGGGCCGCAGAGCGCCTCGCGCAACGTCGTCGACATCGCCACCCTGCTGTTCACCCGCTACACCTGGGCCTTCGAGATCACCAGCGCCCTGCTCATCACCGCCGCCCTGGGCACGATGGTGCTTGCCCATCGCGAGCGCACCGCCCCCCGGCCCACCCAGCGCGAGCTGTCCGAGCAGCGCTTCCGCTCCGGGGGCCAGCTCACCCCGCTGCCTGCCCCCGGTGTCTTCGCCCGGCACAACGGCGTGCACGTGCCCGGCCTGCTCCCCGACGGAACCCCCAGCGAGCTGAGCATCAACAAGGTGCTGGCTGCCCGCGGTGACATCCGCTCCGGGCAGGAGCTCGACACCCCGGGGATCGCCGCATCCACAGAGGAGGAGAAGTGAGCCTGCTGGGCTACCTCTACCTGTCGGCGCTGCTGTTCAGCATCGGGGGGGTCGGGGTGCTGCTGCGCCGCAACGCGATCGTCATCTTCATGTGCATCGAGCTGATGCTCAACGCGACGAACCTGGCCTTCGTCACCTTCGCGCGGATCCAGGGCGCGCTGGACGGCCAGATCATCGCCTTCTTCGTCATGGTCGTGGCTGCCGCGGAGGTCGTCGTCGGGCTGGCCATCATCGTCACGATCTTCCGGACGCGCCGCTCGGCCTCGGTCGATGACGCGAACCTGCTGAAGTTCTAAGAGGGGTTCACGGTGCTGCACACCTACGCCGCGAGCGGGCTCGTGGCCAGCCCGGCCAGCGGCGTCTTCTCGCTGACCTGGCTGCTCATCGCCCTGCCGCTGGCCGGCGCGGGCGTCCTGCTGCTCGGTGGGCGGCGTACCGATGGCTTCGGGCACCTGCTCGGCAACGCGACCAGCTGGGCCGCCTTCCTCGTCGGGCTGGCCCTTTTCGCCGGGCTGCTCGGCAGGGGTGCCGGCTCCCGGGCGGTGGGCCAGCACCTGTTCTCCTGGGTGCCGGTGGGCGGCCTGCAGGTCAGCGCCGGGTTGCTGCTGGACCCGCTGTCGATGTGCTTCGTGCTGCTGATCACCTTCGTCGGCAGCCTGATCCACCTCTACTCGGTGGGCTACATGGCTCACGACCCGGACCGGCGCCGCTTTTTCGCCTACCTCAACCTCTTTGTCGCGGCGATGCTGCTGCTGGTGCTCTCCGACAGCTACCTGACCCTCTACGTCGGGTGGGAGGGCGTCGGTCTGGCCTCCTACCTGCTCATCGGCTTCTGGAACCGCAACCCGGAGTACGCCGCCGCGGCGAAGAAGGCGTTCGTGGTCAACCGGGTCGGCGACTTCGGGCTGTCCGTCGCCATCATGATCATGTTCGCCACCTTCGGGCGGGTCGACTTCGTCGGAGTCTTCGCCGGCACCAGCCACGCCAGTTCCGCGGTGCTGACCGCGATCGGGCTGATGCTGCTTCTCGGTGCGACGGGGAAGTCGGCCCAGTTCCCGCTGCAGTCCTGGCTCGGCGACGCGATGGCTGGCCCCACGCCGGTGTCGGCCCTCATCCACGCGGCGACCATGGTCACCGCCGGGGTCTATCTCGTGGTGCGATCCAGCCCCATCTTCGACGCGGCCCCCACCGCGCGCCTGCTGGTGGTCGCCGTCGGGGCCGTCACGCTGCTGTTCGGGGCCGTCATCGGCCTGGCCAAGGACGACCTGAAGAAGGCCCTCGCGGCCTCCACCATGAGCCAGATCGGCTACATGATGCTGGGCGCCGGGCTAGGCCCGGTGGGCTACTCGTTCGCGATCTTCCACCTGCTCACGCACGGCTTCTTCAAGGCCGGGCTCTTCCTGGGCGCAGGGTCGGTCATGCACGGCATGAACGACCAGACGAACCTGCGTGGTTTCGGTGGGCTGTCGAAGGTCATGAAGATCACCTGGCTGACCTTCGGCGCCGGGTTCCTGGCGATCATCGGCTTCCCCGGGGCGTCGGGCTTCTGGTCCAAGGACAAGATCATCGAAGCGGCGTTCGTCGGCTCCGGCTGGCAGCCTTGGGTCTTCGGGCTGGCCGCGATGCTGGGTGCCGGCCTGACCGCCTACTACATGACCCGGCTGTTCGCGATGACCTTCCACGGTCAGGCGCGCTGGAGCGATGACGTGCACCCGCACGAGTCACCGCTGGTCATGACCATCCCGATGATGGTGCTGGCCCTCGGCTCGCTCTTCCTCGGTGCCGTGCTCGGCCCGACCGGGGCCATTACCGGGTGGCTGGAACCGGTGGTGGGAGCGGCCAGCGAGGGCGGCACGGTGCTGGCACCCACCGTCATCTCGCTGGCGACGCTGGCCCTGGTGGTCATCGGCGCCGGCCTGGCCTGGCTGGCCTACGGGATGCGGCCGGTCCCGACCGCCGTGCCGGCCGCGACCTGGGCCACCGTCGCGGCGCGCCGCGACCTCTACCAGGACGCCTTCAACGAGGCCGCCTTCATGCGTCCGGGGCAGTACCTGACCCGCTCGCTGGTCTACGTCGACAACCGGGGGGTGGACGGGGTGGTCAACGGTCTGGCCGCCCTAGTCGGGGGCACCTCGGGGCGGGTGCGGCGCTGGCAGACCGGGTTCGTGCGCTCCTACGCGCTGTCGATGTTGACGGGTGCGGCCGTCGTGGTCGCAGCCCTGCTGCTGGTGAGGCTGTGACGTGAGCGAGTTCCCCTGGCTGAGCATCCTCGGCGCCATCCCGCTGGTCGGTGCCGTGGTGGTGATGGCCCTGCCCCGCGGCCGGGACCTGCTGGCCAAGCAGGTCGCCCTCGGGGTGTCCCTGCTGACCCTGGCCTGGACCGTGGCCATCGCCGTGCGGTTCGACCCCTCGGCCGGCGGTTTCCAGTTTGCCCAGCAGCTCTCCTGGATCCCGCAGTTCGGCGTCTCCTACGCCGTGGGGGTGGATGGCATCGCCCTTGTGCTCATCGCACTGACGGCCGTGCTCACCCCCGTGTGCGTCCTGGCCGCATGGCATGACGCGGACGCCGGCAAGCGCAGTGTGAAGGCCTACTTCGCGCTCTTGCTGGTGCTGGAGACGATGACGATCGGGGTGTTCGCGGCCACCGACGTCTTCCTCTTCTACGTCTTCTTCGAGGCGATGCTGGTGCCGATGTACTTCATCATCGGCTCCTTCGGCGGCGCGCAGCGCTCCTACGCCGCGGTCAAGTTCCTGCTCTACTCCCTGCTCGGCGGGCTGCTCATGCTGGTCGCCGTGATCGGCCTGTACGTGGCCTCCGGGGGGGGCCCGCAGGCCTTCCTGCTCGAGCGGCTGCTGGGCACGAGCATCGACCCGACCACGCAGAAGTGGCTCTTCCTCGGCTTCTTCTTCGCCTTCGCGGTCAAGGCGCCGATGTTCCCTGTGCACACCTGGCTGCCGGACGCGGCCTCGCAGGCCCCACCCTCTGGTGCGGTGCTGCTGGTCGGGGTGCTGGACAAGGTCGGCACCTTCGGGATGATCCGGCTGTGCCTGCCGCTGTTCCCGGACGCGTCTCGTTGGGCCACCCCGGTGATCATCGTGCTGGCCGTCGTCGGGGTGATCTACGGCGCTCTCGTGGCGATCGGGCAGCGCGACATCATGCGCCTGATCGCCTACACCTCGGTCTCACACTTCGGGCTCATCGTGCTCGGCATATTCGCCATGACGACCCAGGGCCAGGCCGGGGCCACCCTCTACATGCTCAACCACGGCTTCACCACCGCCGCGCTCTTCCTCGTCGCCGGGATGATGGTGCGTCGCCGTGGCTCCCGGATGATCGCCGACTTCGGCGGCGTTCAGCGGGTGGCACCGATGATCGCCGGGACGTTCCTGGTCGCCGGCCTGGCGGGTCTGGCGCTGCCGGGGCTTTCCAGCTTCGTCAGCGAGTTCCTCGTGCTGGTCGGGACGTTCACCCGCTACCCGGCGGCCGCAGTCATCGCCACGCTGTCGATCGTGCTCGCCGCGGTCTACATCCTGCTGACCTACCAGCGGATGTGCACCGGCCCGGCCACCGAGGAAACCAAGGGCTTCGCCGACCTCACCCGCAGGGAGGCATGGGTGGTCGCGCCGCTCATCGCGATCATCGTCGTACTCGGCTTCTATCCCAAGCCGGTGCTCGACGTCATCAACCCGGCCGTGACCGCCACCCTCAAGCACGTCGGGGCAACCGACCCGACCCCGGTCGTCCACGTCGCTGAAGGGACCCAGAAGTGAGCCCCCTCACCTCGTCGGTGCTGACCGCCACCATCCAGGCCCCCAAGATCGAGTACTCCCAGGTCGCGCCGATGCTCATCGTGCTCGGTGCGGCGGTGCTGGGAGTGCTGGTCGAGGCGTTCGCCGCGCGCCGGCTGCGCTACGGGCTGCAGCTGGGCATCGCCCTGGTCGGGCTGCTGGCCGCGCTGGTCTCGGTGGCCCTGCTCGCCGGCGCGCACCACATCGTGGCGATGGGTGCGGTCGCCGTGGACGGCCCGACGCTGTTCATGCAAGGCAGCATCCTGGTCTTCGCCGTGCTCGGCGTGCTCACCATGGCCGAGCGGAGCCTGGACCCAGGTGGCACCGCCTTCGCCGCCCAGGCCGCCTCCGTGCCCGGCTCGACGGCCGAGCGCGACGCGGTGGGCGCCGGCATCATGCAGACCGAGGTCTTCCCGCTCACCATGTTCGCGGTGTCCGGCATGCTGCTCTTCCCGGCCTCGACGGACCTGCTGACGATGTTCGTGGCCCTCGAGGTGCTGTCCCTGCCGCTGTACCTGCTGGCCGGCATGGCCCGCCGCCGCCGGTTGCTGTCCCAGGAGGCGGCACTGAAGTACTTCCTTCTCGGCGCCTTCTCCTCGACCTTCTTCCTCTACGGGGTGGCCCTGCTCTACGGCTACTCGGGCTCGATCAGCCTCACCGGCATCGCCGACGCGGTCTCCGGGGCCACTGGGGGCGACGCCCTGCTGCTCATCGGCACGGCGCTGGTGAGCGTGGGCCTGCTGTTCAAGCTCGGCGCGGCGCCGTTCCACTCCTGGACCCCGGACGTCTACCAGGGCGCCCCGACTCCGCTGACCGGTTTCATGGCTGCGGCCACCAAGGTGGCGGCCTTCGGTGCGCTGCTGCGGGTCCTCTACGTCGCCCTCGGCGGAGTCCGCTGGGACTGGCGACCGATGATGTGGGCGGTGGCGATCCTCACCATGGTGGTCGGGGCGGTGGTAGCGATCACCCAGACCGATGTCAAGCGGATGCTGGCCTACTCCTCGATCGCCCACGCCGGGTTCCTTCTCACCGGGGTCATCGCGACCAGCCGCGCCGGGCTGTCCAGCGTGATGTTCTACCTGCTGGCCTACGGCTTCTCCACGATCGGCGCCTTCGCGGTGGTCACCCTGGTGCGCAACTCCGGCGGCGAGGCCACCCACCTGTCGCAGTGGGCCGGCCTGGGCCGGCGTTCGCCGCTGGTGGCCGGGATCTTCACCCTCTTCCTGCTCGCCTTCGCCGGCATCCCCTTGACCAGCGGCTTCACCTCCAAGTTCGCGGTGTTCTCAGCGGCCATGGCAGGGGGCGCGGCCCCGCTGGTGGTCATCGGCGTACTGGTCTCGGCCGTCGCGGCCTTCTTCTACGTCCGTGTCATCGTGCTGATGTTCTTCTCCGAGCCGGTAGGCGACGGCACCTCGGTGGTGCTGCCCAGTGCGCTGACGACGATCGCCATCACCGTTGGGGCGGCCATGACCGTCGTTCTCGGGGTGCTGCCCGGCTGGTTCCTGCACCTGGCCGACCAGGCCGCGGTGTTCGTACGATGACGCTTCCGGCTGCCGTGCGCCCCGGGGAGGAGCCCGTGTCGCTCGCCTCGTCGTCGGCTCCCTTCGGGTTGCGCGACCTCGACCCCGGGCTCGCCTCGGCGCTGGCCCACGGGCTGGCCCGGGTCGAGGAGCTGCTGGTGGCCAGCGCCACCAGCGCGGACTCCTTCGTCGCGGCGACCGCGCGGCACCTGGTGCAGGCCGGAGGCAAGCGGTTCCGGCCGCTGCTCGTGCTGCTGGCCGCGCAGTTCGGTGACCCGTCTGCGCCCGCAGTGGTGCCGGCCGCCGTCGTCGTCGAGCTCACCCACCTGGCCACGCTCTACCACGACGACGTCATGGACGAGGCGTCGCTGCGCCGTGGCGCCCCCAGCGCGAACCGACGCTGGGACAACACCGTGGCGATCCTGACCGGAGACTTCCTCTTCGCCCGGGCCTCCAACCTGCTGGCCGATCTCGGCCCGGAGGCGGTGCGGATCCAGGCCCGCACCTTCGAGCGGCTGGTCACCGGGCAGATCCACGAGACCGTCGGGCCGATGGATGGGCAGGACACCATCAGCCACCACCTGTCCGTTCTGGCCGACAAGACCGGCTCGTTGATCGCCACCTCGGGCCGGTTCGGCGCGATGCTGTCCGGCGCTGCCCGCGACACCGTCGAGGTGCTGACCCGTTATGGCGAGCGGATTGGGGTGGCCTTCCAGCTCGCCGACGACCTGCTCGACGTAGCCAGCGACTCGCTGACCTCCGGCAAGACTCCGGGCACCGATCTGCGCGCGGGCGTCCCGACGCTTCCCGTGCTGCTGGCTCGCGCCTCCACCGACCCGGCAGGTGCCCGGCTTCGGGAGCTGCTGGCCGCGGACCTTGACGACGATGACAGACATGCCGAGGCACTCGCGCTGCTGCGCGAGCACCCGGCGATGGATGCCGCCCGTGCCGAGACCCGGCGCTGGACCCAGGCGGCCCGCACCGAGGCGGTCAGCCTGCCGGCCGGGCCGGCCCGCGACGCCCTGGTCGCGCTATGCGACGCGGTCGGGGTGCGCGACGCCTGAGCCACCCCGGGAGGCGTGGCGGGCCCGGGGGGCCACCCCCGGGGGGCGTGGGGGGCGGGACGGGCCGGCCCCCAGGGGGCGTGGGGGGCCCGGGCTGCTTGGCGAGACGCAGGGTGCTCCGGGCCCCATATCGCCCGGCCCACCCCGCCGCGACCCGCCACCACCCCGCCGGGACCCGCCACCACCGCGCCGCGACCCGCCACTGTCGCGCCGCGACCCGCCACCACCGCGCCGCGACCCGCCACTGTCGCTTGCCAGCGTGATGGGACCACCCTCGTGACCGGACTCCGCGCCCGTCGCGGAGGTTGTCGGCCCGCCCTCACAAGTCGGTGACACCTGGGGCATGTGGGGCTGATGTGACACTCCAGCCGGGTCGAGGCGGAGCTTTGCACGGCGTACCAATGTCAGATCGAGACAAATCGGACGCTAAAGCGTTGGTACGCCGTGCAAAGCAGCGATCGACCGGACTCCACGCCCGTGGCGGCGGTTGTCGGCCCGCCCTCACAACTCGGTGACGCCTGGGGCATGTGGGGCTGATGTGACGCACCCTCCGCGCCGCCCCGCGCCCCCGCGCCGCCCCGCGCCCCCGCGCCACCCCGCGCCACCCCCCCGCGCCGCCCCCCTACACCGGGCTGGACTCCGCTGCGTCGACCGCGACTTCCATCAGGGCCCGTCGACGCGACCGGCGGCGACCCGCCCCGAGGAGCCCGTCGGCGCTGAGCACGGCCAGGGCCACCCAGACCAGCCCGAAGCCGAGCCAGCGCACCGCTGGCATCGGCTCGTGGTCGAGGAACACCCCGATGATGAACTGCAGCATCGGGGTGAGGTACTGCAGCAGGCCGAGCGTGGACAGCGGGATGCGCACCGCCGAGTAGCCGAACAGCAGCAGCGGCACCGCGGTGACCAGTCCAGAGCCGGCCAGCAGCAGGCTGTGCGTCAGGCCGAAGGCGGCGAAGGTGCCCCGGCCGGTGCTGCCCAGCCAGACCAGGTAGGCGGTGGCCGGCAGGAAGAGCAGACCGGTCTCCACCGACAGGCCCTCCACCGCCGGCATGCCGGCCTTCTTCTTGGCCAGACCGTAGGTGGCGAAGCTGGCCGCCAGCACCAGGGCGATCAGCGGGGGCTTGCCGTAGTTGACGGTCAGCACTGCGACCGCGACCGCGCCGACCCCCAGCGCCGACCACTGCATGGGCCGGAGCCGTTCACCGAGGACGAGCACCCCGAGGCAGACGGTGACCAGTGGGTTGATGAAGTAGCCCAGCGAGGCCTCGACCACGTGCGCCGAGTTGACCGCCCAGATGTAGACACCCCAGTTGAGCCCGACGACCACCGCGGCCAGCGCGAGCCAGCGTGCCCGGGCCGCGCCCATGGTGCGCAACCAGCCCCAGTGCCGGGCCACGGCCAGCCCGCCGATGACCAGCACCGCCGACCACACGATGCGGTGCGCCAGGATCTCCATCGCGCCGGCGGGCACCAGCAACGGCCAGTAGAGCGGGAAGAGCCCCCATATGGCGTAGGCGCCGACGCCGGCGAGCACGCCGCGGCGGGATGAGTGCACAGGGCAACGCTACCGGCGACCGGTCAGGACCGTACAGGCGGGACGATCATGACCGGCTGTCCGGGATCAGTCGACCGTCCAGCTGTCCTTGCCGGCGAAAAGCTGTGCCAGGTCGCCGGGCCCCTGCGTGCTCTGCGCGTGCGCGACCTGCTCACGCGCCATGTCGTCGTACGTCGGTCGACGTACGCTGCGGAACACCCCCACCGGGGTCCGCCCGATGGGCGGGTCGGACAGCCGGGACAGCGCGAAGGCGTACGCCGGGTCCTCGTTGTGGTCGTCGTGCACCACAAGGGCTTCCTCGCCGACGTCGGCAACCTCGACACTGACCAGCTGCCCGCTGCGGGGGTCTCGCCCCAGGCCGTGCCGGCCCTGCTCGCCCCAGCGGATCGGCTGACCATGCTCGAGGCGGATCATCTGCTCGTCACGGGTGTCTGGGCTCTTCAGCGGGTCGAACGCGCCGTCGTTGAAGATCGGGCAGTTCTGGTAGATCTCGACGAAGGAGGCCCCGCGGTGCTCGGCGGCGGCGCGCAGCACCGCGGTGAGCTGCTTGCGGTCGGAGTCCAGCGCCCGGGCCACGAAGGTGGCCTCCGAGCCGATGGCGAAGGAGACCGGGTTGAACGGGGTGTCCAGCGAACCCATCGGCGTGGACTTGGTGATCTTCCCCGCCTCCGAGGTGGGGGAGTACTGCCCCTTGGTCAACCCGTAGATCCGGTTGTTGAACAGCAGGATCGTGATGTTGATGTTGCGCCGCAAGGCGTGCGCGATGTGGTTGCCGCCGATGCTGAGCGCATCGCCGTCGCCCGTGACGACCCACACCGACAGGTCCGGGCGGGACACCGCGATGCCCGAGGCGATGGCCGGGGCTCGGCCGTGGATGGAGTGCATCCCGTAGGTGTCCAGGTAGTACGGGAAGCGGGAGGAGCAGCCGATGCCGGAGACGAAGACGATGTTCTCCCGGCGCAGCCCCAGCTCGGGCAGGAAGGACTGCACGGCGGCCAGCACGGCGTAGTCGCCGCAGCCCGGGCACCAGCGCACCTCCTGGTCGGAGGTGAAGTCCTTCTTGCCCAGCGGGTGGCCCTCCCCAACCAGCGGGACGCCGTAGAGGCCGGACGGGCCCAGCCCGGCCTCGACCGCGCTGATCGTGGTGCCGGTCATGCTCCGGCCACCTCCTTGACGACGGTGCGTAGATGGTCGGCCAGCTCGGTCGAGGTGAAGGGCAGGCCCCGCACCCGGTTGAAGCCCGCGACATCGACGAGGTAGCGGGCCCGCAGCATGAGGCTGAGCTGACCCAGGTTCATCTCCGGGACCACGACCCGGTCGTAGCGGCTGAGCACCTCCCCGGTGTTGGACGGGAACGGGTTGAGGTGACGCAGGTGCGCCTGTGCGACATGCACACCCTCCTCGCGCAGGTTGCGGCAGGCCGCCGCGATGGGGCCGTAGGTCGAGCCCCAGCCCAGCACGAGCACCCGGGCGTCGCCGTCGGGGTCCGCCACCTCAAGTGGCGGGATGCTCTCGGCGATGCGCTCCACCTTCTCGGCCCGCACCCGCACCATGTGGTCGTGGTTGGCCGGGTCGTAGGAGATGTTTCCGCTGCCGTCGGCCTTCTCGATCCCGCCGATACGGTGCTCCAGCCCTGGGGTCCCAGGCACCGCCCAGGGTCGGGCCAGGGTCTGCGGGTCACGCAGGTAGGGCAGGAACTCCCCGTTCGCCCCGTTGGGTTCGGTCGCGAAACTCACCTGAAGCGCCGGCAGCTCCTCTATCACCGGGATGCGCCACGGCTCGGACCCGTTGGCCAGGTAGCCGTCGGTCAGCACGAACACCGGCGTCCGGTACGCCGTGGCGATGCGGGCAGCCTCGATCGCCACGTCGAAGCAGTCCGCGGGTGAGCGCGCCGCCAACACAGGCACCGGTGCCTCGCCGTTGCGCCCGTACATCACCTGCAGCAGGTCGGCCTGCTCGGTCTTGGTCGGTAGCCCGGTGGACGGGCCGCCTCGTTGCACGTCGCAGATGATCAGCGGCAGCTCGAGGGTGACGGCCAGCCCGATCGTCTCGGTCTTGAGGGCCACCCCGGGGCCGGACGTGGTGGTCACCCCGAGCGCCCCGGCGTAGGAGGCCCCCAGGGCCGCGCCGACTCCGGCGATCTCGTCCTCGGCCTGGAAGGTCAGCACCCCGAAGCGCTTGTGCTTGCTCAGCTCGTGCAGCACGTCGCTGGCCGGGGTGATCGGGTAGGAGCCGAGGAACAGCGGCAGCCCGCAGCGCGCCGCCGCGGCCATGAGCCCGTAGGCCAGCGCGGTGTTGCCGTTGATGTTGCGGTAGGTGCCCGGTGGCATCGGGGCGGGCTGCACCTGGTAGATGACGGCGAAGTCCTCGGTCGTCTCGCCGTAGGACCAGCCTGCCCGGAAGGCGGTCAGGTTCGCGTCGAGGATCTCCGGGCGGGCAGCGAACTTGGCCCGCAGGAAAGCCTCGGTGCCTTCCACCGGGCGGGAGTAGAGCCAGGACAGCAGGCCGAGGGCGAACATGTTCTTCGCCCGCTCGGCCTCCTTCTTGGTGATCTCGTGCCCTTCCAGCGCGGCGACGGTCAGCGAGGTCAGCGCCACCTTGTGCACCTGGTAGCCGTCCAGGCTGCCGTCCTCGAGCGGGTTGGTCTCGTACCCGACCCGGGCGAGGTTGCGCTTGGTGAACTCGTCGGTGTCGACGATGACGTCCCCGCCGTGGCGCAGGTCGCGCAGGTTGGCCTTCAGACCTGCGGGGTTCATCGCGACCAGGACGTCGGGGGCATCCCCGGGGGTGAGCACGTCATGGTCAGCGAAGTGCACCTGGAAGCTGGAGACTCCCGGCAGCGTGCCGGCTGGGGCGCGGATCTCGGCCGGGTAGTTGGGCAGTGTTGACAGGTCGTTGCCGAGCACGGCCGACTCGGCGGTGAACCGGTCGCCGGTCAGCTGCATGCCGTCGCCGGAGTCACCGGCGAGCCTGATGACCACCCGGTGGAGCTGCTGCGTCTGCTTGAGCACTGCGGCCTTCTCGCTATTGGGGCAACACACACGAGGTCACGGGTGGCGTCCGTAGGCCTAGGCCATGCTACGTCTGGCCCGG
>JAJZTN010000082.1 GCA_021848885.1 Actinomycetes bacterium
CTAGCCTGGCAGCGCCCAGGTCACCGGGGCTCGAGCCACACAGGGGAGCGATGGACCCGCAGCACGCCACGCCCGTCGAGCTGGCGCGGGCCGACCCGCGGGTGGGCATCCTGGTCGACCCCCGGCCGTGGGGGCAGTTCGAGCAGCTGAGCCTCAACGAGGCGAGCACCGTGAAGATCATCACGGTGGCGCCGGGCGGGCGGCTCAGCCTTCAGCGGCACCGGCTGCGCGACGAGCTGTGGACGATCCTGGACGACACCCTGACCGTCACCGTCGGCGAGCAGACCTGGGAGGCCGCGCGGGAGGAGAAGGTCTGGATCCCGCGGGGCACCCTGCACCGGGTCGCCGCGGCGGCGGGTTCGACCGGCGGGCGCTTCCTGGAGATCGCCTTCGGGCACTTCGACGAGGACGACATCGAGCGCCTCGCCGACGACTACCAGCGCGGCTGAGGCGGCCTACGGCCCCCCACCCCGCGCCGATCATGCAATCGTTGCTCGGGCGGGGCTCAGGCGCTTGTGGTGTCGGGCTGCTCGGGCAGCACGGCCAACACCAGGGCGGCGTCCAGTCGTGCGGCCAGGATCTGGTTGACGGTCTCGCCGAGCAGGACGTGCCCGCCGACCCGGCGCAGCCGGGTGCCTAGCACGAGCGCCCCGGCCCCGCTCTGGCGCACCACCTCGGCGATAAGCGGCCCGACCGGCGCGCCGGCGCGGTGCAGCCCGCTGGCCCGCGCCCCCAGCCGCCCGGCCAGCTCGAGGGCCTCACCGAGCACGGCGTCGGTCACCGGCACTGTCGTGCTGGGCGGTGCCCCGCTGGTACCCGGCGGCAGCGGCCCGGCCGGGGGGCTGGGCAGGCGCGGCTCGTGCCCGGACTCGACGTGCAGCAGCAGGACCTCGGCGCCGCTGGCCTGGGCCAGCTCTGCGGCCACCTCCACCCCTGCCCGGCTGGAGCGGGTTCCGTGCACCGGCACCAGGATCCGGCGCGGCTGGTGCGCGGCCGGCCCGCGGCCCCGCCGGACCAGCAGCGTCGGCGGGGCACCGGTGTCGAACAGGGTGACCAGCCAGTCCGGCAGCACCGACTGGCCCGGGACCAGGCCGACCGCGAGCAGGTCATAACCCAGGCGGCTCTCCGCGGCGATCGCGGCGGACAGGCTCATCTCGGGGCGGGCCACCTCGCGCACCGGGCGGGCCATCAGCCCACCCAGCACCTCGGCCGGTTGGGCCGGGCAGCCCTCCCGGACCCCCAGCGCGGTCAGCTCGGCCTCCGGTGGCCACACCCGGTCGATGACGAGTGCAGCGTCCAGCGGCGCCTCGCAGTCCTGCATCGGCAGCAGCAGCCGGGCCTGGCGCACGAAGACGTTGTTGGCCAGCTGCTCCTCGCGGGCCAGACGTCGCTGCTCCTCCCGTGTGCCGGGCCAGCGGGTGACCAGCCGGTCAAGCACCGGGGAGACCGCCGTCGCCGCGACCAGCGAGACGATGACCAGGGCGGTGAAGCCCCGCTGGTCGATCAGGCCGATGCGCAGCGCCGCCGAGCCGATGATGATCTGCATCGCGCCTCGGGCGTTGAGCACGACCCCCAGCGCGCTGCCGTCCCGGCTCGGCAGACCACCCGCGGCGGCCCCTGCCAGGGCTCCGGCGTACTTGCTGGCCACGGCCACGACCAGCACGATGGCCACCGCGGCGATCACCCCCGGGTGGGCCAGCAGGCCGAGGTCGATCTGCAGCCCGGCACTGGCGAAGTACAGCGGGGCGAAGACCGCGCTCACCATGGCCGCCACGCTGCGCAGCGCTGCGGTGTGCCGCAGCCGGGACCGGCCGAGCAGCACACCGGCGACGAAGGCACCCAGGGCGGCATCCATCCGGAATGCCTGGGTGAGCGCGGCCAGCGCGAGACCGACCCCCAGGGTCACCGCGACCGCCGCGCTGGTCTCCCCGCCGCGTGAGCGGACCCGGCGCAGCAACCGGTCCACCACCCGCTGGCCCGGAACGGGAAGCAGCACGACCAGCACGAGCAGCCCGGCCACCGGCAGCAGGACTCCGCCCAGGCCGCCGGTGCCGGCCAGCACGACCAGCGCGGCCAGCAGCAGGAAGCCGTAGACGTCGTTGACCCCGGCAACGGCCAGTGCCAGCTGGCCGAGGTCGCGGCGGCTCAGCCGCAGGTCCATCACGATCTGCGCGACGATCGGCAGCGACGACACGCTCAGCGCCCCGCCGATCGCGACAGCCAGCAGCAGGGTGTTGCGGCTGCCCGGGGAGAGCTCCGCGGCCAGCGGCCACACCGCGGCGACGGTGGCCAGACCCGGCAGCACGATGCTGCCCAGCGACACGGTGCCGGCGGCCCGGCCCAACCGGCGCAGCAAGCCGAGGTCGACCTCGGTGCCGAGCACGACGGCGAGCACCAGCAGCGAGAAGCCTGTGATCGCCCCGAGCAGGTGCAGCTGCGCGGGCTGGTCGCGGGGCACGAACCAGTGGCCGAGGCTCGGCCAGACCCGGCCCAGCACCGAGGGCCCCAGCGCCACTCCGGCCACCAGCGCGCCGACGAGGGCGGGCTGGCCGAGCCGGCGGGCCAGGCCGCCGAGCAGCCGCGCGCACACCAGCAGCACCGCGACCTGGGTCCACAGCACCAGCGCCTGGTCGCTGGGGACCGTCAGCCCGCTCAGCTCCAACACCGCGCACGGGCGAGCGGGCGGGGGTTTGCCTCAGGCATGCACGATCCTCTCGGCTTGACGTTGCGTGGCTCGGCTTGACGTTGCGTGGCTCGGCTTGACGTTGCGTGGGTCGGTGCGTCCCGGCTGCGGCTCCGGGCGATCCCGCCCCGCACCAGGCGGGGCCCCACCCCGCGCCGATCATGCAATCGTTGCTCGGGCGGGGCGCGCCACAGCGTGCAGAGATTGCATGATCAGCCCCATCCAATTGACCGCATGATCAGCCCCTCTTGGAGCGCTCCAGCTCCAGCAGCCAGCGCTTCGCCTCGACCCCGCCGGCGTAGCCGGTCAGCCCACCGGAGGAGCCCAGCACCCGGTGGCACGGCACGATGACGCACACCGGGTTCGCGCCCAGCGCCGCCCCGACCGCCCGGGCCGCCTGGGGCCGGCCCAGCGCCGCGGCCAGCGCGCCGTACGTCGTGGTCGTCCCGAAGCCGGTGAGCCGCCCCAGCTCGGTGAGCACGCCGCGCTGGAACGGCGTGGCCAGCGCCAGGTCCACCGCGAGGTCGAAGCCCTGCCGCGCCCCGGCGAAGTAGGCGTCGAGCTCGCGGCGCACCGGGTCGACCCGGCGCGGGTCGCGCAGCACCCGCGGGGAGACCGACCGGGCCAGCCGGGCCGTGACCGCGGCCTCCTCGTCGTAGGAGCAGGCCAGTACGCCGCCCGCCCCGACCGCGATGACCAGCCGCCCGACCGGGCCGTCGTGGAGGGCGTAACCGACGTCGCCGGCCCCGGCGAGCAGGGGCGGGCGGACCGGGGCGTGCAGCGCCCGCAGTCGCGTGACTAGTGCGGCCTCGCGGGGGTCGCGGGGGTCGCTCGCCTCGCGGGGGTCGCGGTGCTCGCCGGCCTCGCGGGGGTCAGCCATCGGTGCCTCCTTCGGGTACGTCGTGGTTCAGCCAGGCCCGCAGCCCGGCCAGCCCGTCGCTCACCAGCCGTCGGGTCGCGGTCGGGGTGGTGCCCAGCGCCGCGGCGATGCCCGCGTGGTCGAGGTCGGCGACGTAGCGCAGCACGACCGCGACGCGCTGCCGCTGCGGCAGCCCCGCCAGGCCGGCGCGCAGCCGCGGGTCCAGCCCGTCGCCCGCGCCCGGCTCGGCGGGTGCCCCCGCCCCGACCGGCCGGCTCGCCTCGGGCAGCTCGCCCACCGGAACGGCCCGCCGCGCCCGGGTCCGGTGCCCGTCGGTGGCGGCCCGCGCGGTGATCGTCATGAGCCAGCCGCGCAGGTTGCCCGCGTGTCTGAGGGACGGGTACGCCGCGAGGGCCTGCTCCCAGGCGCGCTGGGTGCAGTCCTCGGCGTCTGCCGGCCCAGCCAGCACGTACGCGAGGCGCGCGACGTCGCGCCAGTGCGCGTCGACGAGCTCCTGGAAGGGCGGCAGCACCACGCCAGTACAACGCACCGGAGCCCGGCGGTGTGAGCCCACCCACCAGGCGCCCACCCACCCACCAACCCATCCGGCGCGATCATGCAATCTCTGCACGCCCACCAGGCGCCCACCCACCACGCGCGATCATGCAATCTCTGCACGGTCCGCGCGGGGCTGGTGGGGCGCTTCGGGGGCCTTCCACTGGGCTGTCGCGCCGGGAGGAGGCTGAGGCGCGCCGAGGGGAGGCGGATGCCTACCGCGAGTCCACCCGGCGTACGTCGTCCTCCACCAAGGCGGACTGGCTCACCTCGCGAGAGACACGAGCACCGGGGTCTACAGCGGGGGAATGTCGGCCGGGCCACCCGCGCGCGTCTCGGCGCCGCGGGTCGCGAAGGCCACCTGCCAGTGCTGTCTGGTTTCCCCATTGATTGTCAGCCGCCAGACGAATCGGCTCCCTGCCATGAGCGGCAAGGGCGGAACACTGACCGCCAGAACAGCGTCCAGGGTGCTCCCAGGTGCCACGCCGGGGGGCCGCCCGACCTCGAAGTCGAAGTGAAAGCGGACGGGTTGGGGCTGGCCGAGCTGATCCGGAACGGTCACTGGCACACCGTCGGAGGTGAGCAGCTCGAGGTCGGCCGGGAAGCGGCGATTCGCGTCGTTCCAGGGGACATCGATCTTGATCGCGAGAGCCGAGGGGGCCGGAACGGGGCCTGTCACGCTCCACCCCGCCCCGAGGATGTACAGCTTGCCGTTCACGGCCTCCGCGGAGTCGCAGAGGAGCATCGTGGCTTCCATTACCGCAGCACCAACGTCTCGTTGCGAGACTCGTCAGTGACCGCGCTGTTGACCTCCGCCAGGGTGTGCCCCGTCACGTGCACGATCATCGGAGAAGCGATGCCCGTCTCGGAGACATCGTCATAGAAGTCGACCTCATCGCCAAGCAGGTCGGGCAGACCCAGCCGGACCAGGCGTCGGACCTCTTCGAACGAGGCACCCGCAGCGCTGTAGTTCGGTAGATCGTCGGTCTCGGCCCACCAGCCCTCTGGCTCGTTGTGGTACCTCACCGTCACTGACCTCACAACTCACCTCTCAGATGCCTCAGCGCGGCCTCCTCGCTGAGCCCTACGTCTCGGGTCAACACCTTGCGAACGAGCCCTGGAGCTATGTCCGCCCGATCATGGAACGCCAGCACCACATCTGGGTAGTCCCACCCGGTCACATCCGGTGAGCCGGCGTTTGCGACGATGCAGGTGTGTCGCTGACGCCGCCTGCCCGGCCGCAGGTCGTTGCCCACCGCGGGTCCTCCGAGAGCCGCCCCGAGCACACCCTGGCCGCCTACCGGGCGGCGATCGCCGAGGGCGCCGACGCCCTGGAGTGCGACGTACGCCTGACCAGCGACGGGCACCTGGTGTGCGTTCACGACCGGCGCATCAACCGGGTCTCCAACGGCCGCGGCATCGTCTCGACTCTCGAGCTCGCCGAGCTGAAGGCCCTCGACTTCGCCGCGTGGAAGGGCGAGAACTCCCAGGACGCCGAGCTGCCCGACACCGACCGGCGCGGCGTCCTCACGCTGCGGCGGCTGCTGGAGACCGTCGCCGACGCCGATCGGCCGGTGCAGCTGGCCATCGAGACCAAGCACCCCACCCGCTACGCCGGGCTGGTCGAGCACAGGCTGGTCGAGCTGCTCGACCGCTTCGGCTGGGCGCACCCCCGGGTCGGGTCGAGCACCCCGGTGCGGGTGATGAGCTTCTCCCAGCTGTCGATGCGCCGGATCCGCCAGCTCGCCCCGAGCCTGCCCACCGTCTACCTGATGGAGCACACCCCGGTGCGCTTTTTCAACGGTGACCTCCCCTTCGGTGTGGGCATCGCCGGGCCGAGCATCGACATCGTGCGGGCCCACCCGAAGTACGTGCGCCGCGTGCACCGGGCCGGCCACCAGGTCCACGTCTGGACGGTGGACTCCGACGCCGACATCAAGCTGTGCATCGACCTGGGCGTGGACGCGATCATCAGCAACCGGCCGCGCGCGGTGCTGGACGCGCTGGGACGCTAGGGCCGGCACGGCGTACGGCGTAGGGCTGGGACGTTAGGGCCGCCACGTCGTACGGCTGCCCGGACACACTCGGGTCGGGCGCGGGGACACAGTCGGGTAACAGAGGACCTTCGGGCCGGTTTCCACCGGCGTGCCACCGGGCAGACCCGGTGCCGAGGGCGGAGCCTGGAGGCAGGACCGGTCACCACGGTCAGCCGAGTTGCGTCCGACGCCGGGAGCAGAATGACCACGATCTCACCCGCCAGCGACGCCATGCTCTTGCTGCTGCCGCAGGCCATGACCAGCGTCGCTGTTGCGCGCCGGCTCGTCGTCACCGCTGCGCTGCAGGCCGGGATGGCGCGCGGGGTGCGCGAGGACCTGGCGGTCGTGGTCTCGGAGCTGGTCACCAACGCGGTGCGCCACGCCCAGCCGCTGCCCGAGGGGAGCATCGAGCTGGGCTACCGGATGGAGCCGGACGGGGTGAGCATGCGGGTGCAGGTACGCGACGGGGGCGCCACCACACCGCCGCGGACCAGGCGTTCACCCGCCGCGGCCACGGGGGGGCGCGGGCTGGTGATCGTGGCGCGGCTGGCCGACTCGTGGGGGGTGGAGGCCGGCGAGACCTCCACCACGGTGTGGGCCCTTGTCGGCGGCGCCACCGTGGAGAACCCGAGGGGCTGACGCGGAGCCTGACACGGAGGGGCCGGTCGAGCAGCCGAATCGGTCAAGAAACGGAAAAGTTTCCCGGCGGACACTAGCCCGTCACCCAGATAACGCTTACTGTTGCCCTCAAGCCCGGTTTCTGCCGCGTATCCAGTCGGCAGTGATCGGGCTCGCCAATTCCCGGGGCACCCCGTCGTGGCGCTCATCCGCTGCCCCCGGCGCTCATCCGCTGCCCCCGCGAGCCTGACGCCCTCCGCTTCAGCCCCGGGGGGTCGTCTCGAGGGGCTCGCGGCTTATCGGGCAGGACATGCAGCGTGGGCCGCCGCGCCCGCTGCCCAGCTCGCTGCCGGGTATCGCGATGACCTCGATCCCGTTCTCCTGCAGCCGCCGGTTGGTCTCGACGTTGCGCTCGTAGGCGACGGCCACCCGCGGGGCCAGCGCCAGGGTGTTGTTGCCGTCGTCCCACTGCTCGCGCTCGGCGGTGACCGGGTCCAGCCCGGTGTCGATGACGCGCAGCTGATCGATGCCCATGGCCCGGGCCGCCGCGACGAGGAAGTGGTCCGGCCCGCTGACCTCGGCCGCCTCACCGTCGGGGCGGACGGTGAAGGCGGTCAGGCTGTGCGCGATGTTGGGGTACATCACGACCGCGTCGGTGTCGACCATCGTGCATACGGTGTCTAGGTGCATCGTGGCGCGCTCCTGGGCGATCGGCACTGCCAGCACCGTGTGGGCCAGCCCGCGCTGGAAGGCGTGCCGGGCCAGCCGCTCCACCCCGGCCGGGGTGGTCCTCTCCCCGGTGCCGACCGCCAGCACCCCCGGGGCCAGCAGGAGCACATCGCCACCCTCGACATGCTCGAGGTCGGGACCATAGACGTGCTCGGTGCCCGCGAAGCGCGGGTGGTGGGTGTAGATCGCCCGGGTCAGGGTGGTCTCGCGGGTCCGCGCGCGCATCGCCAGGCTCGTCACGGCGACCCGGTCGCGCACCCACACGCTGGAGTCCCTGGTGAACAGCAGGTTGGGCAGCGGGTCGATGACGAAGTCGTCGTGGGTCAGCAGCCGGTGCACCAGCCCCGCGCCTGCCTTGAGCTCGTCCACCCGCAGCCCCGCCATGAGCACGAGCGCCAGGTCGAGCGGGTGCAGGTCGCCAAGCTGGACGCGCACCCGCCGGGACAGCGTCTCGCCCAGCCGCCGCTCGCTCGTGGCCGCCTCGATCGTCTCCGCGCGCGCCGCCTCGACCTCCAGCGCGCGCTCGAGCAGCTCGCCCAGGTAGAGCACCTCGATGCTCCGATCGCGCAGCGCCTGCGCGAAGGCGTCGTGCTCGTCCTGCGCGCGCCCCACCCAGGGGATCGCGTCGAAGAGCAGCCGGTCGTTGTTGCGCGGGGTGAGCCGCTTCAGCTCGGGCCCGGGCCGGTGCAGCAGGACGGTACGCAGGCGCCCGACCTCGCTGTCAGCCCCGTGCGTCATGGCCGCGAGCGTAGCCGCGTCGGCACGGAACACGTCGTACGCCGGTGCCCTGCACGCACGGCTCGAGCCTGCGCACTAGGGTCCGGGTGTGGGCATCCTTGCGGACGCAGTCGTCGTGGTGACCGGTGCGGGGCGCGGCATCGGGCGGGGTGAGGCCATCGAGGCGGCCCGTCAGGGCGCCCGGGTGGTGGTCAACGAGGTGGACGCGGGGGCCGGGCGGGCCGTCGTCGAGGAGATCGTCGCCGCCGGCGGGCAGGCGGTCGGGCACGTCGGGGACTGCAGCGAGGTCGAGCACGCCGAGAGCCTCATCGCCACCGCGCTGGAGGCCTTCGGGCGGCTGGACGCGCTGGTCAACAACGCCGGCATCCTGCGCGACCGCACCGTGGTGAAGATGAGCCCGGACGAGTGGGACGCCGTGATCAAGGTGCACCTGCGCGGGCACTTCCTGCCCACCCATGTCGCGTGCGCGCACTGGAAGGAGACCGGCACCGGCGGGCGCATCGTGTGCACGAGCTCGACCAGCGGGCTGCTCGGCAACTTCGGTCAGGCCAACTACGGTGCGGCCAAGGCCGGCATCGCGGCGTTCGCCACGATCACCGCGATGGAGATGGCCCGCTACGGGGTGACCTGCAACGCCATCGCGCCCAGCGCGCGGACCCGGATGACCATCGGGGCCTTCGGCGAGATGGTCGTGGCGGAGGGGGAGTTCGACTTCTGGGACCCCGACAACGTCGCGCCGCTGGTGGCCTTCCTCTGCTCGGCCCAGGCCGGCGCGATAAGCGGCAAGGTCTTCGGCGTACAGGGCGACTCGGTGGAGATCTACCAGCCGTGGACCTCGGTCGGTGAGATCACCAACGGTGGCCGGCGTTTCGAGCCCGAGCAGATCGCGGCGCGGGTCGGCGAGCTGTGGGAGGGCACCGGGGTCCACCCGCAGGTGGAGAACATGATGGCGCGGATGCGCTACCGCCTCGACGCGGACTGAGCGGGCGCTACCGGGGATGCGGGGCCCCCGCCGCGGAGGCGCTACCGGCTCGACGCGGACTGAGCGGGCGCTACCGGGGACTGGGGGGCCTCCGCTGCGTGCGCCGCGGCCAGCACCGCCACCGCCAGCGGCAGGGCCTGCCCGAGAGCCGCGCCGAGCACCACGATCCCGGAGGCGTTGCCGACCAGCTCGGCGACCCCCGCGGTCAGCAGGGCCGCGGCGAGCACCGGCAGGTGGCTGCACAGCTGGCAGGCCCGCCGCCACGCGGCGAAGTGCTCACCCCAGATCAACAGCACGCCCAGCCCGAGCAGCAGGACCGGGCCGAGCGCCAGCAGCGGGAGCGTGGACAGGTTGGCGGCGACCATGTCCAGCCGCTCTCGTGCCAGCGCCCCGGCCTGGCCCTTGCCCAGCGCGGCGACGAAGGTGCCCAGCGCGGTCCGCTGCCCCGGCGGCTGCAGCAGGTCCAGGGCGGTGAACACCGTCAGCGCCCCCACCGACAGGGCCGCCAGGTAGGCCAGGTGGGTCACCCGGGCCCGCACGCCGAGCAGCCACAAGACCACCACGAGGACCCCGAGGAACAACGCCACGGCCCCGCCGGGGTCGGCACCGCCGCTGGGCCAGATGTGGCCGAGCGCGACGATCGCACCGAGCCCGGCCACGCCACCGGCTGCCGCGGTGGGGCTGCCGCCTCGGCGCAGCACCTCGCAGGCCAGCAGCACCGAGAGCACGAGGGTCGCGGCCAGCACGGTGCCGGTGAGGGTGTTGTTGGCACCGTAGGTGTGCCCTCGGTCCAGCGGGGACAGGCCATAGAGGCTGAGCCGGTCCAGGGCCCCGCCGAGCAGCATGTCGGCTTCGATGACCAGCACCGTCAGTCCGGCCAGCACTCCAGCCGAGGTGTAGGGACTGCTTCCCGCCCGCCCGGCCAGCCCGGCCGGCTCGGCCTGCTCGGCCGCGGTGTTGGGACCGCGCCCCGCCCGCCCGGCCAGCTCGGCCAGCATCGCCAGGGCGGCAAGCCCGACGGCCAGCCCGAGTGTCCAGCCGATGAGGGTGAGGGCGGGTTCCTCGTCCTGCCACCAGCGCGCCAGCTGGGCCAGGTGCGAGGCCAGCGGGACCCCCGCGACGCTCAGCGCGAGCAGTTGCGTGGCCCACGTGGGTGTCAGGCGCAGCCGCGGGTGGCGGGCGGCTAGCCGGCGGGCCCGGCCGCGCTGTCGGGCCAGGCCGCGCTGTCGGGCCAGGCCGCGCTGTCGGGCCAGGCCGCGCTGTCGGGCCAGGCCGCGCTGTCGCCGCCCGGGGCGCACTAGCCCGAACCCGGCCGCGCTCACGAGGGCGAGCAGGCCCACCATGAGCGCGGCGAAGGCGGGGGTGAGGTCGCGCAGCGTGCTGGCCGCAACGGCGGTCGCGTCGAGCAGGCGCACGGTCGCGGCTGCGCCTGCGGGCAGCGCCCCCGCGCTCGCCCACGGGTTGCCGGTCAGCGCCGAGGGGCGGGCCACACCCAGGGAGGCGAGCAGGCTCGCGGTGACATCGGGTAGCCGCAGCAGCCCCGGCCACCGGGTGCTGTCGCTGGTCAGCAGCGTGTGCCCGAACTGCGTGCCGCCGGTGTCGGGGCCCACGGCCAGCGCCACGTGCAGCCGGGTGATGGCCGAGGGGGCGGAGCGCGGCATGTCGCGGTCGGTGTCGTCCACGCCGGTGACCAGCACCGACGTGCCGGCCGGGGCCATCTGGAGCAGGCGCCCGAGGGCGGTGTCGAGCACCCGCAGGGCCCGCGCCCGCGGCCTCGTCGTGTCCAGCACCCCGGTCAGGTCCACCACGGTGACCGGGCAGCGGGTCAAGTCCGTCGGGCCCACCGTGGCGAGGTCGGGGAGGTAGTGCGCGAGGTGTCCCTCGGAGTTGGCCAGCGCCAACCCAGCGCCGGGCCCGACCGCGGTGGCGCACACCCCGTCGCCGGCCAGAGCGTCGCCGAGCAGGCCGATCCGGGCGCCGCCGCGGGCGGCGGCAGCGGCGTACGCCGGCCAGCCGGGCACGTTCGCGTGCGGGCCCTCGCGCACCGGGGTGGGCGCGGCCCCGCATCGTGTGGGGTCGGGGCCGAGGGGCACCCGGGAGCCGGCCGAGATGGTCAGCCAGCCCAGGTCGGCGCAGGTCGGGTGCGGCCCGGTCCGGGCGGTCATCGAGCCGGCCGCGCCCGTGGCCCCCAGTGACCACAGGGTCGGGGTCCGCGCGGCGCTGACGTCGGCCCAGCTGAGGTCGCCGATGCCCACCAGCAGTACGCGCGGGGTGGGTTGCATCTGCCCGGGCACCCCGGCGGTCGCGGCGGGTACGCCGGTGGGCGCCTCGGCGGCCGCTGCGGGCGCCGCGACAGAACCGGTCAGCAGTCCCGCACCCAGCGCGACGGCGATGAGCCGGACCCCCCGGCCGTGACGGAACCCCGGCTGCCGCGTCGGCGCGGCTGTCCCACGCCTGCGCACTCGAGCAGGCTAGCCACGCGTGGCTGGCTCGGGGGTCGGTTCGGCGGGTGCGTCCCTCGATCGAGTGCACGCCGCCGGCCCCGCCGCCGCGACCCGCTGCACGCCGTCGGCCCCGCCGCCGCGACCCGCTGCACGCCGCCGGCCCCGCCGCCGCGACCACTAGGCTCAGGGTTCGTGTCGTCAGACCCTCGCGTGGCCGA
>JAJZTN010000083.1 GCA_021848885.1 Actinomycetes bacterium
GAGCTCACCGCGGCGAGGACCCCACCCGACGACGGAAACCGCTAGCGTCGCCTCACGCCGGGTGCACCAGCTTGGTCCTGGTGCGCCAGCTCGGTCGGGTGCCGCGCAGGAGCCCTGCGGTGCTCAGCGATCAGGGTCGCGCAGCACCCTCAGGTGGCCGCGGCGGCCGACCTCCAGTGCCGGAGCGGAGGTCTCGCTGACCGGGCGGGCGGCCTCACGTACCGCATTGGCTAGCGCCTCCAGGTCGTCGCTGGAGGGCCCCAAGGTGTCCGGGTCAGGGGCCAGCCGGACCACCTCCCAGCCACGCGGTGCGGTCAGCCGCTCAGAGTGCGCCGCGCACAGGTCGTAGCAGTGCGGCTCGGCGTAGGTGGCCAGAGGTCCCAGGACCGCGGTGGAGTCCGCATAGACGTAGGTCAGGGTGGCCACGGCGGGCCGTCCGCAGGCGGTGCGCGAACAGCGACGCAGAGGGCTCACGTCGTGACGGTACCGGCCCGCGCCGACGCCGTGGGGGATTGCCGGCTCGCGCGTCGCGGCGGGACCGCGCCGTACCCTGCGAGAGTGAGCGAGATCGGGACGCAAAGGCCTGGACGGCGTGGCCGCGACCGGCACGACCGGGGCCTGCGCGGTCCGCTCAGCCCACCTCAGGTGCCGATGTCCCGCAGTCGCTCGGAACGTTTCGACGCTCTGGTGCTCGACGCCGTCGAGGCGCTCGAGGCCCGCTGGCGCTCCGAGCTGAGCCGCGTGGAGTTCGCTGTGGAGGACGTCCCCTCGCCGGGCGCAAGCGCCCCGACCACGGTGCCGCTGGGGCGAGCCTTCCCAGCGGGCCCGACCGGCCCGGCCCGGGTGGTGGTCTATCGCCGCCCGGTCGAGCTGCGAGCCAAGGAGCCAAGCTCGCGGGCCGAGCTGGTCCATGACGTCGTGGTGGAGTGTGTAGCCGACCTGCTCGGGTTGTCCCCCGACCAGGTTGACCCCGGCTACGGCGAGGACAGGGACTGACCGGCCCGCAGCCCGGCTCGCACCCCTGCGGCCAGATCCCGCCGAACCTGGGGCACGGCGACCTGGAAGGTCCCGCTGACCAGCGGGGTGATGCTGAACAGCGGCCCGCTGGGCGTGGTCTCGGTGAGCATGGCTGCACCGAAGACCCGTGCTGAGCCAGTCGGAGTGAGCACCACCGCCGCCTGGGTCGGGCCGCTGCGGGGGACCCCGGGTGGCGGGCCGAGCCGGACCGTGACCAGCACATCGGCGGGCAGCTCGACGGTGCGGGTCGACACCGCCCCGCTGGCCAAGCGTGTCTGCAACCGCACCGCGCTGGCCCGCTTCGGGGAGAACAGCATGAGCTCGACGACCCAGTCGGGGCCGAGCATGACGATGGGCACGGTCGCCGGGCCCTCGAGCGCGGCGGCCGCCGAGGACCAGGCCAGGTCGGCCAGCCGGCTTGACCGCCCCGAGCGGCGGGCCAGCAGGCCGGCAGTGACCGGGGTGTCCGAGCTGAGCACGATCGCCAGGTTCTCCAGGGTCGGCCCGGCGAACTGACTGGCGTCCACCGTGAGCACCCCGCCAGCCGGCACGGTCAGCGACTCCGCCCCGACGGGCACGAAAGACCCGGCAGCACCGACGGCCCTGACCGCCACGGTGGCGTCCCCGGTGCCCGGGTCGACGATGCTCAGCTCGCGCGCGCCACCACCTCCCGGGGACAGCGGGATCACAACCGAGCGCGACGGCGGCACGGACAGTGGCACCCAGTCGGCGCCCTGCGCGTCCAGCCCGTTGACCTGCAGGTCGCGCACCGCCGCGGCCACCCGGCCCTGGCTGACCACGACGTGTACGGCGAGGTGGGCCACGTCAGGCACCACCGCGTCCAGCTCGAGGATCTTCTGGGTGTGCGCCGCCACAGCCAGCCCGAGGGCGGAAGGCGACTGCAGCGGGCCGTCCGGGCCGTAGAGGTTCACATCCACAACCGCCGGCGCGTCGGTCGGGTTGGTCAGGTAGACGCTCGGGCGCGCACCGACACCGGTGCCCGGGCCGACGAACCAGAAGTCGGTCCCGGCCGGCAGGCACGCCGCACCGGACAGGCCGCGGGCCGCCCCGCTGCCTACCTGGCTCAGGGTGCCTGCCGCCAGCCCGGGGGCCATCGACCCAGTGGCGGTGAAGACCAACGGCCCCCGCCTGGTGCCCCCGACGTCCAGGGGGGCGCCGGCACGGGTCGAGGACCCGAGCGTGCTGCCCGAGACGGTGCGGACGGTGAGCGAGGAGCTGCCGGCATCGCGCCTGCTGCTGGCAGCGGCGTCGTCAATGCCCCCCAGAGCGCTCACACTGGTCGTGGCGTTGGAGTCCACCCCGCCGGGGCACACCGCCTGGGCCAGCTCGACCGGTGCCTTGCCCGCCTCGGCGCGGGCCAGTGCGGCGGTGGCCCCCCTGGGGGGCGAGCCGGGCAGCGCCCGGGCCACCCCTGCCCCTCCAGCCAGCAGAGCGGTCATGGCCAGCAGCGAGACGACCGGGCGGTTCATGCCGACGTCCCCGGGGTCTGGCCCGCGGTCCCCGTGGTCTGGCCCGCGGTCCGTCGCCGCTCCTGATCCTCGGCGGCGCCTCCGTTGGCCGGTCGCCGTACATGCGCCGCGGCGGGGTCGTCGGTGGGCTCACCGCGATGCAGCGACGGGGTCATGCCGAACAGCACGATGGCCAGCACCCCCAGCTCGACCCACGTCCAGCGGTCCCGGGTCCCGCCGGCATGGCTGACCACGAGCAGCCCACCAGTGCTGGGCAGGTCGAAGCCCTGCGCCCAGCCGTCCACCGTGCGCGGGGGCAGCCGGCGGCCGTCCAGGCGGGCCTGCCAGCCGGCGTCGGAACGCTCGGCCAGCACGAGCGAGCGCCCCGCCTGGCCGGCCGGCACCCGGGTGCTCATCCGCGCCCCGTCGGTCGGCAGCAGCGCCACGCTCGCCCCGGTGGCATCGACGACGCGGGCCCGGGCAACCGGCTCGATGGTCTGCCACAGCGCCCCTCCACCCGGGCTGGACATCCGGGTCAGGCCCGGCACGCCGTCGATCTGGCGGGCCAACCCGGCATCGACAGGGGCGGCCAGCAGCACGTACCGCACCCCGTAGTGGGTCAGGTCCTCGGCCGCGCTGGGGCCACGACCGCTGGCCAGGTCCGCCACCACAGCCGACAGGCCGTCCCGGGTGCTCGCGGGGGCGAGCAGGTCGGCATCACCGAGCCGCGGCCCGTTCCCGGCGAGAAGGGCGTAGGAGAGCAGCCCGACCCCCTCGCGGCTGAGCACCAGGGTGCGCGGGGCGAGCGGGCTGGCCCCCTGGGCGGCGACGTAGGCGGGCAGCAGCGTCGGGTTGTGGCGCACCAGCGGGGCTCCGGCGCCTCGGTGGACCCACCAGGCTCCGACAACGACAGGGGAGACCAGTGCCAGCCCGGCCACCGCCGTGACCCCGATCTGTCGCCAGCCGAAACTGAGCCTCGTCAGCCTGGTGCGTGCCCGCTCCGCCCCGACCACCGCGGCGAGCAGCACACCCGCCCCAGCCACCGCCGTGGGGGTGCCGGCCCACACGGGCACCCGCCCGGCGACGCTGGGTGCGGCGACATCGACACGGTTGACCGCCAGCGCGGTGGCGAAGCCCACGACGGCCACTGCCCAGCCCGACCACAGCAGCCTGCGCCGGTCGGAGCGCAGCAGCGCGACCAACCCCGCGGCGACCAGGGCTCCGCTGAGCGCGACCGGGTACATCCCCGGACCGCCCGGGTGCAGGAGCAGTACGGCGTACGGGTCTGGTCGCGGTGCCGCCCCGGTCAGCGGAAGGCCGGGCTCGGTCAGCAGCATGCCGGGGTGGCTGACCAGCCGCGCTGTCCAGGGCACCAGCAACGCCGGAGGCACCAGGACGAGCACCGCCAGGCGGGCCCAGCCGGCCCCGCGGACCAGCGCGGCCGCGGCCATCAGCGCCAGCACCACCGCCATCGGGTAGACGATCGGGACGAAGGCGGTCAGGACTGCCAACACCAGCCCACCGGCGAACGCCGCTCGGCTGCTGCCCGCCCGGCCCGGCCAGCCGATGGTGCGCGCGGCGGCCATGCCCAGCACCGGCAACCCGACCAGCACGACGAGGGTGCCGATCCGGCCGGAGGCCAAGGCCCCGGTCATCGCCGGCAGCAGGGCGTAGCCGACCGCCGCCCAGGCCCGCATCCGCGCCGAGCGCACCGCCGGTCCCAACGCCAGGTAGGCCAGCACCCCGGCAACAGGCACCGCGCAGAGCACGAGCAGGTCCACGGCCAGCGGAGCGTGCCCGCCGAGCAGCCCGGCGAAGGCGGCCAGCACGGCCAGCCACGGCGGTGCCGGCACGGCGCTGCCAAGTCCGACGTCGTGCCAGCTGGCCAGGTAGCGCGACCACAGGTCGCTGGCCCCGTCAGGGGCCGGCAGCAGCGCCCCGCCGATCAGCTGACCGGCACCGATGAGGGAGCGTTCGGCGAGCAGTGCCAGCAGGCCCAGCCCCAGGCCGAGGAGCACGGCTGGCCGGGCGGCCAGCCGGCGGAACAGCCCGGCCGCACCGGTCGAGAGGTCCTCGCTCGCCTCGTCGGCAGGACCAGACTCCACCGCCAGGTGACGACCCAGTGGCCCTTCGGTCCGCTGCGCTCCGGCGAGCAGCCCAGCCAAGACCTCCCCGGAGTGGCGCAGACCCGAGCCGGCCGGGGCGAGCAGCGGACGCACCCGCCCCGGTCCCACGGTCGCGGTACGGCGCCGGGACAGCCGCCCGGCGAGCACCCGGTCGGGTCGGGCCAGCAACCCGAGCACCGCGGCCAGCTCGTCGAAGGCGAAGCCGGGGGCCTTCGCCAGCAGGAAGCCCAGCGCTCGCGCGAGCCCACCGACGACCAGCCGCAGCCCGATCCAGGGCAGCACGAGCGCGGACCGGTTGACCGCGAGCACATAGCCGGCATGACGTCGGTCGACGTAGTGCGGCCGGTCCCTGGTCGCCGAGAGCCGACGCCGACCGGTCGAGGCTGCCTGGGCGTGAAAGACAACCGCGTCGGGTACGACGAGGACCCGATGCCCGGCCCGGTGCACGCGCCAGCACAGGTCGATGTCGTCCCGGAACAGCGGAAGCGCGGGGTCCAGGCCGCCGAGGGCCTCGAAGACGTCACGTCGCACCAGCATCCCGGCGGTGGACACCGCGAGCACGTCACGGACGGTGTCGTGCTGACCCTGGTCCTGCTCGCCGCTCTCCAGGCCGGTCTCCCGGCGGCCCGACCCGGCCATCGTGACACCGACCTCGACCAGCTGCCGTCGGTCGTACCAGCCGCGCAGCTTCGGTCCCAGCACCGCTGCCGACGGGGAGCGCTCGGCCTCGTCCAGCAGCCGCTCGAGGGCGTCGGGGGCCGGGGTGGAGTCATCGTGGAGCAGCCAGACCCACTCCACCTCGCCACCAGGCACGTCTGGGGCGCCACGCCAGGCGCGCAGCGCGGTCGAGACGGCCGCGCCGAAACCGGTGCTGGCCGGCAAGGAGATGATCGCCGAGTCGCTGAGCACCCGGCCGAGGATCGCCCGGGTCTCGTCGGTGCTGCCGGTGTCGGCCGCGACGATGCGCTGTGGCGAGACAGTCTGGGTCAGCAGGCCCGACAGCGACTCGGGCAGCCACCGGGAACCGTTGTGGGCGACGAGCACGGCGGTGACGACGTGCCGGGCATGCGGTCGGGGCGAAAGGGACATACGCGACGAACTCGTTCCGTGGGGGGCGGCTGCCCAACCCTACGTGACGCGCCGGGATGGTCGTGGCCCGAAGGGGTCCTGGTGCCTCACCGGAGGCCTGTCGGCCAGCCGGCCGGAGACCGTGAGCCAGGACGCCACGGCCGGCGACAGTGGGCCAGGACGCCCGACCCCCGCCTGTGCGTCAGACGGCGCGGCGCTTGATGCGGCGGCGCTCCCGCTCGCTCAGCCCACCCCAGATGCCGAAACGCTCGTCGTGGCCAAGCGCGTACTCCAGGCACTGCGCACGGACCTCGCAGGTCATGCAGACCTTCTTGGCCTCACGGGTGGAGCCGCCCTTCTCGGGGAAGAACGCCTCCGGGTCGGTCTGGGCGCACAGAGCCCGCTCCTGCCAGGCGAGCTCGGTCGTCTCCATGTCGACACCGTCGATCAGCGGGTACACCTCGCCCACCGCTGCCTCCTCGACCCAGAGGATCCCCCTGACAGATCCCCGCACCGGTCGCGCTCCCGTCGCGAGGAGAACGACACGCGTGGAATTACACGCGCGTCAATACCCCCACGTCAAGCCGTTGGGTGCTATCAGGTCCGATCGGCCGATTCCCGGGCACCGCCCGCGACTGGGTGCACCGGGTCGGCCACACTTGCCGGCATGCGGGTGACGGCGCTGGCCGGTGGGGTGGGTGCGGCCCGGTTCCTGCGCGGGCTCGTGAGCGTGCTGGACACCGAGGGCGACGCTGGCCAGAGCGGCCAGAGCGGCCAGAGCGGCCAGAGCGGCCGGAGCGGGCAGAGCGGGCACGAGCTCACGGTGGTCGGCAACACCGGCGACGACATCACGCTCTTCGGGCTGCGGGTCTGCCCGGACCTGGACACCGTGATGTACACCCTCGGCGGTGGCATCGATGACGAGCGCGGCTGGGGCCGGGGGGCGGAGACCTGGAGGGTCCAGGAGGAGCTGGTGGCCTATGGTGCGCAGCCGCAGTGGTTCGGGCTGGGCGACCGCGACATGGCCACGCATATCCTGCGCACCCAGATGCTGGAGTCCGGCTACCGGCTCGGCGAGGTCACCGAGGCGCTGTGTCGGCGGTGGGGTTTCCCGCAGCTGCGCGAGCAGGTCCGGGTGCGGCTGCTGCCGATGAGCGACGAGCGGGTCGAGACCCATGTCGTGCTCGAGGGCCCCGACGGCACCAGCCAGGCGGTGCACTTCCAGGAGTGGTGGGTGCGGCTGGCAGCCCAGCCTCCGGCGCAGCGCATCGTCGCGGTCGGCGCCGGCGAGGCCACCCCCGGCCCCGGCGTACTCGAGGCGATCAGGACCGCCGACGTCGTGGTCCTGCCACCATCCAACCCGGTGGTCTCGATAGGAACGATCCTGGCGGTGCCGGGAGTACGCGAGGCACTGCGTACGACGACGGCACCCGTTGTCGGGGTCTCCCCGATCATCGGAGGCGCCCCGGTGCGCGGGATGGCAGACGCCTGCCTGCGCGCCATCGGCGTGGCGACCACCGCGGCGGCCGTGGGGGCGCTGTACGCCGACTTCCTGGACGGCTGGCTCGTCGACCCGCGCGACGGCGACGCCGCCGTGGACGGGGTCACCGTGCGGGCCTGCCCGCTGCTGATGCGCGACCTGCCAGCCACGGCGGCGATCGCGGCGGCCGCCCTGGAGCTGGCCGCCGCGGCGCGCCAGCCGGCCCCATGAGCTCACCGCCCGCGGCAGCACCAGCCGGCCCCATGAGCTCACCGCCCGCGGCAGCACCGGCCCCCGCCGGCGTACAGGTGCTCCCGGTGCTGGGGCTGGGCGAGATCGGCCCGGGTGCGGACCTGGCCGAGCTGCTCGCCGCCGCGGCACCTCCGCTGCGCGACGGCGACATCGTCGTGGTGACGAGCAAGGTGGTGAGCAAGGCCGAGGGTCGTGTCCTGCCCGTGGACTCCCCCGGTGACCGAGAGGCGGCCATCGACGCCGAAGCCGTGCGCACGGTGGCCAGCTGGGACTCCCCGAACGGGCGGACCAGGGTGGTGGTCACCCGGCACGGTTTCGTGCTGGCCGCGGCGGGTGTGGACGCCTCCAACACCCCACCGGGCACCGTGGTGCTCCTCCCGGTCGACCCGGACGCCTCCGCCCGGCGGCTGCGTGCCGCACTGGCCGGGCGGCTCGGCCTGCGCCTGGCCGTCGTGGTCACCGACACCTTCGGCAGGCCCTGGCGGCTGGGGCAGACCGATGTTGCGATCGGGGCGGCCGGGCTGGTCCCGGTGGCCGACCTGCGTGGGCAGTCCGACGGCTGGGGCAACCCCCTGGGGGTCACCGTGACCGCACTGCTGGACGAGATCGCCGCGGCGGCCGACCTGGTCAAGGGCAAGCTGGCCGGCGTACCGGCAGCGGTGCTGCGCGGTCTGGGCTCCGTGGTGGTCGACGCCGACGGCCCCGGGGCCGCCGCCCTCGTGCGGCCACTGGCACAGGACATGTTCGCCCGCGGGTCCCGGGAGGCCGCCCGGGACGGAGCCTGGGCCGCGGTGCTCGGCCCGCGGGTCGCCCCGGGTGGTTCGGGCGAGCCCGGCGACGTACCCGGGCTGGTTGCCGCAGCGGTGGCCGCGCTTGCGCCTCGGCTCGACCCCGCGCTACGGCTGCAGGTGCACCCAGCCGACCCGCCGGGCCACCCGGTCGGGTCGGTGAGCGTGCTCGGCGCCGAGCAGACCGCTGCGCTGCTCGTGGCCGCAGGCGCGGCCCTGGCCCGGCTGGGGGCCCTGCTGGCCGCCGACGGGGTGGCCTGCGCGACCCAGCCCACCACGGACCCGGCCGGGCGGAGGGACGGCTCGGGCACCCACCGTTTCGTGCTGGCCCGGCTGGAGGTCCCCGACCTGGGGTGAGCTCAGATCCGCCCACCCGGCCCGGTCCGGCGCGGGCTCACCGGTCGCTGGAGAAGCGCACGACGGCCGGGCCGATGCGCGCCCCGCACCAGACCCGGATGCCGCCCAGCAGCTCGTTGTCGGCCCCGACCTCGGCACCGTCCCCTATCACCGCGTCCTTCAGCACGCAGCCGGCGCCGATGACCGCACCCGCCCCGACGATGGAGTCGCGCAGCACGGCGCCGGCGTGCACCTGGGCCCCCTCCAGCAGCACCGACCCCAGCACCTGGGCACCCGGGCCGACACTGGCGCCCGGACCCACGCAGGAACCGGCTTCGACGACAGCGTCGGCGGCCACCCGGGCTCCGGGCAGCACAAGCGCCTCCCCCACCGGGCCGGGCAGGGCGGCCGAGCGCATCCGGCCGAGCACGAGGTCTCGGGAGCCGGCGACAAGCGCGGCCGGGGTCCCGAGGTCGAGCCAGTAGGCCTGCTCGACGTAGCCGAGCACGACGGCGTCGGCCTGCAGCAGGGCCGGGAAGGTCTCCCGCTCCACCGACACCACCCGCCCGGTCGGGATGGCGTCGATGACGGCACGGCGGAAGACGTAGCAGCCGGCGTTGACCTGATTGCTGACCGGCTGTGGCATCTTCTCCAGGAACGCCAGCACCCGGCCGGAGCCGTCGGTGGGCACGCACCCGAAGGCCCGGGCGTCGTCCACCACGGTGAGGTGCAGGGTGAGGTCGGCACGGCGCTGGATGTGCATCGCCACCTGGGTGGACAGGTCGTGGCCGGAGAGGACATCGCCGTTGAGCACCACGACCGCGTCGTGCGGGCCGGACTCCAGCAGGGCGGCCGCGTTGCGGATCGCCCCACCGGTGCCCAGCGGCTCGTCCTCGCTGACGTAGTCCAGCCGCAGGCCCAGCGCGGAGCCGTCGCCGAGCACCTCGGTGAAGGTCTCGGCACGGTAGGAGGTGGCCAGCACGACGTGGCTGATCCCGGCGGCGGCGAGGTTGGCCAGCTGGTGCTCGATGCAGGGCACCCCGGCCACCGGAAGCAGCGGCTTGGCCCGGTGCACGGTCAGCGGCCGCAGCCGGGTTCCCATGCCGCCGACCAGGATGATCGCCTCGCGCGCCTGGGTCACCACGGGGACCCACCCTAGGTGGCCGGGCCGCGGTGCGCAGGCGAGACGGGGCACCCGCGTGGGTGGGGCGGGGCACCCGCGTGGGTGGAGCGGGGCACCCGCGTGGGTGGGGCGGGGCACCGGCCTGAGCGGCCGCTAGCCTGGCGCGGGTGAGCCGGCCGACCGTCTTCGCCCCGCTGCCCGCCCTCGTCGAGCGGGCCCGGACCGACCCGTCGCGTCCGCTGGTCACCTATGTCGACCTGGCCGAGGACACCCGCAGCGAGCTGTCCGCGGCGGCACTGGCCACCTGGGTGGCCAAGACCTCGCAGTGGCTGGAGCTGGGCCTGGGGGTGATGCCAGGTGACCGGGTCTGGCTCAACCTGCCGGCGCACTGGCAGGCCAGCGTGTGGTGCCTGGCCAGCTGGGCGGTCGGCGGTGTCGTGGTGCTCGGCACGGCCGAGGCGGTCCGCGCCGGCGGCGGAGCCGCAGTCGCGGCGGTGGGCAGTCCCGACGGTTACCCCTCAGCCGCCGCGGTGGCCGGCGAAGTCGCCGCGGTCGATCTGCGCCCCTTCGCGCTGGGCATCTCCGACCTGCCCTCCGGTGTGCTCGACCACTCCAGCGAGGCGCGCGGGTACGGCGATGTGCTGGCGCCCGCCCCGCGGCCCACCGACACAACCGCCCTGGTCACACCGCGCGGTCCGGCCACCCTCGACGAGCTCGCCGCCGCTGCCCAGGCCCGGGTGAGCGAGGCCGGGCTGCAGGCCGGGGCGCGGCTACTGGTCACGGTCGAGACAGTGCCGGGGGAGGCTCAGCTGGACAGATGGGTGCGCGACGGGGTGCTGCTGCCGCTGCTGCTGGGCGGCTCCGTGGTGCTGTGCCGGGGCGGCAGCCTGCAGCAGCAGGATCGGCTCGCCCGGGTGGAGCACGCCACTGCCTGCTGACCGCTGCCGGCCGCTACTGAGCACCGCTGGCCACGCCGGGCCGGACTTCAGCCACCGGGCGCGAGCAGGCCCTGCAGCTGGTCGATGACGGTGTTGGCCACCGCGCCGGTCCCGCCGACCACCGTCGCCCCGGTCGCCCCGGATGAGGTCAGCCACGAGCCGACGTCACTGCCCAGCCGGGTGGGGGCGGCCAGCATGACGGTGTGCGCCAACGTGCCGCTGGGGAGCGCGTCGACGAGGTTGGCGTCCGCGCCCGAGGTGAACGTGACGGGATCTGCGGGCACCTGCCCCGCGTAGTGCCCGGCGATGGCCAGCGCCGTACCGTAGCGGTCCGCCCCTGCCAGGCGCACCGATCCGGGCAGGGCGGCCAGCACGCTGTCCGGGATCGCCGCGGGCCCTCCGGCCAGCACGATCGGGCTGCGCCCGCTCAGCGCCCGGGTCAGGGCCGGCGTCAGACCCGTCGGCGGGACCAGCACGATAGGCATGCCGAGCACGGCGGCCGGTGCGCCCGCGGACAGCGCGTCGACGAGGTGGCTGTCCGCGCCGGAGGCGAGGACAGCCGAGCCGCCCCCGACCGCGGTGGCCACCGCGAGCGAGGTGGCGTACGGGTCGGCGCCGCCGAGGGTGATGACCTGGCTCACCCCGAGGGTGTGCAGCTGGTCGACCACGACCTGGCCCAGCGCACCCGCGGTGCTGACCAGCACAGCGCGGGTCACCCCGCGCCGGAGGATGTCCTCGGCCACCACGGGCGCCAGCCCACCCTGCTGGGCCAGCAGCAGCGGCGCCTTGAGCCGGTAGGCCAGCGGCACGGCCACCAGGCCATCGGCCAGTGCGCCGGCGGCCCCGCTGGCCAGCACGACGGTTCTCGAGGACGGGAAGGCCCGCTGCCCCACCGCGACCGAGGTGGCGTACCGGTCCGGCCCGGCGACCCGGTCCACCACGCAGCCGCTGCCGCCGTTCAGACACGGGTCGCTTGACGAGCCCGTGGTGCCGGCAAGCGTCGCGTAGTACGACGTCGTCGCCTTCGCGCCCTCCCAGGACAGGCTGATGTGGATGTGGTTGCGATGGCAGGTTGTGTCATAGCTGGAGGCGGTCATCGTGCTCAGACAGCCGAGGTACTCCGACCAGCCCCTCGAAGGCTCGTAGGCCCTCCACATCCGGCCGTTCCAGATGATGTACATGATCCCGAAGCGGCGCAGCATCGCGTTCGGGTTGCCGTAGCTGTCGGTGGCCAGCAGCCAGTTCAGCAGCCC
>JAJZTN010000084.1 GCA_021848885.1 Actinomycetes bacterium
CCGTCGGCCCCGCCGCCGCGACCACTAGGCTCAGGGTTCGTGTCGTCAGACCCTCGCGTGGCCGAGGTCCTCGCCGTATGCGGCGCGCTCCTCGCCCTGGTCGCGCTGGCCGTCGCGGTGCTGGCCCACCGCCGCTTCGCCCGGCTGCGCTCCAGCGTCGACCTGCTGCGTGGCGGCGCGGACGGCGACGACCTCATCGCGGCGGTTGCGCGCCAGGTCGCGCAGGTCGACGGGCTGCGCGTCGAGGTCGACGGGCTGCGCCGCCAGCTGGCCGGCGCCGAGGCCAGGCTGGCCGACGCGGTGCGGCACGTGGCGGTCATCCGCTACGACGCCTTCGCCGAGATGGGCGGGCGGATGTCCTTCTCCGCCGCCTTGCTCGACGACGACGGTGACGGCGTGGTGATCTCCTCGATAGCAGCCCGCACCGACACGCGCACCTACGCCAAGGGCGTGCGCGGCGGGCGGAGCGACCAGGCGCTCTCACCGGAGGAGCAGCAGGCGGTCGACTACGCGCTGCGCGGCTCGGCGCGCGGGGCCTAGGGCGGGCCGGGACATGGGAGACGGCTACGCGTACTTCGGGCCGGAGGGCACCTTCACCGAGGCCGCGCTGCGCTCCCTGCCCGAGGTCGGCGACCGGCCGGTGCAGGCCCACGCCACGGTCGGGGGGGCGCTGGACGCGGTGCGCCGAGGCGAGGCCGCCGCGGCGATGGTGCCGATCGAGAACTCGGTGGAGGGCGGCGTACCGGCCACTCTCGACGAGCTGGCCGGCGGCGAGCCGCTCATGGTGCTGCGCGAGGTGCTGCTGCCGGTGAGCTTTGCGCTGCTGGCCCGCCCGGGGGTCAGCCTCGAGCAGGTCCGCTCCGTAGGCTCGCACCCGCACGCGCTCGCCCAGTGCCGGCGCTGGCTGGCCGAGCACCTGCCCGGCGCCGAGACGGTGCTGGCCGCCTCGACCGCGGCCGCAGCCGCTGCCGTCGCGGAGGGCACCGCGTCGTACGACGCTGCCCTTGCGGCACCGATGGCCGCCGCGCACTACCCGGTGGCGGTGCTGGCCGAGGGCATCGCGGACAACCCGGGGGCGGTGACCCGCTTCGTGCTCGTCGGGCCGCCGGGTACGCCGCCGCTGCCGACCGGGATCGACAAGACCTCGCTCGTGGCCTACATCCACGACGACCACCCCGGGGCGCTGCTGGAGATCCTCACCGAGTTCGCCGTACGTGGGGTGAACCTGACCCGCATCGAGTCCCGGCCGACCGGGGACCGGCTGGGCGACTACCACTTCTCGATCGACTGCGAGGGGCATGTCGATGACGCCCGGGTGGGGGAGGTCCTGGTCGGGCTGCGCCGGGTGTGCGCCGACGTGCGGTTCCTCGGCTCCTACGCGCGGGCCGACGGGGTGGCCCCCACGGTGCCGCGCGGCACCTCCGACGCGGACTTCCGCGACGCGCAGGCCTGGCTGGCCCGGGTCCGCGACGGCCGCAGCGTCTAGACCCTTGGGGTGGGGTGGCGGGGGCCGGGGCGCCACCCGCATGATCATGAAGGTTTCCGTGGCCTATGGCCCATGTAACCCTTCATGATCATGCGAGGCGGGCCGTCGAAGGCGGCCACGAGGACCCCAGGCGGCCACGCGGACCCCGGGCAGCCACGCGGGCACCGGGTAACCTCGTGGGGTGATTGACCCCAAGCAGCTGCGCGAGGACCCCGAGCGGGTCCGGGCCTCCCAGCGCGCCCGCGGCGAGAACCCGGGCCTGGTCGACGCCGCGCTGGCCGCCGACGAGCACCGGCGGGCCGCCCTCGGCCGGTTCGAGTCGCTGCGGGCCGAGCAGAAGAGCCTGGGCAAGCAGGTCGCCTCGGCCCACGGCGAGGAGCGGGTCGCGCTGCTGGAGCGTTCCAAGGGCCTGGCCGCGCAGGTGAAGGCCACCGAGGCGGAAGCCAGTGCGGCCGAGACGGCGTACGCACAGGCCATCCGGGCGCTGTCCAACCTCGTGCAGGAGGGTGCCCCGGTCGGGGGGGAGGAGGACTACGTCGTCCTCGAGCACGTCGGCACCCCGCGCGACTTCGCCGCCGAGGGCTTCACCCCGCGCGACCACCTCGAGCTGGGCGAGCTGCTCGGTGCCATCGACGTCGAGCGCGGCGCGAAGGTGTCCGGGGCGAGGTTCTACTTCCTCACCGGGGTCGGCGCGCAGCTGCAGCTGGCGCTGCTGTCCCTGGGCATGGCCCAGGCGGTCGAGGCCGGCTTCATCCCGATGATCACCCCGGTGCTGGTGCGCCCGGAGGCGATGGAGGGCACCGGATTCCTCGGCCAGGCCGCCGAGAACGTCTATCGCCTGGAGAGCGAGGACATGTACCTCGTGGGCACCTCCGAGGTGCCGCTGGCGGCGTACCACATGGACGAGATCCTCGACCTGGACAGCCTGCCGCGCCGCTACGCGGGCTGGTCCTCCTGCTTCCGGCGTGAGGCGGGCTCGCACGGCAAGGACACCCGCGGCATCATCCGGGTGCACCAGTTCGACAAGGTCGAGATGTTCTCCTACTGCCGGCCCGAGGACGCCGACGCCGAGCACCTGCGGCTGCTGGAGTGGGAGAAGCAGATGCTGGCCAAGGTCGAGGTGCCCTACCGGGTCATCGACGTCGCGACCGGTGACCTGGGGTCCTCGGCCGCGCGCAAGTTCGACTGCGAGGGCTGGGTGCCCACGCAGGGGCGCTACCGGGAGCTGACGTCGACGTCGAACTGTACGACGTTCCAGTCGCGGCGGCTGGCGACCCGCTACCGGCGGGACGAGCGCGGAACGGACTTCGTCGCGACGCTGAACGGGACGCTGGCTACCACCCGCTGGCTCGTGGCCATCCTGGAGAACCACCAGCGTCCGGACGGCTCGGTGCGAGTGCCCGCGGCGCTGCGACCGTGGCTGGGCGGGCGCGAGGTGCTCGAGCCGGTCGACCGGTGAGGCCGGCGCAGCGGGGCACGGCTGGGCGGGGGACCATCCGGTGAGGCCGGCGCAGCGGGGCACGGCTGGGCGGGGGACCATCCGGTGAGGCCGGCGCGCGAACGCGTCGCGGAACGCGAGGGCTGGGTGCCCCGCCTGCTCGCCCTGGACATCGACGGGACGCTGGCCGACTACGACGGGCAGATCGCCCCGTCGGTGATCCGCGCCGTGCAGGCGGCGCGACGCGCCGGCGCGCACGTCGTACTGGCCACCGGTCGCTCGGTGCTGGCCGGGCTGCCGATCGCGCGGCGGCTCGGCCTGGAGGCGGGCTTCATGGTGTGCAGCAACGGGGCGGTGACGGTGGACCTGGCCGACCCCGACACCATGGACGCGGTGACCTTCGACGCCTCACCGGCCGTGCGGGCGCTGCTCGCCGTGGCCCCGGACACCCTCGTCGCGGTCGAGGAGCTGGGCCGTGGCTACCGGGTCTCCGCGCCGTTCCCCGACGGTGAGCTGGTCGGCGAGCAGATCGTCTGCTCGCTGGAGGAGATGGTCGGCCGACCGGTGACCAAGGTGGTGCTGCGCCGCCCGGAGAGCACCCCGGAGGAGTTGTTCGACCTCGTGGAGCGGGCCGGTCTGCACGGGGTGAACTACGTCATGGGCTACTCGGCGTGGCTGGACATCCTGCCGCGGGAGGTTTCCAAGGCCTCCGCGCTGGAGCGGGTGCGCCACCGGCTGGGGGTCGGCGCCGAGGACACCCTGGCCGTCGGCGACGGGCGCAACGACGTGGAGATGCTGGCCTGGGCGGCGCACGGGGTGGCGATGGGCAACGCACCGGTTGAGGTGCAGGACCTCGCCGACGAGGTGATCTGGCCGGTGCAGGAGGAGGGCGCGGCCCGGCTGCTGGCACGCTGGTTCGACGGGGGCAGCACCGGCCGCGGCGCCACCACCGCCACCACCGACGGCGCCTCCGCCCTCGCGGCTACGCCGCGGCTGGTGGCGACCGACCTGGACGGCACCCTGGTGCGCAGCGACGGCTCGGTGTCCGCGCGCAGCGTGCGGGTGCTGCGCGCGCTCGCCGCCGCCGGGGTGCACCTCGTGCTGGTCACCGGGCGGCCGCCGCGCTGGCTGGCCCCGGCCGTGCAGGCTGTCGGGCACACCGGGCTGGTGGTCTGCGCGAACGGCGCCCTGGTGCTGGACCTGAAGACCGGCGCGACGCTGGCCGAGCACCTCATCGGGGTCGACGTGCTGGCCACGACGATCGACCGGCTCGACACCCGGCTGCCCGGGCTCAGCTACGCGGTGGAGTTCAGTGACGGGGCGGCCCGCGGGCCCGACTACCGGGTGAGCGAGACCGCCCGGGCCATCGCTGAGCAGGCGCGGGGGGCCATCGCCGCGCAGGCGCGGGGGGCCATGGCCGAGGAGCTGGCTCGGGTGCTCACCGTCGACCGCGCCGGGCTCACCAGCCGGCCGGCGCTGAAGCTGCTCGCCCGCCACGCCGAGGCCCATCCGGACCACCTGCTCGAGCGGGTACGCGAGCTGGTCGGGGACATCGTCGAGGTCACCCACTCCTCCCGCGAGGGCCTGGTGGAGATATCGGCGTACGGGGTGAGCAAGGCCAGCGCGCTGGCGGGGCTGTGCGAGACCCTCGGCCTGACCGCTGAGCAGGTGGTGGCCTTCGGCGACATGCCCAACGACCTGCCGATGCTGGCCTGGGCGGGGCAGGCCTGGGCGATGGCCAACGCCCACCACGACGTGTTGACCGCCGTACGCCGGCATGCCCCCGGCAACGACGAGGACGGCGTGGCCGTCGTGCTCGAGCAGCTCTACGGGTTGGGCTGAGCCCCGACCTCTACGGGTTGGGCTCAGCCCGGGCGGGCGCCTGGGTGTGCACGCGCATGCGGGCAGGTAGCCCGTCCACCCGCGGGGTCCCCTCGGCGTCCACGTGCACCGAGACCCGGTGCTCGCCGACCATGAGGCCGTGCACGTCGATCGCGCCCACCGGCGCCGGGCGCAGCGGCGCGACCCACAGCTGGTTGCCGGGGACGTCGGCGTGCAGGCCGGTCAGGGCCTGCAGGATGCTCACCGCCGCGGCCGCCGACCAGGCTTGTGGCCGGCAGGCTGCCGGGTAGGGCAGCGGGGCCTGGCGCCGCGCGGCTGACTGCCCGCCGTAGAGCTCGGGCAGTCGCCACTCGAAGGCCTCCGCGGCCGCCAGCAGCCCCTGGATCAGCCGCGACGCGGTCTCATCCGCGCGCGCCGTCCCGACCCGGCGCAGACCCAGGACCGCGATGGCGGTGTCATGCGTCCAGACGGATCCGCCGTGGTAGGACAGCGGGTTGAAACCGCCGGAGGACCGCGACATCGTCCGCAGCCCGAAGCCGCTGTTCATGTCCTCGCTCCCCAGGTGCTCCACGACCAGGTCGGTCTCGGCCTGGTCGAGCAGGCCCGTGCCCAGCAGGTGGCCGAGGTTGGAGGTGATGGTGTCGACTGGCCGGCCCCGCCCGTCCAGTGCGATGGCCGGGAAGGGGCCCGTGGGGGAGTCGACCCAGAAGGAGGAGCGGAACCGCTCGGCGAGCCTTGCCGCGAACTCGCGCCAGCGCGCCGCGCCGGCCCGTCCGAAGGCCTCGAGCAGGTCCGCCCCCTTGCAGGCCGCCTCGTAGGCGTAGGCCTGCACCTCGCACAGGGCGACGGGGGGCTCGGCCAGCGAGCCGTCAGCGAACTGGATCGAGTCGCCGGAGTCCTTCCAGCCCTGGTTGCTCAGTCCCGAGCCGGACTTGTCGGCGTACTGCAGGAATCCGTGCCGGCCCAGGGCGTGCTCGCTCATCCACTCCAGGGCTCGCTCGAGGTTGTCCAGCAGGGCCTCGACCTCGCCCCCGGGCATCCCCCAGCGCCACGCGTCGTGCAGCAGGATCGCCCACAGCGGTGTCGCGTCCACCGTGCCGTAGTACAGCGGCGGCAGCCGAACGACATCGGAGACCTCGATCGGGCCCGAGCGGATCTCGTGCGGGATCTTGCCGGGCTCTTGCGCCGTCGCGGTGTCCACGCGGGTGCCCTGCCGGCGAGCCAGGGTGCGAAGCGTCCCGGACGCCAGCGTCGTACCCAGGGGCAGGAGCATCCGGGCCGCCCAGATCGAGTCGCGCCCGAAGAGGGTGAGGAACCACGGCGCGCCCGCGGCGAGGAAGACGTCGGCAGGCTGCAGGGGGTCGCGCAGCCGCAGCGCCGCCAGGTCCGCCAGGCTCTGCTCGAGCAGCCGCGGCAGGCGCGCGTCCTCGCAGCGCACCCGCGCGACGGGTGGTGCCTGCCCGTCGTGGACCGGCAGGACGGTGGGTGCCTGCCCGGCGGGCCCGACCTGGGCGGGGCTGACCTCGGCGCGAACCACCACGCTCACCGAGGCCCCGCTGGGCACCGACACCGCCCAGCCGAGTGTGCCGGTGAGCGGGTCCACGGTGTCGGGGGGCGGGGTGGCGCACAGCTCGACGCGGCTGCCCCCGGGGGCGTCCCAGCGCAGGCCCCCCGGGCACGCCTGGCCCCGCAGCGTCTGCTCGACCGGCCGGCCGGACTTGATGGCGGCGATCTCGGCGAGGTCGCTTGAGGCCGACACCGACAGGGTCGCGCTCACCGGGGCACGCGCGAAGGAGGTGACCACGATGGTCTCGACCAGGGCGAGCCCGTCGAAGCCCCGCTGGCGCTCGACCAGGACCGTCGGGTCGGCGCCGCGGTCACCCAGCCCGCGCACGGTGGCGCTGAAGCGCGCGCTGCTGCCACCTACCAGCTCGTGCCCCAACGGCGCGGGTTCGCTGCCCTCGACGCTGACGATGAGCCGGGACAGTGCGCGACGGTCGGCGACGTAGTAGCCCTGTACGCCGCCGCCGAGCTGCCCGTCCTTGGCCGACAGGACGAACGCCGGGGCCCGCAGCGTGCACACGAGGTCGTGCAGAAAGGGCTGGAACCACTGCTCCCCCGACGCCTCGTCGCCCTCCTCGTCAAGTTGCACGTCGCGGACTCTAGCAATTTGAGCGTTCATATGCCACGATCCGCGGCAGGCGTTTGAACGATCACAATCAGGAGCTGGGATGGCTGGGCCGGGGTCGGAGCGTGCCGAGCGACGCGCCACGGTCGACTCGGTGGCCGAGCATGCCGGGGTCTCCCGCCAGACGGTCTCGAACGCACTCAACGCCCCGCACAAGCTTCGTCCCGAGACCCTGGAGCGAGTCCGCAAGTCGATAAGCGACCTCGGCTATCGCCCCAACAACGCCGCGCGCACGCTGCGCACCCAGTCCACGCGCCTGCTCGCCTGCCGGCTGCTGCCCAGCAACGTCAACGGAACCGGCGGGGTCCTGGACTCCTTCCTGCACGCGTTGTGCGCCTCGGCGCGTGACCGTGGGTACGACGTGCTGGCTTTCCACGCGGCCAACGACGACGACGAGATCGAGGTCTTCCACGACCTCCTGCAGCGCCACGCGGTCGACGGGGTCGTCCTGACGAATACGCACTTCACCGACCCGCGGACGCACTGGCTGCTCGCCAACGACCTGCCCTTCGTGGCCTTCGGCCGGCCGTGGGGCCAGGCCAGGCCGCGGCACTCATGGGTCGATGTGGACGGCGCGGCGGGGGTCGAGCGCGCGGTGGAACGGCTCGTGGAGCTCGGGCACCGGCGGGTCGGTTTCCTCGGCTGGCCGAAAGGCAGCGGGTCAGGCGATGACCGCTGCCGCGGATGGGAGCGGGCGATGGAGCGTTTCCGCCTGCCCACCCGCGGGTTGCTCGCCCGCAGCGAGGACGGCATCGCCGCCGGTGCGGAGATGGCCGGCCGGCTGCTCGACCGGGCCCGGCCCGCCTCGGCCATCGTGTGCGTCAGCGATGCCCTGGCGGTCGGCGCGTTGCGGGCGGTGGCGGACCGTGGACTGCGGGCCGGCCAGGACGTGTCCATCGTCGGGTTCGACGACAGCCCGGTCGCCAGTGTGGTGCGCCCGGGGCTGGCCAGCCTTCGCCAGCCCCTCGAGGCGGTGGCAGAGAAGGTCGTCGATGCCCTGCTGTGCCGGCTCGCCGAAGGTCGCACGAGACGCGTCGAGCTGCTTGTCCCACCGAGTCTCGTCGAGCGGGCAAGCCTCGGCCCGCCCACCTGAGTCGCCTACAACGCTGCGCATCCGCCACGTCGACCGACGGGCGCTCGGATCTCACAGGAGGAGACATGAAGTCACGTCAGTCGCGGTTGATGACCGCCGCGGCCATCGGGGCGGTCCTGCTCGCCACCGCCGCCTGCGGCAGCGGTGCGGGAGGCTCGTCGGCAACGAGTGGGTCGGGGTCGGCAGGCTCGACCGCGGCGGCCACCAAGGGGGTCGCACTCACCCTCATGATGGGGTCCTCGGGTGACGCCGAGACCAACGCGGTCAAGGCTGCGGCCGCCGCCTACAGCAAGCAGTCCGGCAACACCGTCACGGTCGTGCCCGCGTCCAACCTCGACCAGCAGCTGACCCAGGCCATGGCCGGGGGCAGCCCCCCGGACGTCTTCTACGTCGACGGCGCCACGTTCCAGACGCTCGCCTCGGACGGGTCGCTGTTCCCCTACCTCAGCCAGCTTCCCTACGCATCCGACTTCTACCCGGCGCTGACGAAGGCGTTCACCTACAAGGGGACGGCGTACTGCGCCCCGAAGGACTTCTCGACACTGGCGCTGGAGATCAACACCGACATGTGGAAGGCGGCGGGGCTGACCTCCGCGGACATTCCCACGACCTGGGCACAGCTGGAGGCCGCTGCGAAGAAGCTGACCAAGGGGAAGGTCACCGGTCTTGTCGTCGGTGACACCCTCGACCGGGTGGGCGCCTTCATGGCCGAGGCCGGCGGCAGCTACATGAACGCCGACGGCAGCGCCTTCACCTTCGACTCGCCGCAGAACATCCAGGGGCTGACCTTCGTGCAGCAGCTGGCCAAGGAGGGGGTGCTGAAGTTCCCCAAGCAGGTGGGTGCCGGGTGGGGCGGCGAGGCGTTCGGCAAGGGCCTGGCTGCCATGACCATCGAGGGCAACTGGATCCTGGGCGCGATGCAGGCCGACTACCCCAACGTGCACTTCGAGACCGTGCCGATGCCGGCCGGGCCCACCGGCACCAAGGGGACGTTGAGCTTCACCGACTGCTGGGGCGTCGCCTCGGCGAGCAAGAACCAGGCTGCCGCGGTCGACTTCGTCAAGTTCCTGACGCAGACCGATCAGCAGCTGACCTTCGCGAAGCTCTTCGGCGTGATGCCCTCCCGGCAGGCGGCCCAGGCGCAGTACGAGGCGGCGAACCCCACCTCGAAGGCCTTCATCGAGGAGGCGGCCTACGCCATGCCGCAGGTGATGACCAAGGGGTTCCCGCAGGTGCAGCAGGCCTTCGACTCGAGCGTCGTGGGTCTGTCCAACGGCAAGTCTGACCCCAAGACGATGCTGGCGGCCCTTCAGCAGAACGCGTCTGCGCTGCTGAGCCGCTAGGCACCCGGTGCGTGGTGGTGTCCGCCTGAGGTGGGCACCACCACGCCGGGCCGGGAGGAGGGAGGTGGCGATGCCATCCGAGACCGGCGCCATCCGTCCGGCCACTGGCGCTCCCGGGTCACGGCGCGGTGGCGCTCCCGGGTCACGGCGCGGTGGCGCTCCCGGGTCACGGCGCCGCGCGCCGTGGGGTCTGTCGCTGTCCGGCGGGATCCACGGGCGCCAGGGCCTGTGGGGCTGGCTGTTCGTCTCGCCCGCGGTCGTAGGACTGGTCGCCTTCCTCGTCATCCCGGTTCTGCTCGCCCTCTACGTGAGCTTCACGAACTGGGACGGTTTCACCAACCCGCTGTCGGGTGCGGTGCAGTGGGTCGGGGGCGCCAACTACCACGACCTGCTCGCCAAGCCGGGCCTGGACCGGCTGAACTTCATGACCGCGGTGCGCAACAACTTCTACTTCGTGCTGTTCGTCGTTCCCTCCCAGACGGCTCTGGCCCTGGGGCTGGCCGTCCTGGTGAACAATCGCCTGCTCAAGGCCAAGGGCTTCTTCCGCACGGCCTTCTACTTCCCCTCGGTGACCTCGAGCATCGCGATCACCCTGGTCTTCATCTTCCTGTTCCAGGGTCAGGGGGCGGTGAACCGGCTGCTGAGCCTGGTGGGGATCCGGGGCCCGAACTGGCTCGTCGACACCGATGGGGTGTTCCACAACGTCCTCGGCCTGCTCGGCGTACACGATGCCCCGCGCTGGGCGAACCATCAGGTTGCCGGGCTGAGCGTGTGGGAGTGGCTCTCGGGACCCTCGGTCGGGATGTGCGTCGTCATCGCTCTGGTCGTGTGGACGACCTCGGGAACGTTCATGCTGATGTTCCTGGCCGCCCTTCAGAACATCCCCGAGGAGGTGGAGGAGGCCAGCCACATCGACGGAGCCGGCCCGTGGAAACGCCTCTTCTATGTCACGGTGCCGATGCTGCGCCCGACGCTGTCGTTGGTGGTGACCCTGGGGCTTATCGGGACCTGGCAGGTCTTCGACCAGATCACCCTGGTGGGCAAGAACAATCCGACGACCATCACCCCGGCGTACTACTCCTATGAGATCAGCTTTCAGAACCAGGCGTTCGGGGTGGGCGCCGCGGTGGCGTTCCTGCTCTTCCTGCTGATCATCGTCCTCAATGCGCTGCAGCGACGGATCCTGCGCGAGGAGGTGACGTGAGCATGGTCGGCGCCAGCCACTCGCGGCGTACCAAGGTGGCCGGTTACGCGCTGCTGGCGGTGGCGGCGATGCTCTATCTGGGTCCCTTCTTCATCCAGATTGCGACGTCGTTCAAGACCGATGCCGCGGCCACGAACCATCCGCTGTCCCTCATCCCGGACCCGGTGTCCCTGGCGGCCTGGAAGCGGATCTTCGGTTTCACCAGCAACTCGTCTGTGCCGTTCATGCGTTGGCTGGCCAACAGCGTCCTCGTTGCCACCTGCATCACGCTCGGCCGAGTCTTCCTGGACAGCCTCGCCGGGTATGCCCTCGCTCGCTTGCACTTCCCGGGTAGGCGCGCGGTGTTCTCGATGGTGCTGGCCGTCCTGGCCGTGCCAGGGGTGGTGCTGCTCATCCCGCGGTTCCTGGTGCTCAAGCAGCTGGGCCTGTTCGACAGCTATCCCGGCATGATCCTTCCCATCGCTGTGGACGCCACGGGGATCTACCTGATGCGGCAGTTCTTCATGCAGGTGCCCGTCTCCCTGGAGGAGGCGGCCAGGATCGACGGCGCAGGGGTGTGGCGCACCTATTGGCAGGTGGTGCTCCCGCTGGTCCGCCCAGGGATCCTCACCCTCACGATCCTGTCCTTCCAGGGTTCCTGGAACGAGTTCAGCTACTTCCTGGTGGCGACCGTGTCGCCCCGCTACTACACGCTGACGACAGGGCTGTACAACCTCGTCGGCGGGTCACTGGGCGCGGGGAACCAGTACCCGCTCAACCTTGGTGCGGCCCTGCTGACGACGATCCCCGTCGCCATCCTCTTCTTCGTATTCCAGCGGCAGTTCGTGCGCGGCCAGCTCACCGGGGGAACGAAGGAGTAGCCCTGCCGCTGCTGGCGGGGGTAGCGGCTGCCCCTGCGGCTTGCCCGCGGCTTCCCTGCCCGCGGGTTGCTGTGCCCGCGGGCGGCCCCCGGCGGCCCTGCCCGCGGTTGCCCCGGGCGGCCCCCGCGGTTGCCCATGGGCTTTCCCCCGGGGTTGCCCCGCGGGGGTTGGCCATGGGCTTTCCCCCGGGGTTGGCCCCGCGGGGGTTGGCCCCGCGGGGGTTGGCCCCTCCGGTGGGGGTGTGGATGGGGGGTGGGGTGTGTCGGTGCTGGTGGCTATGCTCGTACACATGTTCGATTCTGGTGGTGGGGTGGGGGCGGGGGTCCCGGGTGGG
>JAJZTN010000085.1 GCA_021848885.1 Actinomycetes bacterium
ATCGAAGGTGCTGGAGTTCACCCGGGCGTAGGCGACCTCGGTGCCGTCCGGGGACACCGCGGCACCGGCGATCACACCGGTCGCCAGCGGGGTCAGCGTCCACGGCTGGCCGGTGACGGTGGGAGGCGTGAGAAGGCCGAGCACGGTGTTCGGGTCCGGCGCCCCGGTGAAGCCGTCGGGGATGAAGATCGCCAGCCAGCCGCGGGAGGTTGGCGCGACCAGGATCGGGGGCGGCGGGTCGTTCGTCTGCGGCACGTACGTCCTGCCGGCATAGCGCAGCGACGCGGGATTAGGTGTCGGGGTCGCCTCGGGCGGCCCGAGCCGCAGGGCGGTCAGCCACGCGGCCAGCGCCGGTGACACCGTCGTGGTCGCGCCCGGCGCAGGGGAGGTTCCGCTCGAGCCGGTCGGAGTCGGCTGTGGGGAGGTCGAGGGGGCGGTCGCAATGCCGCTGCTTCCGGTCGGCTTCTCCGCGCTGTCGTGGGCGAGGACCCCGATCGTGGTCAGCAGCCCAGCGGCGACCACGGCGACCAGCGCCTGGGTGCGGCGGGCCCGGCGGGTCCGGAGTGCCCGACCGGTCGCCACCGCAGCGGTCGCCGGGTCCGCGGCCGGGTCGACGCCCGCGGCGATCTCTGCCAGGCCGGCGCGCACCCGGGCTTCGATGTCGGTCACGACCGGCCTCCCCTCTCACCCTCACCCTCACCGACCGGCGCCCAGCCGGGGATCGGGGTCGCCCCGGCATCCGCTGCCCCCGGGTCGGGCTCGCGTAGCCGTTCCCGCAGCGTGCCCAGTGCCCGGTGGGCCTGGCTCTTCACCGTGCCCACCGAGCAGCCCAGCAGCTGCGCGGTCTGGGCCTCGGAGAGGTCCTCGTAGTAGCGCAGCACCAGCACGGCGCGCTGCCGGGCGGGCAGCGCCGCCAGATGCGGAGTCAGCACCGGAGGCGTCCACGACCCGGTCACCGGCCGGCTCGGTCCGCTCCGGCACGTCAGCGCGGGGCGACTCGCGGCGGACCCGGGCCGAACGCCACCACGACGTCGCCGTCGTCACCAGTGCCCGGCGTACGTAGGCCTCCGCCGCGTGCGGGTCCCGGATCCGCGGCCACGCCACATAGGTCTTGGCCAACACCGACTGCAGCAGATCCTCACCCGCATGCGGGTCAGCGGACAGCAGCACCGCGAACCGCAGCAGCGCGGTGTGACGAGCCGCGACGAAGGAGACGAACCCCTCCTCCGCGCCCCCGCTCACGGCCACCTCTCTCCCCTCTCGCGCCCGCACCCGCCACCCTAAGGACGCAACAGCCGTACTCGAAGGTTGTCACCGACCCGCCCCCGGGAGCGGCAATGGTGGCGCACTGCCGGATGGTGTCGGAGACCAGCCTCAGCGCACACGGCCACCCGCAACCGAACGATCGCCGCACTTGAGCCACCAGCGAGGCTGATCTGGGGGACGGTGTGGCCGTCGGAGCTCGCGTTCCCGGTGCCGCGTCTCCGACCCGGCGCCGCCTGGCACTTGCCTTCACCCATCGTGGTGGGGCAAGCGGATCGCGCCGGCGTCGATGAGCGCCTCGACCACCGCGTACGCGCGGACGAACCCCTCCAGGTGCTCCGCCGGCCAGCCGGCCAGGACCCGATCCACCGCGGTCACCGCCGCTGCGGGCGTGCCGGACGGGCGCGCGGAGCAGGGGCGGTGGCGGTGGTCGGGGTCGGGGTCTGGGTAGCGGGCCGCCGCGACGGCGTCCCACAGCCCGCCGAGGGCCCCGCCGGGGCGGCCCGCGTCGATCCACCCCTCGATGTCCGGGTCCGGGACCGGCCCGGGCAGCTGGGTGCCCACGACGTGGCGGACCAGGCCGAAGAACGCGTCCGGGTCGGTGGCTGGCCAGGCCGGCAGGACCCGGGCGGCGTACCAGGCGCCCCGGGTGTCCAGCAGAGCCACATGCGCGGCCAGGGTCGGGGTGGGGCCGAAGTGGCGGGTCAGCCGGCGCGTGATCCCGGCCCGGCCGACCTCGTCCAGCGGCCCGGCCAGCGGCGCCGCCGCGGCGGTGGGGGTGTGGTGGAGGTCCCGGACCCGGCGCGGGCGTGGCCCCGCGGGCCGCACGAGGCGGCTCACCGCGGACTCATCTGGCGCTCATCGGGTCATCGCCCGGCACCTCGCGTCGTTCACGCCGACCAGCGTGCCGCCCGGACCCGGGCGCACACTCGTCCCGGCCCCCACCCTGTCCCGCCGCGAGCCGGTACCTGCCGTCGGGAGTGCGTACCACCACGGGAGGCTGAGCGTGGCGCAGGGTGCGCAGACCGGCGCGGACCGCCTGCGGCGTGTGGGCCACCCCGGTCGCGGCCATCGCGTCGGCGACCTGCCGGCTGGTCACGGCGACCTGTCCGCCGGCCGTCAACGTCGTCAGCGCGGCGCGCACATGCTCGACGACCGGGCTGCCCGTGGACATGGCGGCGGGCCGGCCCTGCACCGACCGCAGCCGGTAGTGCCCGACCCGGACCCGCTCGAGCCGCCCGTACGGGGCTCGGACCTCCCGGTTCAGCAGGTCCTGCACCGTCTTGGCTGTCCACGGCGCCCCGTCCGCGGCCAACCGCGCACCCAGCTCGACCCGGGTGAACGTCATCTGCCCGGTCGCGTGCATTGCCTCCGCGGCAGCGCGCACGTCACGCAGCGACGGCGACGGTGACACCGCCCAGCGGCGCGCCCGAGCAGCATCCTTGGCCGCGGTCACCGATACCGGGGCGTGCCGGAACAGGACGGGCGCCGGCACGGTTCGCACACCGTCAGGGGCGCTCCACATGATGTGACCCGATACGAACCGGTGTCCCGTGGGCCCGGGTCGCTTCACGTCTGGGACCCAGAAGTAGGCCTGAGCGTGCTTGTCGGGGCTACTCACAGACCACCGACTGGGCTCACACGGTGGCCGAGGAAGAGCCTCCGGGGAGCGGTAGCACGCCCAGCTACGTGCTGAGCCGACTGCGCGAGGACAGCCGCCATACTGTCGCACTCGCCCAGGTCGACGGGCAGATTGGGCATCCCGGCATCAAGGGGCGCTTCCGCGAGTTGGTGCTCAACAATCTGCTCCTGCCGTGGCTTCCATCTGCTGTCGGCTGTGGCACCGGAGTCATCGTTGACCATCAGCGGGCGGTCGTCGACGCCGGCCAGGACGACATCATCCTGTTCCCGCCGCCGCTCTCAAGCTGGCCGCAAGGCCTGGCCAGCAACCTGAGGTCTTCGGAGCTCTGAACCTGATGGCGTCCTTCAATACGGCGATTGCCAAGGGGAAGGAGCTGGAGTATCTGGTTGAGGAAGTGAGGGGCGAGGGTCTTGATCCCTGCGGCGGTGTTGTGTCCGGAATGTGCATCGCCCAGCGTGGCTTCTGGCTACTCGGGGCGGCTCCGGATGGACAGCGAGCTTGGAAACAGCTTCCCACCGAAACCGCGGACGACCCCTTGGCATATTTCGTCGGCGTGGTTTCGAATTCGTGCTTCGACCAACGAGCAGCCCGCCAGGGATTGAAGTCCGTGGGAGGTGGCATTGGCTCGTACCTCGACCATCCCTTCGATGTCGCCTCGCCGTGCGCCTGACCGGGGTGTTGTCTGCGATCTGCGGGCCGCCTGACGGGACCGCACAGCGGCACTGATGCGCCGGGTCCATACGAACCAGGCTGCGTTGGCCGCCGGGACCGCGACAGGAACCTTGCCTCCCGTCCATCAGGCTGGCGCGTCCACCATGATTCCGAGGGCTGTGGCCGCGTCTTGCATCCGACGGTCGTAGGTGACCACGGACCTGAGTTCTGCGCCTATGGAGCGCGCTGCTGCCAGGTGGATAGCGTCTAGCGACCGCAGAATCGTGCCTGGTGCCAGGGTGGCTGCAGCGTCGAGCAGATCGCGGTCGATGGTGAGCTGATCGACGCGGGCCAGTTGCCTACGCGCGTGCGCGACCGCTGTGGGCCCGCCTGCGGTAACCGCGCGGACGACCTCTACGCGCGCGAGGGCGCTCGTTACCCTCCTATCGGTGGGGTGCCGGCGTAGGAAACGACGTAGCGCGTCAGACTCGGCTTCCCTCGTAACGAGTTTGACCAGGGCGGAGGAGTCGAGATAGAAACTCACCGCTCGTGTTCGCGCATCGCGGCCAACGCGGTGGACGCCTCGACGCCGTACTCTCCGGGCGGTTCGTCGACAAGGTCAGTGTGGTTGTCGGCCAGGATGACCTTGCCGCTTGCCACCAGGTCAGCCCACACGTCCGAGCCGACCGGCACGAGTCGTGCGACGGGACGACCCCGGTCCGTCACCTCCAGGGTCTCTCCGTGACGGACGCGCTCCAGGTAGCGGCTGGCGTGCTGTCGAAGTTCTCTCACGCCGATCGACTCCATGTGCTACATAGTAGCATCTCTGCTTGGGGGCTGCTTCGCTGTGATGCGGATGTTGTGCCCAGCGAAACTGGAAACTCGGTTCGCATGCGGAGGCAGCACCTCCACCAGGGGGTCTTCGTGGAATCGGCGCCGATTCTTCCTAGATCGCCGTCTGGGCTCGACCCTCAGGGCCTCCCGTCGTTCCTCGGGGGCCGGCTCAGCGGTGCCGCCAGCAACGCTCGCCGGCGCTCGGAACGCGGTTGCCGCACTGGCCTTTGGACGTCGGCACCCCACAGCGCCGGACCAGGACAGCTGGCTCGCCGGCCTCGACTTCGTCCAGCCGTGCAGGTGCCCGGGTGTGTGGGCCCGCCTCCGCGCCGAACGAGAGCAGGTCGAGGATGTCGTCGGCCTGGTACAGCGGCGCCTTGCGGTGCCTCCCTGTCGCAGAAGCCAGGATGCCCGCGTCACTCAGCTGTCTGACGACGTTCTCCGCGACGCGCAACGACGCGCCGAGCTGCTCGGCGAGGAAGCTTGTCGAGATCACTGGGTTCTCGATGACGACGTCGATGGCGCGGTGCAGCGCCGCGTCGGTACGGATACCGGCGACCGCCGATCGCCACCGCGAGTGGAGCCTGGTCGCGGCTTCCGCGAACGTGCTCGCCGCCGACACGGCCTGTTCGACGTAGGTCAAGAACTGCGGAACGTACGTGTTGAGGGCGCGGGCCCGGTCCTCGCCGTCGTAGCGGTAACCAGTGAGCGCCGCTAGGTAGCCCTTCTCGTCATTGCGCAGCGCGGTCGACAGCGGGATGACCCCGCCGTCGATGAGGCCCGCGCGCTTGAACACCCCATGCACGAGCGCGCGGCCGACGCGGCCGTTGCCGTCCTCGAACGGGTGGATCGTCTCGAACTGGGCGTGGACTATCGCCGCGAGGACGACCGGCAGGTCGCCGGCGGTGTTCGCGTAGTCGAGGAGGTCGTCGACGTAGGCCTGCACCGCTGTGCCGGGCGGGCCGACGTAGTCCGCGTTGAGCTTGCTGGTGCCCCCCACCCAGACCTGGTCGCGCCGGTAACCGCGCCGCTGCCACGGAAGCAGCTGATGCTGGATGTCCCAGATGTGATCGTTGGTCCATGCCCCGGCACCGAGCAGTTCGATCGCATCTCGCATGGCGGCGACGTTCCGGATGATCTGCGCCGCATCGTGGGTCCTCGCGTCAGCCCCGATCTGAGCCACCGCGACGTCACGCGGCGTCGCCCTGATGCCCTCGATCCAGGAGGACGAGATGGACTCGGAACGCAAGGTTGTGGAGTACAGCAGGGGCAGCGGGTTTGCGCGCAGCCGCGCGCCCAGCTGCGCAAGGGCAGTCGACACATCGGCCGCGTACTCCACGACGTCCGGGGCGAGAGCGTTCGACACCCTCCCTAGCTGGTCGGGGTGGTAGCGCAGGTACGTTCCGCCCACGCGCTCCGCACGTGTGGCGCCTTGAAAGTCCGGCGGGACCTTCACCCGTTCCCAGCGAGCCACGGCCCACCTCCTACGACGAAGGATATTACTACTATCGTTCGTCGGACTCGGTGATGCGCCAGCATCCGCACCGGGCTGCATCGGGGGTGCAGGTGGGGTTGGACTCGTACGGAGTCACGTAGCGCCGGTTTCCCGAGCCGGTCGTCACATCACGCCCACCGCGCCTCTGACCAGGAACCTTCGAACGAGCATGGGCGAGCCGGGCCCCACTGGTGCTCATGCAGCGTCTTGCTGTGGTGGTGCGGGATCGGCGCCGCGTGCGGCGGTGTCGTTTCGCTCCCGCAGGTGTCGCGGGTTGGGAGTGTCGAGGGCCTCAGCTTCCTCTTTGGCGAAGTTCCGGAAGCCGATCAGGGCGGATCGGGCTGGAGGAGGTAGTGCCCGGTGGGCCCGGCCCCGGTGCGCTCGTGTCAGGTGCGCAGCCGCTCCTCATTGAACAGGCCCGCGACATCGCCCACCACGCCGAGCAGCACCTGCTCACCGACGTTCAGCGCCTGATCGCCGCCACCGTGCACCCGGCCCCGCTGGGGCGCACCGGTGAACCTGCCCCCGCGCTACACGTGGGGGCGGAACTCGTGGGCGGCGTGGCTGCTCGGCTCGAGCTGGAAGGTGCAGTGCTCGACGGCGAAGTGACCGGACAGGCAGTTGCCGAGCCGGTCGAGGAGCTGGGGGGCGCTTCCGTCGACGAGCATCTGGTCGTCGACCACGACATGCACGGAGAGGACGTGCATGCCTGAGGTGAGCGTCCATGCGTGGAGGTCATGCGCGGCAAGCACGCCACTCTCGTCCAGGATGTGCCGGCGTACGGCGTCGAGGTCGACGTCCTTGGGGGTGGCCTCGAGCAGCACATCGACGGCTTCGCGTAGCAGCGACCAGGTGCGGGGAAGGATCATGAGCGCCACGGCAACCGACGCCACCAGGTCGACCCGGGTCCATCCGGTGAGGGCAATGACCGCGGCGGCGATGATGACGGCGACGGAGCCGAGCAGGTCACCGAGCACCTCGAGGTAGGCCCCGCGGACGTTGAGGCTCTCCTTCGACCCTGTCCGCAGGATGGCCAGACCGACGAGGTTGGCGACCAGACCGACGAGGGCGAAGACCAACATGAGGCCGCCCTCGACCTCACGAGGGTGCTGCCAGCGCTGCCAGGCCTCGACGAGGATGTAGACCGCCACCCCGAACAGGAGCACGGCGTTGACGACGGCAGCCAGGATCTCGAGGCGGTAGTAGCCGAACGTGCGCTGCGGGGTCGCTGGGCGGGCGGCGAAGGTCACTGCGAGCACCGCGAGCAGGATCCCGGCGACGTCGGTGAACATGTGCCCCGCGTCGGCCAGCAGCGCCAGTGAGCCGGTGATCATGGCGCCGACGATCTCCACGGCGAGGACCGTCGTCGTGAGCGCCAGGACCGCCAGCAGGCGTCCGCGGTGCATCCGGCCGGCACTCATGCTGGGCCCGTGGCTGTGGCCGTGCCCTTGGCTGCTCATCGAGCCTCCCCCGGACCCGTCCTCGGCGCTGGCGTGCAGCCGTCGTCCTCGCAGGTGTCGCTGGCCGACCTCGCCGTGGGCGGGCAGCACGCTTCCCCGCGCCACGCCTCGCGGCCCTCCTTGACGGCAAGGGCCGCCACCACGAGGCCGACGACTGGGTCGGCCCACCACCAGCCGAGGGTGGCGTTGAGCAGCAACCCGGTCAGCAGGACGGCAGACAGGTAGGTGCACAGCAGCGTCTGCCTGGAGTCGGCTACCACCGTGGAGGAGGCCAGTTCCCGTCCGGTGCGTCGTTGCGCCCACGAGAGCGTGGGCATCACCAGCAGGGACAGTACGGCGACCACGATGCCGACGGTGGAACCTTCCGGCTCGGAGCGCGTGAGCAGGGAACGCAATGACTCGAGCGTGACGTAGGTGGCGAGCGTGAAGAACGACAGCGCGATCAAGCGCAGCGCCCGGCGCTCGCGCCTCTCGGGCATCGGGTGCCGGAACTGCCAGAGGATCACCAGCCCCGAGAGCATCTCCACGACGGAGTCCAGCCCGAAGCCGACCAGGGCGATGGACGATGCCGCGGCTCCCGCTGCGATCGAGACGCCCGCCTCGACCGTGTTGTATCCAACCGATGCGGCGGCCAGCAGCTGCGCCCGGCGCCCGAGGATTGTTCTGCGCTGCGCGGTGAGCGGCACAGCGGCCGGCGCGGGGGCGCTCACCGGGACGCCCCCGTCCCGTACACCGGGCACAGGGTCACAGCGTCGCCCGTCGCTTCCAGCAGGCCCTCGGCCGCCACCAGCAGCGCGTGTAGCCGATCCGGCACGGCAAGGGAGTAGACCGACGAGCGTCCCACCGCCCGCACCTCGACCAGGCCGCAGTCGAGCAGGCACCGCAGGTGCCCCGACACCGTCGACTGCGCCAGGCCCAGATGCTCGGTCAGATCCACCACCCGCTGCTCGCCAAGCATCAGGCGCGTCAGGATCGCCAACCGCACCGGCTCACCCAGCGACCGGAACAGACTGGTCGCCGCTTCGACGCCCACGACATCCGTTGGCAACGATCTCATCGTCACGGCCCGATGATAGCGGCCGGGCCGACGACGACGACGCGCGCAGGGCCGACCCCATCGGCGTCGTTCGGCATCCGGGAAGGGCTCGGTTGTTCGCTGGGGGCCGCGTGGCGGGCGAGGTGGCGTGCCAGGAGGAGCGGGTCAGGAGCGGGTGCCGTGGCCGGGTCCTGGCCGGGCCGGCGGACGCAGCCAGCGCAGGTGCTCCTGGTCGCCGAGCAGCTCGAGTCGGCGCCACAGGGGGGTGCCGGGGACCACCTGGCTGGCGTGCTGGGCGATCCCCTTGAGCTGCCGAGCGCGGTCGACGGTGAGGACCACGTCGACCACCTCGGGCGGGTGGCCCGAGAACGGGGCCGCGAACTCCTCGCGCAGCCGGGCTGCCACTGCGTCGGGCAGCGTCCAGACCAGCAGGGGCAGTCGCAGCTGGTCGGCGACCTGCTCGGCGACGTGGGTGGCTGCCTGGTGGTCGGGATGACCGGTGATGCCCGAGGGGTCGAAGGCGAGCAGCCCTGTCGCGCCGACCTCGGCGGCGTACGCGAGCGCCTCGGTGACCAGCGACTCGAGCGGTTCGTGCGCGAGAGCGCCGTCGGGGTGGTCGAGCAGCCTCACACCGGCCAGCCCCATCTGCTGGGCCGCAGCCTCCAGCTCCTGAGCGCGGACTCGGCCCAGGTCTCCCTCGACGCCGTGCAGGGTGGATGCCTCACCACGGGTGAAGCACAGGACGGCGACGCGGGTGCCGTTGGCCGCGAACCCGGTCAGCACCGCGCCGAGCCCGAATGACTCGTCGTCGGGGTGCGCGACGATCGCGAGCGCGACTGGCCAGCGTGGCAACCCGCCGGGCGCGGACGTCAAAGCCATCTGCGCATCACGTTCTGCTCGAAGACGACCTTGCCCCAGTGCCAGCGGCGGCTCGGGGCTCGCAGCGTCACCGACGGTGCCGGGTGGGCGTAGAAGTCGCCGGACCCGTACGCCGCGCGGCCGTGCCCTGTCTCGACGAAGCAGCCCCCGTGGCCGTCGAACCGGCCCGGCTGCCCGTGGCCGGTGATGGCGTGGGCGATCGTGTCGGCGACCGCGTGGGCCTGGCCGTGGGCGAACACTCCTGCACGGGGCAGGGGCTTGCCGATGCCGAGCACGATGTGCGTGTTGTCCCCGATGGCGTGGACCCGCTCGAAACCGGTAGCCAGGGTGTTGGCGTCGGCGTGGATCCAGCCGTCCGCCTCGGCGAGCGGGGAGTCGGCGATGACGCGAGGCGCGGTGATCGGCGGCATGTAGACGAGCAGGTCGTTGCCCTCCGAGGCCTCGCCGAAGTGGACCAGGCCGGGCTCGACCGCGGTGACCTGCACTCCGGGACGGTAGTCGATGCCGCGCTGGGCCAGGAGACCCGCGACGGCCGCCGAGACGTTCGCCCCGGCGACGGGCATCGGTGCGGGTTCAGCGCTGCGGACCAGCACCTCGACCCGGTCGCGCACGCCGCGGGCGCGCAGTATCGCGTCGATGAGCAGCGCCGCCTCGTAGGGCGCGGCGGGGCACTTGTACAGCGGTGCCGCGGTGAGCACCGTGATCCGCCCGCTGGTGATGCGGGCGAGCTCAGGGGCCAGGCGCTCTGCTCCCGGCAGCGTCGCGAAGGTGTGCCCGTGATCGGCCAGGCCGGGGATGCGCTCGGTCGCCCAGTCCGCGCCGAGCGCCACGACGAGGTGGTCTGCTGGCACGTCGCGGCCGGAGACCCTCACCGTCCGACTGGCCGGGTCGATGCGTTCGACGCTGCCGATGAGCACGTCGATGCCACCCTTCTCGAGACGCCTCAACGACGTCGTCACCTGGCCGGGGCGCCGACTACCGGTCATCACCCACAGGTAGGACGCGGCGAAACTGAAGTGCTCCTCCCGGTTCACCAGCACCACGCGGTGCTGCCGGTCCAGACGGCGGCGGAGACGGTTGGCCGTGGCCACCCCGCCGATGCCGCCGCCGAGGATCAAGACCGTCTGGCTCGGCGCTGGCATCAGAACACCAGAACCTTGTCGGCGGCCAGCGTGGTGTCGCCCAGCTCGGCCATCGTCGAACGGGTTGCGCCGGTGACGAGCATCTCATCGGTGATGCCGCGGGCGTCCATGCAGGTGCCGCAGCACAGCACCCGGCCCGAGCGCAGGACGGGGGCGAGCATCCGATCGAGCTTGTAGTAGCCGTCGGGGGTCTTCTGACCCTTCATCGCCACGGTGACGCCGTCGCCCATGAGGAAGACGGTGACCTGCTCGCCGTCGCGCTTGGCCAGGTTCGCGGCAAGCCGGACGGCGTTGTAGGTGGCGTCCAGCCCGTAGGCGGAGCCGTTGATGATCAGCAGGGTGTGCATGGCGGTCTCCTGGCGTCCTTGAATGATCTATTCAAATGTTCACTTGAATAGTATCATAGGCTGTGATTGATGCCACGGACGACCGCTCGGACGTCGTAGCGTTCGACCGGCGGATGAGGAGGTGGCTGTGCAGGCCCGCGAGTTCAAGGACGAGGTGTTCGGCCACTTCGCCCGCATCGGGGCGGCTTTCGGGCACGCCAAGCGGGTGGAGATCGTCGATGTGCTGGCGCAGGGGGAGCGCAGCGTCGACGCACTGGCCCAGGAGCTCTCCGCCTCGGTGGCCAACACCTCCCGGCACCTGCAGATCCTGGCCGCGGCCGGCCTGGTGGCCCGCCGGGTGGAGGGCAGCGCCCGCATCTACCGCCTGGCCGACCCCGGCGTCGAGCAGGCCTACCGGACCCTGGTCGGGCTGGCCGAGCGCCACATCGCCGAGGTCTCCGCGCTGGCGGATGCGTTCTTCGGCCAGGCCGACGGCGCCCGGCCGGTGACCTTCGACGAGCTCGACGAGATGGCGGCGCACGGCAGCGTCGTGGTCGTCGACGTCCGCCCGGAGGCCGAGTACGCCGCCGGGCACCTCGACGGCGCGGTGAACATCCCGGTGTCCGAGCTCGCGTCACGGCTGTCGGAGATCCCGCCCGACGCCAAGGTCGTCGCGTACTGCCGCGGCCCGTACTGCGTCATGGCCGCCAGTGCTGTCGGCCGGCTGCGCGAGGCCGGCCTGGACGCCGTACGCCTCGACGGTGGCTTCCCCGACTGGAGAGCCGCAGGGCGGCCCACGGCCTCCCGCCGCTGACCCGGGCGGCTGCGACCGGCACGGACCGCTACCACTCGGCGGGCTCGTCGAGGCCGCGCTTGTGGTTGCAGCCGGCCACGCGGCGACTATGCCAGCGGCGTCGGGGGTCGGCGGTGCGTCTCGTACATGCGGACGGCGACGACGAGGCCGGAGGCGCCGGTCAGCGCGGCGATGACCCAGATGGCGCTGAGGATGCCGTACGCGTCGGCGAGGATGCCCGCGA
>JAJZTN010000086.1 GCA_021848885.1 Actinomycetes bacterium
TCTAGCACGACGGGAGGTCATGTTCTAGTCGACGTCCCCTCGATCGCCGAACTGCTTCGTCACCCGCCGCGGCAAGCCGTGCTCAGCCGGGTCAACCTCCGGGAGGGGCCCGAGCAGGTGCTGGCCGCCCCGATCGTGGCCAACGGCGTCACGGTGGGCACCTTCCTCACCGCATCCAGCCTGGCCGACTACGAGCTGACCCGCCGAGACGTGCTCTTCCTCGGCATCGGCGAGGGACTGGTGACCCTGCTCGCCGCGGTCACCAGCGTCTACGTCCTGCTGCGCCGGCTGCTCGGCTCGGTGAACCGGCTGACCCAGACCGCCAAGGACATCGGCCTGCGCGGGGACCTAGAGGTGCGCCTCCATGATGCGCGAACCGGCGACGAGGTCGGCGAGATGGCGGCGACCTTCGATGCCATGGTGGACAAGATCGACCGAGCCATGGCGGTGCAGCGCCGGCTGCTCGCCGACGTCTCGCACCAGCTGCGCACACCGTTGACCGTCATGCGCGGTCACCTCGAGGTGCTCGGGCGGGGCCGGCTGGACGACCCGCGCGAGACCCGGGCCACCGTCGATGTGGCACTGAACGAGCTCAACCACATGAGCGTCCTGGTGGAGCGGCTCCTGCTGCTCGGCCGCTCGCTCGAGGTCGACTTCACCGACCCCGTCCCCGTGGACCTGCGCGCCCTGCTGCACGACGTCGCCGCCACAGCGAGCGTCCTGGCCCCCAGGGCCTGGCGGGTCGGCAAGGTGCCCGACGTCGTCGTCACAGCCGACCTGGAGAAGCTGCGCGGTGCGCTGCTCAACCTGGTCGACAACGCGGTGAAGGTGACCGGTCCCCATGACGCCATCGAGCTGTCCGCAGCCGTGGCCGGCTCACCGCGCGCGCCGATGCTGGAGATCCACGTCGATGACTCCGGCCCCGGCATCCCGCTGGCTGAGCGCGAGGCGGCGCTGGGCCGCTACCGCCGGCCGCAGAACACCGCTGTGGACGGGACCGGCCTGGGGCTGGCCATCGTCGACGCCGTGGCGCGGGCGCACGGCGGTCAGGCCCGCATCGGTGACTCCACCCTCGGCGGCGCCCGGGTCAGCATCGTGCTGCCGCTGAGCCCCGAGTCGGCCACGATCGCGGTCGAGCAGGGGTAGCGATGCACATCCTGGTGGTGGAGGACGACCGGGGAATCTCCTCCTTCCTGGACAAGGGGCTGCGCGCCGAGGGTCACGCCGTCACCGTGCTGGACACCATCGCCTCCGCCCGCACCTGGCTCGCCAACGAGGCCAACGGGGTCCAGCTGGTGCTGCTGGATCTGCGGCTTCCTGACGGCACGGGGGAGAGCCTGCTGCGCTGGTTGCGGGCCAGGGGGTCGCAACTGCCGGTGATCATCCTGACCGCCCGAGCCGAGGTGCTGGACAAGGTGACCGGGCTGGACGCCGGGGCCAACGACTACATCACCAAGCCCTTCGCCTTCGACGAGCTGCTGGCCAGGATCCGCGCTGTGCTGCGCACCAGCACGCAGCCAACCGCCGCCGAGCTGGTGGTCGAGGACCTGCGGCTGGACCTGCTCAGCAAGGTCGCCCATCGAGCCGGGCGCCGGATCGAGCTCTCGCCCAGGGAATGGGCCATCCTCGAGCTGTTCATGCGAAACCCGACGCATGTGCTCAGCCGAGCCCAGATCCTCAGCAGCGTGTGGAGCTACAGCTCCGACCCGGGCTCCAACGTCGTCGACGTCTACGTCGGCTACCTGCGCAAGAAGATCAACGTCGCCGGCTCACGGCCGCTCATCCAGACCGTGCGCGGTGCGGGCTATCGCCTGGTCGCACCGTGATAATCCCGCCGACCGCTCCCAACCCGCTCGCTCGGGTGCAGCACTCGGCTCCCCCAGGGACACTCACTCGCGCCAGATCAGCACCAACGCCCGGTCATCGACCTGCCCGGTGGCCACCGCGTCGATGAGCTTGCGCGCACCGTGGCGGAAGCCTTTGGTGACCAGACGCTCGGCCTGCCCGACCAGCCGGTCGATGCCCACCGACAGGTCGTCACCGGGGCTCTCCACCAAGCCGTCGGTGTAGAGCAGCAGCGCGTCCCCGCGCCCCAACGCACCGGTCTGCGCCACAAACTGCGCCTCGGCCAGCAGTCCCAGCGCCGGACCCTCGGCCTGCTCGATGACCTGCCAGCGCCCCGAGCCGGCCCGGAAGTGCGCCACCGGCGGATGCCCCGCGGTGCGTACGACGAACCGCCCGGTGCTCAGATCGACCACGAGGTGCACCGCGGTGGCGAAGCCTTCCTGCCAGCGCTGCCGGAGCAGGTAGGAGTTGGCGGCCGGGAGGAACTGGTCGGGGGCCATCGACCCGAGCAGCCCGCCGAAGGCACCGGACAGCAGAAGCGCGCGGGTTCCAGCCGCCACTCCCTTGCCGGAGACGTCCACCACCACCACCTCGAAGACCGACCCGTCGGTGGATCGCGTGGCGACCAGGAAGTCCCCGCTGAAGGAGGCCCCGCCAGCCGGGCGCAGCACCACCTCGGCGGCCCAGCCCTGCGGCAGCTGGGGCATCTCGCCCTGCTGACGCAGCCGGTCGCGCAGGTCGACGAGCATCGACTCCCCGAGCGTGCCCTGCACCCCGAGCCGGGTGCGGGTGCGGGAGAGCACCAGCACCGCCACGGCGGTCAGCAGCACCACGAAGACCGCCCCCGGCGTGGTGTCGGGGCCCCAGGTCGTCGCATAGCCCAGCGCTGCCAGCAGCACCATGTCGAGCAGCAGGAGGCTGCGCAGCTGCAGCAGAAAGCCACCGGCAAGAGCAGCGAGAGAGAGCATCGAGACCGGGAAGAACGACGGGGCGAGCACGTTGGCCCAGCACAGCCCCGCGGTGATCACCGACAGGCTGATCAGCACGAAGCTGTCGGAGCGCAGCACGCGCAGGGTCCGACTGTCCAGGGCACTGCGCCATGCCGCAGCGACCGGACCCCTCGGTCGCGCGTGCTCTGCCCGGCGGGCCATGGGTCTGGACACTAGCGAGGCCACCCCGCAGCGACCAGGCAACCACGCGGGGACCGCCCATCTGGTAGGCAGAGGGCATGCCAAACCTGCCCGGCCGTGCGGTGCGCCCGGTGCGCAGCCAGGAACTCGACTCCTTCCTCGCTCTGGACAACCTGGCCTTCCTGCAGACACCTGACATGAGCGAGCAGCGACGCCAGCTCCAGCTCGACCAGCTGGAGCTGGACCGCTGCATCGTGGCCGAGGCCGACACCCCCGACCAGGGCAGCGGCGGGTTGGCCGGCATCGCCGCGATCACCAGCCTGGACATGCGGGTGCCCGGCGCCTGGCTGCCGGTGGCAGGGGTCACCAGCGTCGGGGTGCATCCGACGCAGCGTCGTCGCGCGGTGCTCACCGCGATGATGCTCCACCAGCTGCACGACCTGCACGAGCGCTCGGCCGAGGCGGTCGCGGTGCTGTGGGCGTCCGAGCCGATGATCTACGGGCGCTTCGGGTACGGCGAGGCCACCCGGTTCCTCACCTTGACCATCCCCCGCACCACCAGCATGGTTCGCACCCCACCGCCAGACCCGACGCTGCGGCTGCGCATGGTCGACCCCGCCGAGGTTGACCTGGTCCGCGGGCTCTACGACGCGCAGGCCGCCAGGCGACCCGGGACGCCGCGGCTGGACGATCGCGGGCACCGTCTGCGGGTCACCGACGCGGTGGAGGACCGCGAGGGTTTCAGCGCCCTTCGTTGCCTCGTCGCCGAGGACGACACCGGGGTTCGCGGTTTCGCGCGCTTCCGCGTCAAGGGGGCCTGGGACACCGGCGTGACGAGAGGCGTTGTGCGGGTCAGAGAGCTTCATGCCGGCGACGCCCAGGCACGCCATGCGCTTTGGCAGCTGCTGCTCGACCTGGACCTGACGGCCACGGTCGAGGTGTGGCTACTGCCGGTCGATGACCCGCTGCTGCGGTGGCTGCCCAACCCGAGAGTCACCAACCCCGCCCTTCGGGACGGGCTGCACGCCCGGGTCGTCGACGTGGACCGGGCGCTGGCGGGGCGGCGCTACGGCGGGGGGCCCCCGGGCGCCGGAGTCGACACCGTCATCGAGGTCCGCGACGCGCTATGCCCCTGGAACGCGGGCCGGTGGCGCCTCACCGGGGACGCCACCGGAGCCGAGTGCGGCCGGGCCCGCACCGAGCCCGAGCTGGTGATGGACGTGCGTGAGCTGGGGGCGCTCTATCTCGGCGGCACCTCCCTGGTCAGCCTGCGCGACGCGGGCCTGGTGCAGGAACGGGTCGAGGGTGCTGCCGCCCGGGTCGGGGCAGGGTTCGCCCACGACCCGGCACCCTTCGCCCCTTTCGTGTTCTGAACGAAGTGCGCGGCAGGGGGCAGCATGGCTCCTGGACAGCGAGGGCGGGCAGGACGGCGAGGGCGGGCAGGACTGGAATGACAGGCACTGCGGGACTCGGCGGGGAGCCGGACTCCCCTCGCGGCCGGCACACCCGGGACGACGGAGCGGGCCAGACCACCCCCACCCCCGGCGCGGCCCGCACTGACGGGCTGGATGGCGGCTCGCTGCAGGCCCTGCGCGGGGCCGGGCCGTCCAAGGTTGGCATCAGCGGCGCGATGCGAGCCCGGGACGTGTCCCGACCCAACGCGGCCGACCTCGAGCTCGCCGCGATGCGCGACGCGGCCCGGACCGATCAAGCCAGCGGCTCAAAGGGGTCGGGCAGCTCACCGGAGACCTCGTAGTCGGCGATCAACCTGATCCGTCGGACGTGCCGGTCATCACCGCTGAACGCCGTCCCCAGGAACGCCTCGACGATGCGCACCGCCTCCTCGGGGGTGTGCATCCTGGCCCCGATGCCGATGATGTTGGCGTCGTTGTGCTCGCGGGCCAGCCGGGCCGTCTCCTCGCTCCAGGCCAGTGCGGCACGCACGCCACGCACCTTGTTCGCCGAGATCTGCTCGCCGTTGCCACTGCCTCCGATGACGATCCCCAGGCTGTCCCGGTCGGCCACGACCGCCTGCCCGGTCCGAAGACAAAACGGTGGGTAGTCGTCCTGGGCGTCGTAGGCGTGAGCGCCGTGGTCGACGACGTCGTGGCCCAGCTCGCCGAGCCGGTTGAGCAGGTGCGCCTTGAGGTGGAACCCGGCATGGTCGGAGCCGATGTGCACGCGCATGGCGGCAGTCTTGCAGCCTGACTCGGCAGACCGACAGCACGCCCGGCGGCTCAGTCGAAGGACGGCCGGACCTCCCGGCTGCGCTTGAGCTCGTACATGCCAGCTCACCTGGACGTCACGCACCGCGGTGACCTCCATCATCCAGCGAGAGGTGACCCACGCCCACGGGCAGATCGGGTCCAACCAGAAGTCGGCGTACGCCGTGGATGACACCGGCAGCCTCCGGGGTGCGTCGTGAGGTCGGGCGGCAGGACCCCCGCTGCGGTGCGCAGGAACCGTTGCCGGGTGGTCGGGCATTCCAGCCCGCGCCGTCGCTGCGACCCGGCCAGGCCCAGCGGGAGGAAGCGGCCCGTGGCTGCGCCCGCGAGGACACGGCCGGTTCGGTGATGGCAACCACCGCGTGCCACCATGGGTCCGCCCGTCGACCCGGGACCCGGACGCGACGGGCACTTCGACGTCGCCACGCAGACAGCAGATAACGGAGCCCACCCTGTGCCTGGCATGAACCTGACCCGCGACGAGGTGCGCGAGCGCGCGGCGGGAGTCGAGGTCATCTCCTACGAGGTCGACCTGGACCTGACCGGCGGGGCGGAGACCTTCCGCAGCCGCACCGTGGTCCGGTTCACGAGCAGGGCGCCGTACGCCGCGACGTTCATCGACGCAGTGACCGTGCAGGTGCACGCGGTCCGGCTCAACGGAGACGACCTCGACGTGGACGCGGTCGTGGACGGGGTGAGCATCAGGCTGACCGACCTGCAGCCCGAGAACGTGCTGGAGGTCGACGCCCAGTTCGCCTACTCCCACACCGGGGAGGGCCTGCACCGCTTCGTCGACCCGGTCGACGGGGAGGTCTACCTCTACACCCAGTTCGAGGTCAGCGACGCCCGCCGGGTCTTCGCGGTTTTCGAGCAACCGGACCTGAAGGCCACCTTCGCCTTCACGGTGACCGCCCCGCAGCACTGGAAGGTCGTCTCCAACGCACCGACCCCGCCGGCCACACCGGTCGGTGACGGCTGCGCCCGCTGGGTCTTCGGCCCGACCGAGCGGATGTCCAGCTACATCACCGCACTGGTCGCCGGGCCCTACCACGAGGTTCGCAGCCAGGTCAGCAGCCGGGACGGGCGGGTCATCCCGCTGGGGGTCTTCTGCCGGGCCAGCCTGGCCGAGCACCTGGACGCCGAGGAGATCGTCGAGGTGACCCGGGCCGGGTTCGCCTTCTTCGAGGAGCTTTTCGACTTCCCCTACCCGTTCCGCAAGTACGACCAGCTGTTCGTGCCGGAGTACAACGCCGGGGCGATGGAGAACGCTGGCTGCGTGACCATCCTGGAGGACTACGTCTTCCGCAGCCGGGTGCCGGAGGCGGCCTACGAGCGCCGCGCCGAGACGGTGCTGCACGAGCTGGCGCACATGTGGTTCGGCGACCTGGTGACCATGCGGTGGTGGGACGACCTGTGGCTCAACGAGTCCTTCGCCTCCTACGCGGCCGTCCTGTGCCAGGTTGAGGCGACCCGCTGGACGCAGGCCTGGACGACCTTCGCCAGCACCGAGAAGAGCTGGGCCTACCGGCAGGACCAGCTGTCCACCACCCATCCCATCTCGGCGGACATCCGCGACCTGGAGGACGTCGAGGTCAACTTCGACGGGATCACCTACGCCAAGGGTGCATCGGTGCTCAAGCAGCTGGCGGCCTGGGTGGGACGTGAGGCCTTCCGGGACGGGCTGCGGGCCTACTTCCGCCGCTACGCGTGGGGCAACACCACCCTTGCCGACCTGTTGAGCGAGCTCGAGGCGACCTCCGGACGGGACCTGTCCGCATGGTCCAAGCAGTGGCTGGAGACCGCCGGGGTGACAACCCTGCGCGCGGAGTTCGACACCGATGACGCCGGCCGCTTCACCTCCTTCGCGCTCACCCAGCAGGCGCCCGAGGAGCACCCGACACTGCGCTCGCACCGGCTGGCGGTCGGGTTGTACGACCTCGCCGAGGGACGGCTGCGCCGGCGACGCCGGGTCGAGCTGGACGTTGTGGGCCCGCGGACCGAGGTGCCAGACCTCGTGGGCGAGCAGGGCGCGGACCTCGTGCTGGTCAACGACGACGACCTGGCCTACGCGAAGGTGCGGCTGGACCCGCGCTCACTGCAGACCCTCATGGGCTCCATCGGCACGATCGAGTCCTCGCTGGCCCGCGCGCTGTGCTGGACCGCGGCGTGGGACATGACCCGCGACGGGGAGCTGGCGGCCCGCGACTTCGTCGCCCTTGTGCTTGGCGGGATCGGCGCCGAGTCAGGCTCGACGGTGACCCAGACGCTGCTGCGCCAGCTGCACACCACCTTGACCCTCTACGTCGCCCAGCAGGCTCGACCCGCCGAGCTGGCCCGCGCCGGTGACGCCCTGCTCGAGCTGGCTCGGGCCAGCGAGGCTGGCAGCGACCACCAGCTGCAGTTCGTCCGGGCACTGGCCGGGGTGGCCGTCACCGACGAGCAGCTGGACGTGCTGGCCGGGCTGCTGGACGGCACGGTCGAGCTTGCAGGACTCGCCATCGACACCGACCTGCGGTGGAGCCTGCTCGCCGCCCTGGTCGCGCACGGCCGGGCCGGGGCGGCCGAGGTGGACGCCGAGCTGGACCGGGACGACACCGCGGCCGGGCGCCGGCTGGCCGCCGGGGTGCGGGCGGCCACCCCCAGCGAGGAGGCCAAGGCACTTGCCTGGGCCCAGGTGGTCGAGCACGACGACCTGCCCAACGCGACCCAGGCCGCGATCATCGGCGGGTTCTGGCAGCCCGGTCAGCTCGACCTGCTGCGCGACTACGCGCCGCGCTACTTCGACGCGATCCGCCAGGTCTATGCCAGCCGCAGCAACGAGATCGCCCAGCAGATCGTCATCGGGCTGTTCCCGACCCTGCTGGCCGACCAGCCCACGCTTGAGATGGCCAACGAGTGGCTGCAGGTCAACCTCGACGCCCCCGCGGCGTTGCGCCGGATGGTGACCGAGTCCCGCGACGGGCTGGCCCGCGCGCTGCGATGCCAGGCGGTCGACGCCGGCTAGGCACAGCCCGTACGGCGTCGGGGCACAGGGCGGGGCGACGGCCTCAGGGCGTGTCGCGGTGCAGGGACTGCGGGGCACGGGCGTGCTCGGCGAGCGCGCGCACACCGTTGATGATCCCCCCGGCCAGGTCTCCCGCGGAGAACGCCGTGGTCATCGCCATCGTCGCGAGCAGGCAGTCCCGATCGTGCAGCCGCCGGGCCACCGCCGCCCCGGTGACGACCTCCACCGAGCGGGAGCCCGGGTCGACCGCGACCAGGACGGTGTCGGCGACGTCCGAGCCGCAGGCGGCATGCAGCCGGGTCGCGGCGACCCGCGCATCCCCGACCAGCTCACCGACGTACACCCTGATGTGCATTCCGGCGCTGGACTCCCCCAGCCGGATGGCCCGCAGGATGTCATCGGCCTGCCGGGCGGTGAACGCCTCACCAGCGGGCACTGGCGCCGCCCCCCTTCGTCGTGTCCGGGCCGGGCGCGACCCCGCTGACCCCCGACAGGCCCTGTGGTGGTCCGTTGAACCAGCGGGCGGCCGCCCACCAGGTCAGGCCCGGACGGTAGCGCGGCCCCTTGACCATGGAGGGGGCGTAGACCAGCAGCCAGATGAGCACGAAGAGCCCCACCGGGATACCGACGAAGATGCCCACCGTCTGCAGCACCGTCAGCCCGGGACCGGCGTCGCCGGAACCCGACGTGGAGGCAAGCGCGGGTGCCGCCAGGGCTAGCAGGGTGATCGGGACGCTCACGGCGACCGCCGCGGCACGCAGCAAGGACCTCTGGCTCACGCGGCCCACGCTATCGCGCCGCTCGGGTGGGCCGAGTCCGGGTGGCCGCCGGGGCGAGAAGTCAGCCCGACACCGCCCGGGCCAGGGCCCGCGCCCACGGGGACGCCATCACCTCCTCGAGCAGCACGGGACGACCCGTCGAGTCGGCCATCGGCAGCCGCCAGTTCGGGTACTCCTCGTCCGTGCCGGGCTGGTTGATGGCGCGCCGCTCCCCTGCCGCGTCAGCGAGCGAGACCGCCAGCAGCAGGGCTGGGGCCCAGGTCAAGGCCCGGTGCAACGCCTCGATGGTCTCCGGCACGCCTGCTCCCTCCCGCAGCAGCCCCATCGAGCGCAGCAGGCCCAACCAGGCCGCGCGGTCGGCCTCGTCCACCGCCCGCTCCTGCTCCTCGGGCCGGGTGAGCAGCCCGAGCCGGGCGCGCAGGTCGACGTGCTCGCCGGCCAGGTAGCCGGCGCTGGGCGGCAGGTCATGGGTGGTCACCGCGGCCAGGCACAGCTTGCGCCAGTGCTGCGGCGCCAGCGGCTGCCCGGCCGAGTCTCGCTCGAACCACAGGATGGAGGTGCCCAGGACCCCGCGGTCACGCAGGTAGTCCCGCACCCATGGCTCGACCGTGCCGAGGTCCTCCCCGACCACGACCGCCCCCGCCCGGTGCGCCTCCAGGGCAAGGATGCCGACGAGAGCCTCGTGGTCGTAGCGGACGTAGGTTCCGGCGGCAGGCGAGGCGCCCTGCGGGATCCACCACAACCGGAACAGCCCGATGACGTGGTCAACCCGGATCCCCCCCGCATGGCGGAACAAGGTGCGCAGCATGTCCCGGTAGGGCAGATAGCCGGCCTCGGCCAGCCGGTCCGGCCGCCAGGGCGGTTGAGACCAGTCCTGGCCCTGCTGGTTGAACGCGTCCGGAGGCGCGCCGACGGTGACGCCTTGGGCCATGACGTGCTGCAACGCCCAGGTGTCAGCGCCGCGGGGGTGCACCCCGACGGCCAGGTCGTGCATCACCCCGACCGGCATCCCGGCCTGCTCGGCGGCGCGGGCTGCCCCGGCTAGCTGGGCATCCAGCAGCCACTGCAGCCAGCGGTGGAAGTCCACCCGGTCTGCCAGCCGCTCGCGCTCGGCCCGCACCCCTGGGCAGGTCGGGTCCCGCAGCTCGGCCGGCCAGCGGCTCCAGTCCGAGCCGCGCTCCTCGGCGATGGCGCACCAGGTTGCGAAGTCCAGCAGCCCCGGGCCCTCCCGCTCGCAGAAGTCCTGGTAGTCCAGCTCGCGGGCCCGGCTGCGCGGGACCGCGTGGATGAGGGCCAGGGCGGCCAGCTTGGCCGACCAGACCGTGTCGCGGTCGAGCTCGTCGGGGCTGGTGTTGCGGGCGGTGCAGCGCCGGGACAGCCGGGTGAGGGCTGCCCGCGCCCGGGCCCCCAGGTAGGCGATCTCGGGGATCTGCTCGACCCGCAGGTAGAGCGGGTTGGTGAAGCGACGGGAGGAGGGCAGGTACGGCGAGGGCTCGATCGGCGGGGACGGCTCGGCGGCGTGCAGCGGGTTGACCAGGATGAAACCGGCGCCGAGGTCGCGACCGCTCCAGGCGGTCAGGTCAGCCAGGTCCCCCAGGTCTCCCACCCCCCATGACCGCCGGGAGCGGACCGAGTAGAGCTGCGTGGCGAACCCCCAGGCGCGCCGGGTCCGCACCGGCTCGGGCAACAGCAGAGCCTGAGGGCAGACCACCAGCGGGCAGGTTGCGCTCTGCTCCTCGGTGGCGGCGTGAAGGGTGTGCCACCCCAGCGGGATGCCGGCCGGCAGCTCGAAGGTGGCTTCCCCCACGAGCCGGCCGTCCACCCAGCGCGGGTCCACCCAGACCTGCTGCTGGACCAGGTCGCGGCGCTGGCCGGTGCCCTCCAGGGTGAGGAAGACCTCGACGTCGGCGCCGTGCGGAACGTGCACGCGAACCCACGGGGACTTGCCCTCCCGGGTCACCACGACCGCCGGGAGCAGCCGTCGCCACGGGTCCTCCCGGCGCCGCGCCAGCGCCGCCAGCAGCGACTCCGGCGAGCTGACGTCGACGCCGAGGGCGGCCAGCACGGCCAGGACGCTGGCGCGGGGCACCCTCACGTGCCGGCCCTGCCAGTCCCAGAACTCGGTGGCCACGTGGAAGGCAGCGGCCAGCTCGGCGAGCACCGGCTCGGCCCGAGGCTCGGGTGCGCTCACTCGGGAAGCTCCGGTGTGCGCTGAGCCCAGGGTCTGGCCCGCTCCAGCTGCCCCGCCAACGACAGCAGGGCGGCCTCACCGGCCGGACGCCCGGCCAGCATCACCCCGACCGGCAGGCCGCGCGGCGCGCTCGGCGTGGGCTCGGTCCAGTGCAGCGGCAGGCTGATCGCCGGCTGGCCGGTGACGTTCCACAGCGAGGTCCACGGGGTGAACGCCTCCTGGGCGGCGAAGTCCGCCGCCGGGTCGGCGTCATCACGCAAGCCACCGACCGGCATGGGCAGGCGGGCCAGCGTCGGGGTGAGCACCGCGTCGACACCGGCCAGCGCCAGCGCCGCCGAACGGGCGGCGGCGTGCAACCGGACCATCGCGACCAGGTACTCCCGCGCGGAGGTGAGCGCACCCCGCTCCTGCAACCACCGGGTCAACGGCATCAGCAGGTCCTGGCGCTCGGCCGGCACCGGAGCCAGGCAGGCCAGGCAGGCCCACACTGTCTCGAACGCCGTGATGACACCACGGTCGAAGGGCGGGTCGATGTCGATGACCTCGTGACC
>JAJZTN010000087.1 GCA_021848885.1 Actinomycetes bacterium
GAACTCGACCAAGGCCATGCCGCGCCTACGGGTGTCGCCGTGCGTGTAGTAGGTCAGGTACGGCGCGCACGAACGACGCTGGTCCAGGGTCCGCACGTAGTGCGCGGCCACCTCCATGGGTGGACCGGCGCGCAGGTGCTCGATGACACCCAGGATCGGCTCGCCCAGCTGAGCGGGCAACTCCCCCGCCGCCGCCGCGAGCAGGTCCAGCTCCTCGAGCAGCTCGGTGTCGGGGTAGCCCAGCAGCCGCGAGCACAGCTGGAAGACCAGCGCCCGATGCTCGGCGCTCACCGGGGTGCCGCGGACTGGTCGTCGCCGGGCCCGCCCGTGGGACCGGTCTCGGCACCCGGGGGCGGCGCTGCGGGCTCCTCGTCGCCGGGCCCGCCCGTGGGACCGGGCTCGGCACCCGGGCGCTGGCGCGTCTTGAGCACGTGGAAGGTCTCCACGGCGACCGGAGCAAGCCGGCCCGAGCTCTCCCCGAAGGGTCCCCAGCCGCCCATCCCGGGCCCGCCCTCGACGTCGAGGCTGCAGCCGGTGGCCAGCTCCTCGAGCTCGTGCGCCTTCTGACCGGGGTCGCCCAGCTCGGCGTGCGCACGCGGGATGACGTAGCGGTCCTCGTACTTCGCGATCGCCAGCAGCCGGTACATGTCCTCGACCTGAGAACCGCTCATCCCCACGCGCGCCGCCACCGACTCGTCCCGGGTGCCGTCCAGGCTCACCCCGCGCATGTAGGCTCGCATCGCGGCGAGCCGGCGCAGCACACCGTCGACGATTCCGACGTCCCCGGCGGTGAACAGCTCGGCCAGGTAGGCCGCCGGGATGCGCAGGGCGTCCACGGCCCCGAAGAGGTTGTCCACGTCCTCGGCGTCGTGGCCGGTCTCGCGCAGCGCGTCGACCACCGGGGACAGCGGCGGGATGTACCAGACCATCGGCATGGTTCGGTACTCCGGGTGCAGAGGCAGCGCGACCTGGTAGGTCGAGATGAGCGCCCACACCGGGGAGCGCTGCGCGGCCTGCACCCAGTCGCGCGGGATCCCACCGGCCTCCGCGGCAGCGGCCACCTCGGGGTCGTTCGGGTCCAGCAGCACCGAGCGCTGCGCCCGGTAGAGCTCGGTCGGGTCAGCGACCGAGGCGGCCTCAAGCACCCGGTCGGCGTCGTAGAGCACCACCCCGATGTAGCGCAGCCGCCCCACGCAGGTCTCGGCGCACACCGTCGGCAGGCCCACCTCGATGCGCGGGTAGCAGAAGGTGCACTTCTCGGCCTTGCCGGTGCGGTGGTTGAAGTAGACCTTCTTGTACGGGCAGCCGGTCACGCACATCCGCCAGCCCCGGCAGCGGTCCTGGTCGACCAGCACGATGCCGTCCTCGGACCGCTTGTACATCGCCCCGGACGGGCAGGAGGCGACGCAGGAGGGGTTCAGGCAGTGCTCGCAGATCCTCGGCAGGTAGAACATGAAGACCTGCTCGTAGGACAGCTTGATGTCGGCGGAGATCTTCGCCAGCAACGGGTCGTGGCTGGTCAGCTCAGGTCCGCCACCGAGGTCGTCGTCCCAGTTCGCGCTCCAGGAGATCTTCATGTCCTCCCCGGAGATGAGCGACTTGGGCCGGGCAACCGGGGTGTGCTCGCCGAGCGGGGCCTCGACCAGCGTCTCGTAGTCGTAGGTCCACGGCTCGTAGTAGTCGTTGATGGTGGGCAGGACCGGGTTGGAGAAGATCGTGGCCAGCTTGCGCAGCCGCCCGCCGGCCCGCAGCCGCAGCCGGCCGCGCCGGTCACGCACCCAGCCGCCCTGCCAGCGCTGCTGGTCCTCGTAGGTGCGCGGGTAGCCCTGCCCGGGCCGGGTCTCGACGTTGTTGAACCAGGCGTACTCGACGCCGCTGCGGTTGGTCCAGGCCTGCTTGCACGTCACCGAGCAGGTGTGGCAGCCGATGCACTTGTCGAGGTTCATCACCATCGCCATCTGGGCCATCACCCGCATCAGTAGGTCACCTCCTGGCTGCGCCGCCGGATGACGGTGACCTCGTCGCGCTGGTTGCCTGTCGGTCCCAGGTAGTTGAAGGCGAAGGACAGCTGGGCGTAGCCCCCCACCAGGTGGGTGGGCTTGAGCAACAGCCGGGTCAGCGAGTTGTGGATGCCCCCTCGACGACCGCTCAGCTCCGAGCGCGGCACGTCGACCACGCGATCCTTGGCGTGGTACATGTACACGGTCCCCTCGGGCATCCGGTGGCTGACGATGGCCCTGGCCACCACGACCCCGTTGCGGTTGTGCGCCTCGATCCAGTCGTTGTCGGCCACCCCGATCTTGGCCGCGTCCTTCTCGCTCATCCAGATCGTGGGCCCACCGCGGGACAACGACAGCATGAACAGGTTGTCCTGGTACTCCGAGTGGATCGACCACTTCGAGTGCGGGGTGAGGTAGCGCACCGTGATCTCGACCCCGTCACCGGTCCCGACCTCGGGCTCGGCGAAGAGCCGGTGCATGTCCAGCGGGGGTCGGTAGACCGGAAGCTGCTCGCCCATCTCCACCATCCAGTCGTGGTCGAGGAAGAAGTGCTGCCGCCCGGTCAGGGTGTGCCACGGTTTGGCGCGCTCGACGTTGATGGTGAACGGCGAGTAGCGCCGCCCACCGTGCTCGCTGCCCGACCACTCCGGCGAGGTGATCACCGACACCGGTCGGGCCTGGGTGTCGGCGAAGGTGATGCGCTTGCCCTCGTGCTCGGCCGCGAGGTCGGCCAGCGGCCGGCCGGTGCGCTGCTGTAGGGCCTGGAAGCCGGCCACCGCGATGCGGCCGTTGGTGGTGCCCGACAGCGCCAGGATCGCCTCGCACATGTGCACGTCCCGGCTCAGCCGCGGCCGGCCGGCCGCGGGGCCCTCGCGCACCACGCCGTTGACGCGGGCGAGCAGGTCGACCTCTTCGGAGGCCTGCACCGTCCAGCCCTTGGTGCTCAACCCGGCCTGGGCGACCAGCGGCCCGAGAGCGCCGTGCTTGGCGGCGATGGCCGCGTAGTCCCGCTCGACGACGACGAGCTTGGGCATGTTCACCCCGGGCACCGGCTCGCACTCCCCGGACCGCCAGTCGCGCACCACCCCGCCGGGAGTGGCCATCTCGTCCGGCGTGTCGTGCATGAGCGGCACCGCCACGAGGTCACGACGCACCCCGAGGTGGACCGCGCCGAGCCGGCTGACGTGCTCGGCCAGGGCGGAGAAGATGTCGAAGTCGGTGCGGGTCTCCCACGGCGGCGCGATGGCCGGGTTGAAGGCGTGCACGAACGGGTGCATGTCGGTGGAGGACAGGTCGTGCTTCTCGTACCAGGTGGCCGCAGGAAGCACGACGTCGGCGAACAGCGTCGTCGAGGTCATCCGGAAGTCCGCCGCCACCAGCAGGTCGAGCTTGCCCTCGGGGGCCTCCTCGCGCCACACCACGTCGCGCGGCCGGCGGTCCGGGCCGGCCTGCTCGGCCCGCACCGAGGCATCGGTGCCCAGCAGGTGGCGCAGGAAGTACTCGTTGCCCTTCCCGGATGAGCCCAGCAGGTTGGCCCGCCACACGGTGAGGATGCGCGGCCAGTTCTGCGGCGCATCCGGGTCCTCGGCGGCGAAGCGCAGCCGTCCGGCGCGCAGCTGCTCCACGACGTAGTCGGCCGCCGGCTTGCCGGCCGCCTCGGCCTCGTCGGCGAGGTCGAGCGGGTTGCGGTCGAACGTCGGCTGCGAGGGCATCCAGCCCATCCGGGCCGACTGCGCCAGCAGGTCGGCCGGGGCCATCCCAGCGAACCTGCCCGCGCCCAGCCGGCTGCTCAGCGCGTCGGCCGGGAAGGAGTCGTAGCGCCACTGGTCGGTTGCGGTGTAGAAGAACCCGGTCCCGATCATCTGCCGCGGTGGGCGGGCCCAGTCCGTCGCCCCGGCCAGAGTCGCCCAGCCGGTCACCGGGCGCACCTTCTCCTGCCCGACGTAGTGCGCCCAGCCGCCGCCGTTGATCCCCTGGCAGCCGGTGAGGGTGACCAGGGCGAGGAAGCTGCGGTAGATGGTGTCGGAGTGGAACCAGTGGTTCGCCCCGGCACCCATGATGATCATGGAGCGGCCACCCGAGGCCTCGGCGTTGGCGGCGAACTCCCGGCCCACCCGGATCGCCTGCTCGGCTGGTACGCCGGTCAGCTCGGCCTGCCATGCCGGGGTGCCCGGCTCCGGGTCGTCGTAGCCGGTGGGCCACTGCCCCGGCAGCCCGGGCCGGCCCACCCCGTAGCCGGCCAGCACGAGGTCGAACACCGTGGTGACCAGGTGCTCCCCGACCCGGCGGACCGGCACGCCGCGGCGGATGACCCCGCCCTGCCCGTCGGTGGTGTCGAAGCGCGGCAGGTCGACCGCCACGGCCTGCGCCTGCGGGTCGTACAGGCTCAGCGCCGGCTCGATGTCACCGAGGTCGAGGTTCCAGCGGCCCAGGCCGGCCGCGGTCCAGCGGTCCCCGAGCGTCCCGTTGGGCACTGTCGGCTCGCCGTTGCGGGCGTCGACGAGCACGGTGCGAAACGCCGCGCCCGCTTCGGTGCTGCCCAGGTCCGCGGCCGTAAGGAACTTGCCAGGAAGGTACGCCGGCCCCGCCCCGGCGGAATCGGCCCCGGCGGAATCGGCCCCGGCGGAATCGGCCCCGGCGGAATCGGCCGCGGCGCGCGGGACCAGCGTGACCAGGAAGGGCAGGTCGGTGAACCGCCGTACGTAGTCGCCGAAGCGCGGCACCTCTCGGTCGAGGAAGAACTCCTTGAGGATGACGTGGCCCATCGCCATCGCCAGGGCCCCGTCGGTGCCTGGGTGCGGCGCCAGCCACTCGTCGGCGAACTTCGTGGCGTCGGCGTAGTCCGGGCTGACCACGACAACCTTGGTGCCCTTGTAGCGCGCCTCGGCCATGAAGTGCGCGTCCGGGGTTCGCGTCACAGGGACGTTAGAGCCCCACAGCACGAGATAGCTGGAGTTCCACCAGTCCGCGGACTCCGGGACGTCGGTCTGGTCGCCGAACACCTGGGGGCTGGCAACCGGCAGGTCGGCGTACCAGTCGTAGAAGGACAGCATCGTGGCGCCGATGAGGGAGATGAAGCGAGCACCGGCGGCGTGGGAGACCATCGACATCGCCGGGATCGGCGAGAAACCGGCGATCCGGTCGGGTCCGTAGGTCTTGATGGTGTGCACGTGCGCGGCCGCGAGCATCTCCAGCACCTCGGCCCATCGGGCCCGCACCAGCCCGCCCTTCCCACGCGCCCGGGTGTAGCGCCGCCGAGCCTGCGGGTCGGCCACCACGGCGGCCCAGGCGTCCACCGGGTCGGGGTGGACGGCCCGCGCGGCCCGGTAGGACTCCAGCAGGACGCCGCGCACGTAGGGGTAGCGGACCCGGGTGGGTGAGTAGGTGTACCAGGAGAACGCCGCTCCGCGGGGGCAGCCACGCGGCTCGTACTCCGGGGAGTCAGGCCCGACCGAGGGATAGTCGGTCTGCTGGGTCTCCCAGGTGATGATGCCGTCCTTGACGTAGACCTTCCACGAGCACGAGCCGGTGCAGTTGACCCCGTGCGTCGAGCGCACCACGACGTCATGGCTCCACCGGTCCCGGTAGAAGACGTCCCCTTCCCGCCCACCCCTGCGATGGATGGTCCGCAGGTCCGCGGAGATGTCCTCCCCGGTGAACCACCGACGCGCCCGCAGCACGGCCTGGGAGGCCGCACCGTCCAGGCCAGAGCCCGCGCTCACCGCGAGGAGCCGGGTGTCGATGGGTGCGACGCACGAGCGCGAGGCTCAGCGTCGAAGAGAAGGTGCACGACGCACAGCAAGGGATCCTCCTCGCGGAAGGGCTCGAAACCACTGACCCGGACGGGACCGCCGATGCGCTCGACCGTACCCTCGATCAACCCCCGGTGAACCCCGCAGACCGCCCCACGGTTGGCCCGGGCGAGCTCCTCGAACGGGCAGCGGTGCAGCCTGATCTCGCTATCCCGTTCCACCCAGGTCGGGGCGAAACCGAGGTCGTCGAGCACGGCGATGGTGGCAGCCAGGGCCTTCTTGGCTCCGGTGCGGACCGGCCAGTCCCGCCCGGCCGTGGCCGCGGCCCAGCGCCGGCCGGCCTCGACGGCGGCCTGCGCGGCGTCCGGTCCCGCGGCCAGCTCGGCGGCCAGGGCCTCGGCCACGGCCTTGTAGCCGGCGCCCACCGGGTCGGTGGGCCCGCTCGACCCGGATCCGGCGACGGTGGCGTCGGCGCGATCGTCGGGGGCCTCACCTGTCGCCCTCGTCGCGCCCGTCGCGCTCGTCGCGCTCGTCGCGCTCGTCGCGCCCGTCGCGCTCGTCGCGCTCGTCGCGCTCGTCGCGCTCGTCGCGCTCGTCGCGCTGGCATACAGGACGTGCGGGCGGCCCGGTCGGGTGCGCTCCTCCCGCTGCCGGGAGACGAAGCCGACCTCGAGGAGCCTCTGCAGGTGCACCCGGGCGGTGTTGGGATGCAGCCCGACAAGCTCGGCCGCCTCCTCCGCGCTCAGCGGCCGCCCGGCCCGGCGCAGCGCGTCGAGCAACGCCACCCGGCTGCGGGCGGCCAGGGCCCGATGGGTGCGGGTGTCGCCCTGGCTGAGCGTGGGAACTAGCGTGGGTCTGTCGCCCGCCGCCGGCCCCGTGTCAGGCACCACATCCTCCACGCTTGCCATTCTAATCGCCCCCATTGTAAAAACAACACGCACGAGAGAAAATCAGTCGCGGCAGCCTTCCATGCCAGCACGACGAGGCCGGGGCACCGGCCGGAGACGGTGGCGAAAATGTCTAGCACCTCGGCGACCCCCGTCGGACCCGACACCGGCGCGCTGCTCGCTCAACTGCGCGGCAGTCGCTCGAGCGCCCTGTGGATGGCCACCCTGGGCTTCTTCGGCGGCTTCGCCGGGGTGTCGATCTTCGGGCCGCTTGTGCCCAAGTTCACCGAGCTGCTCGGGCTCGGCCCCTTCGCGGCGGGGCTGCTGGCCGCCATCCCCAGCCTGACCGGGTCGCTGCTGCGCATCCCGTTCGGCGCGGCGGTGGACCGCTACGGCGGAAAGCGACCGCTGCTGATCCTGCTCGCCGTGACCAACGTCGGAGTCCTTGGCCTGCTGTGGCTGCTGCACGCCCGCTACCCGGACCGGATGGCAGGCAGCTACCCGCTGCTTCTGGCCCTGGGGGTGCTCATCGGCTGCGGGATCGCGACGTTCTCGGTCGGCATCGGCCAGGTGTCCTACTGGTTCCCCAAGAAGGACCAGGGCGGTGCCCTGGGCATCTACGCCGGGCTCGGCAACACAAGCCCGGGTCTGTCCACCCTGCTGCTCCCCCTCGCCGTGGGGTCGTTGGGCATGCTCGGCGCCTACACGATCTGGTTCGCCGTGCTGCTGCTCATCACGATCATCTACGCGGTGGCCATCAAGGATGCGCCGTGGTTCCAGCTCAAGGCTCGCGGCATCGACGTCCCGGTGGAGCGGCTGGCCGGGCTCGGCGGTGGGGAGCTGCGCCCGGCCGGCTCGGCGGTGATCGGGCTGCGGCACGCCTCGGGCATCACCGCTACGTGGATACTTGTCTACTTCTACTTCCTCTCCTTCGGCGGCTTCCTGGCCTTCACCTCATGGCTGCCCACCTACTGGCACGGCATGTACGGCGCGAGCCTGCGCGAGGCCGGGGTGCTCACCGCGACGTTCTCGCTAATCACCGCGCTGATCCGGGTAGCCGGCGGTCTGCTGTCGGACCGGCTGTCGATCCGCTACGCGCTGTACGGGAACTTCCTGCTCATGCTGGCCGGGGTGCTTGCGCTGTCCTTCTCGCAGACCTTCAGAACATCGCTGACGGCCACCGTCGCGGTGGCGGTGGGCATGGGGCTGCAGAACGCGATCGTGTTCAAGCTGCTGCCGCACTACGTGCCCGATGCGGTCGGCGGGGCCTCCGGCTGGATCGGCGGGCTGGGCGCGCTGGGAGGTTTCGTCATCCCGCCACTCATCGGTGCGGTGACCGGGGCCGTCGGTGGCACTGACGGCTACGCCCGTGGCTTCCTGCCGGTGGCCGCGCTCATCGTGGTGGCCCTGCCGATCGTGGCGTGGCTGAACCGCTGGACCACGGCCCGGATCGCCTCGGGAGGCATGGCCGGTCCGGCCGGCGCGGGCGCTCGCTGAACGAACGGGCCAGCTCGCGGCTGCGCGTGGTTGGGCGTGGCTGCGAGCGGTGGCGGGCTCGCGGTCACCGGTGGCGGGCTCGCGGTCACCGGTGGCGGGCTCGCGGTCACCGGTGGCGGATGGCTCCAGCCCCGCCGGGCTGGTAGCTGCACCAGGGTTCCTCGGCGTACGGGTCACCGGTCAGGGCGTAGGCGCGCGACCGAGACCCGCCGCACACCGCGGCGAACTCGCATCGGCCGCAGCGCCCGCCGAGCCGGCGCGGGTCACGCAACCCGGTGAGAAGCTCCGAGCTCCGGTAGAGGTCAGGCAACGGCCGCTCGCGGACATTGCCCGCGCTCATCGGCAGAAAGCCGCTGGGGTGCACCTGGCCGGTGTGTGAAACGAACACGAAACCCCGACCGGCGTTGACGTCCATCGGCGGGCGGCGTGCCCGCCGTGTCTGCACGGGCAGCGCCTCGTGCAGTGCCGCGCGCAGCTGTCGGTAGAGCGGCCCCAGCCCCAGCGGGCGCACCGGGTCGACGCCCTCGGCCTCAAGGGCCTGCCGCTGCAGCACTACCCGCCGGAAGTGGTGCGCCTCGGTCGTGCGCGCCGGCACGTGCAGCCCGGCGTCGTAGACGAAGTTGAGCACGTCCTCGACCTCCTCGGGGTGCAACCAGTCCAGCTCGCGACCCCGCCCGGTCGGCACCAGGAAGAAGGCGCTCCAGGTCATCGCCGTCAGCTCGTGCACCAGGCGCACGATGGCGGGCAGGTCGGTGAGGTTCCCGCGGTGCACGGTCGTGTTGATCTGCACGCGAAGCCCCATGTCGCGGGCGGCCCGCCAGCCGCGCAGCGTCGCCTCGAAGGTGCCCGCAACGCCTCGGAAGGCGTCGTGCACCCCTGCGCTCGATCCGTCCAGGCTCAGCGAGACCGCCCGGGCTCCGGCGTCGTGCAAGGCCGCGAGGTTCGGCTGCGTCAGCGTAGGCGTGCCGGACGGGGACACCGCGACGGACAGGCCGGCCCGGGTCCCGGCACGGACGAGCTCGACAAGGTCCGGGCGGGCGAAGGGGTCACCGCCTGTTATGACGAAGAGCGGCGCCGGATGGCCGAAGTTGGCCACCGAGTCCATCAGGGCGATCGCCTCGTCGGTGCTCAGCTCGGCCGGGTCCCGGCGCGTCACAGCCTCGGCCCGGCAGTGCAGACAGGCCAGCGGGCACGCCCGGGTCGCCTCCCATATGACGATGAACGGCCGCTCGCCGACGTCGTGACGCGGGATGCGCAGCAGGGTGTGCTGCCCACTGGGGCCATCGAGGCCCGGCGGCGCAGAAGCGACCGGGACCGGTGGCCTCACCTGCGCTCCAGCAGCAGTGCGGTGCAGGTTGTCTCGGTGTGGAAGGGGGTGAAGGTCGCCAGTGCCAGGGGCGCGCGCAGCTCGTCGAGGGCACCCTCGATAAGGGCTCGGTGCAGGCCGCAGACCACCTCGGTGTGCCGTGCGGCCACCTCGCGGAAGGGACAGTGCCGCAGCACGACCTGCGTTCCGCCCTCGTCACGTTGCAGCACGGGCTGGAAGCCGACCGCGTCGAGCAGGCGGACCAACCGGGCGAGCGCCTCGCCGGCGTCAAGTTGCTCGGTCGGGGCGTGGAGCGGCTCGGCCGGGGCGTGGAGCGACTCGGTCGGGGTGTGCAGCGGCTCGGCCGGGGCGTGGAGCGACTCGGTCGGGGCGTGGGCGTGTACGAGGTGGCCGCCCCAGGCGCGACCTGTGGCCGCAACCGCGACAGCGGCCGAGGGGGTGGATGCCACCAGCCCGGCCAGCATCTCCGACAGCAGCGCGAAGCTGCGGGGCCCGGGCGCCTGGGGGCTCACCGAGTAGAGCACCCTCGGTCGGCCCGGCTGGTCCCGCCGCTGCACGGTGCGGGCCAGTGCCCCGTCCGTGACCAGCCCGTCGAGGTGGAACCGGACGGTGTTGACATGCAGGCCCATTCGCTCGGCGACATCACTTGCGCTGAGCGGGCCCGCCGCAGCTCGCAGGAGCGCCAGCACCTCCTCACGGCGAGCGCCCGAACCGCGGGACGGGTCGGTCAGCTCGTGGGCGGGGGTCGGGCTGGCGGGCGGCTTCGCGTACGCGGGGCTCCGGCTGGCGGGGGTCTGGCTGGAGGGCACCTCAGGCCTTCCCGATGCGCCCGATCCGCACCCGCCACACGACTGGGCCCTGCTCGAGGGAGTCCCAGGCGAACTCCCCGGCATGCTCGGCGGCTAGCTGGTAGTAGAGCGGCTGCTGCTCGTGGTCGTTGACCAGCACGAAGGCCGAACCTGCCGGCAGCGCGGTGAAGGTTGCGAAGATCTGCCTGTGCCGCTGAGCGGGCGGGAGGTCCCGCACGTCCAGTGCTGCCGGCGGGAGGCCCCGCACGTCCAGTGCTGCCGGCGGGAGGCCCCGCACGTCCAGTGCTGCCGGCGGGAGGTCCCGCGAGGCCAGCACCGGCGGCGAGGCCACCGTCGCGTTCTCGACACTCATCCGAGCCTCCCGGTCCCGGTCACGGCGCGACCGGCCTTGTTATTACGAGTTGACTCGTGGAAAACTACCGGGTGGCAGACGTCCCCACAAGTTCCCCGGAGCCGCACCGTGACTTACGTGATCGGCCAGCCGTGCATCGACGTGATGGATCGGGCGTGCGTCGAGGAGTGCCCGGTCGATTGCATCTACGAGGGCAAGCGCACGCTCTACATCCACCCGGACGAGTGCGTGGACTGCGGGGCCTGCGAGCCGGTCTGCCCGGTCGAGGCCATCTACTACGAGGACGATCTGCCGGAGCGGGACCAGCCGTTCCTGGCCGACAACGCCCGGTTCTTCACTGAGCCGCTCCCCGGCCGGGACGAGGCACTGGGCTCGCCAGGTGGGGCCGCCAAGCTCGGCGCGATCGGGGTCGACACCGAGCTCGTGGCCGGATACCCGGCCGGGCCAGGACACGACTGAGCCCGGGGGCTCCGCGGCACGTTCCCGCCACAGCTGGTGTGTCAGCCACGGTCGGTGTGCAGCCACGGTCGGTGTGCGGTGTGCCAGCCCCTGGGCAACTCCGGCGACGCTTGGCCAGCAGCCGCAGGCCCCTGGGCCCCTTCAGCTGTCCTGACACCACCCCTTGCGCGGCGTACTAACGCTTCCGGGGCCCGCAGAGCCGCCAAACCGTTAGCGCGCCTGCTTCACGTGATCGCCTCGCGGCAAGGCGGGCCCGACAGCACGCCACGCGCGCCCCAGACGCCACGTACGGCGCACCCGCCACCCAGGCCCCACGCTCCCCGCGCCACGCGCGCCCGGCCTGCCCCACCCGACCCGCACGGCGCACCCGCCACCCAGGCCCCACGCTCCCCGCGCCACGCACGCCCGGCCTGCCCCACCCGATCCACCCGCCCCGCAGGCCCCGCGGTTCGGCGCTCAGACTCCGTGGCCGGCCAACATCAGGACCAGCGCCAGCAGCACCAGCGAGTTCGCCAACTCGACGATGCCGACGCGACCGGGGCCGAGCCGGTGACGCGGCAACCACGCCGCACGCA
>JAJZTN010000088.1 GCA_021848885.1 Actinomycetes bacterium
GCATCCGTAGTTCCTCCCGGCCTCGCCCACGGCAGGCACGACGAGAGCCAGCCCCACGCGTGGTTTGCACGATAACGCGCAGACAACGAGTTCGACAAGTTGCTTGACGCGTACTCTCCGCGGGTGGAGGGTGCCCACTGCACGGAAACGTGCAATCAGAGGTCGGGAAGGAGCGAACCTGTGCAGCCCACGCTCGGGGACATCGGCGGTGACCTGCTGGGGGTGTGCCGCCGGCTGTCGGCGATCGCGGCACCGGCCGGCAACGAGGACCGGCTCACCGCCGCCGTCGTCGAGCATCTGCAGGCCAGGGGGCTGCGACCGCACGTCGACCGGCTCGGGCAGGTCGCGGTGGCCTTCGGGCCGGATCACGGTGATGGGCCGGTCGTGCTCGTCACTGCCCACCTCGACGAGCTCGGTCTCGTGGTGCGCGGCATCGACCGTGACGGAGCGCTGCGGGTGCACCGGCTCGGCGGGGTGCCCGAGCGGGTGCTTCCCGGGCTGAGCGTGCTGGTCCACACCCGCGCCGGTGACCTGCCGGCCGTCGTTGGCGTCAAGAGCCACCACCTCACACCTCCCGAGGACAAGTACGTCGCCTGGCCCGCGACCCAGCTCTACCTCGACGTGGGTGCCTCCAGCGACGCAGCGGCCCGCACGCTCGGAGTGCGCGTCGGAGACCCGGTGACCTACCGGCCACAGTGGATCGAGCTCGCCGGGGGCCGGTTCTCCGGCAAGTCCCTGGACGACCGCGTCGGTGTCGCGGCCCTGCTGGCATACGCCGAAAGGCTCGTGGACAGCCCCCCGAGCGGGCGGGTAGTCGTCGGCTTCACCACCCAGGAGGAGTTCCATGTCCGCGGGACGCTGGCCCTGGCGGCCCGGTTCACCCCCGACATCGTCGTCAACGTCGACATCGCACCGGCCTCGGACACCCCGGACCTGACCGGTCAGGGGGCCGTCAGGCTGGGTGGCGGTCCGACCCTTTCCCGGCTGTCCTTCCACGGCCGGGGCACCCTGGGCGGCCTGATCCCCCACCCGGCGCTCGTGCGCGCCGTCGAGGCGGTCGCCGACAGGCACGCTCTGGATCTGCAGCACGACGCGATGGTGGGTGTGATCACCGACGCGGCGTTCGTCACCATGGCGGGCCCCGAGGGGATTGCCGCGGTGGGCGTGGGCATCCCGGTGCGCTACACCCACTCGCCCGTCGAGACGGCGCAGCTGTCAGACGTCGAGGGTTGCGTCGAGCTGCTCACCGGTGTCATCCCTCACCTGGCCGAGGTGGACCTGACCCGCGGCACGACCCAGACGATCCTTGGGGGTTTCGCGTGAGCGCGCTCGTCGAGCTGTTCGGCAAGCCCAAGGCCATCATCGCGATGGCCCACTTCCCGCCGCTGCCCGGCCAACCGCTCTACGACGCCGACGGGGGGGTCTCCGCCATCCTCGACGCCGTCGGTCGGGACGTGCAGATCCTGGCAGGCAGCGGCGTGGACGCGGTGATGTTCTGCAACGAGGGTGACCGGCCCTACCGCACCCAGGTCGGCCCGGAGGTGCCCTCGGTCATGGCGATGGTCATAACCGAGCTGCGGCGAGAACTGAGCATCCCGTTCGGGGTCGACGTGCTGTGGGACCCGCGGGCCGCCATCGGCCTGGCACACGCGGTGGGTGCCCAGTTCGTCCGGGAGGTCTTCACGGGCGCCTACGCGGGGGACTTCGGTGTCTGGAGCACCGACCCCGCCGCGAGCCTGTCCTATCGGCGCCAGCTCGGCGCGGATGGCCTGAAGCTCTTCTTCAACGTCACCGCTGAGTTCGCGGCCCCGATGGCCCCACGCGATATCGGGCTGACGGCTCGCTCTGCGGTGTTCAGCTCGCTCGCCGATGCGGTCTGCGTGTCCGGAGTTGTCACAGGCATCGGCGTCGACGTGAGCCAGCTGCACGCCGCCAAGCAGGGCGTGGGGCCTGATGTCGCGGTCATCGCCAACACCGGAGTGCGCCCCGAGACCGTCCGGGCGATGCTCGAGGTCGCCGACGGCTGCATCGTCGGAACCTCGCTCAAGCGCGACGCGAACACATGGAACGAGGTTGACCCCGACCGGGTCGAGCGCCTGCTCGCCGCGGCGGTCGACGCCGGGGTCTGGGCACCTTCTCGACCGCGCACGCCGCTGGTTGCGACACCAGCAGGGGACGCGGGCAGATGAGGGAGGTGGGACGGATCGGACCCCACCGTCGGGGACCGGCAAGCACGGGGTAGGTCGCATGGTCCTGCCGGTCGCATATGGGCCGGCAGGCGGAGCAAACCCAACACATGCCAGCTCGCAAGGGAGACGTCAGTGCACAGGATGAGAACCGTGGGCGCGTTCAGCGTCCTGGCCGTTGTGCTCGCCGCCTGCTCCTCCGGAACCTCAGGGACCGGCGCCACGAGCAGCGGAAGCACCAAGGCCGACAAGGACATCAAGGTCGTCACCGTGGTCAAGCTCCGCGGGGTGGGGTGGTTCGACCGCATGGAGACCGGCATCAAGGAGTACGCGCAGCAGACCGGCGTGCAGGCCTCGATGACCGGAGCCGACGATGCCAGCCCGGAGAAGCAGGTCAAGCTGATCCAGGACCTGATCGCGCAGCGTCCCGACGCGATCACCGTGGTGCCCAACTCACCGGAGTCCCTCGAAGGTGTCTTGAAGCAGGCGATGAGCGCCGGCATCAAGGTGGTCACCCACGAGGCGAGCAACCAGCAGAACACCGACGTCGACATCGAGGCCTTCGACAACGCGGCCTACGGCGCTCACATGATGGACAACCTCGCCAGCTGCATGGGTGAGAGCGGCAAGTACGTGGCCTTCGTCGGCCACCTCACCGCGCAGAGCCACATGGAGTGGGTGAAGGGCGCCTTCGACGAGGCCAAGGCCAAGTACCCGAACATCCAGCGGATCGGCGAGCCCATCGAGGGCCTGGAGGACGCCAACGTCGCCTACCAGAAGACCAAGGAGCTTCTGGCGAAGTACCCCGACATCAAGGGCTTCGAGGGATCAGCGGCCACCGACGTGGCCGGCATCGGGCGGGCCATCCAGGAGGCCGGGCTGCAGGGCAAGACCTGCGTCATGGGCACAAGCATCCCCTCGATCGCCGGGAAGTACCTGGCCGACGGCTCCATCGACAAGATCTTCTTCTGGGACCCGGCGCTGGCGGGCAAGGCTCAGGACATGCTTGCCGTCATGCTCGTGAAGGGTCAGAAGATCGAGGCCGGGCTCAACCTCCACCTCACCGGATATGAGAACCTCCAGCCGATCAAGGGCAGTCCCCACGGGTTCGCAGGGAACGCCTGGATTGACGTCGACAAGAGCAACGCCTCGCAGTACCCATTCTGACCCGCCAGTCGCCGGGTCGTCTCGGGGTGGGCCGGTTCTCCGGCCCACCCCATCGGGCACCGAGAGGGAGGTCGGATGGTCGTGGCCGAGCCACTGCTGGTCGCCAGCGCCGTGTCGAAGCACTACGGCGGCATCGCCGCACTGGAGGAGGTCAGCCTGCAGGTCCGCCCCGGCGAGGTGCACTGCCTGGCCGGAGAGAACGGCTCGGGCAAGTCGACCCTCATCAAAGTGATCAGCGGGGTGGAGACCCCCGACTCCGGATCGATCACCATGGACGGCAAGTCCTTCGCCAGGCTCACCCCGCGCCAGGCGATCTCGCTGGGCATCGAGGTCATCTTCCAGGACTTCTCGCTGTTCCCGAACCTCACCGTCGCCGAGAACATCGCGATGGCGACCTACGTGGCGGGCGGGCGTCGCACGGTGCGCCCGCGCACCCTGCGGCGGATCGCCGCCGAGGTCGTCTCCCGCATCGGTGTGCAGCTGGACCTTGATGCCCGCGTCGAGGACCTGTCGGTCGCCGACCGCCAGCTCACCGCCATCTGCCGCGCTCTGGCCCGCGACGCCCGGGTCATCTTCATGGACGAGCCGACCACCGCGCTGACCTGGCGCGAGGTCGAGGCACTCTTCGCGGTCGTGCGCTCTCTCAAGGACAGCGGGGTCGCACTCGTCTTCGTCAGTCACAAGCTCGAGGAGGTGCTGCGGGTCTCTGACCGGATAACCGTCCTGCGCAACGGGGTCGTCGCGGTCACTGGCGATGTCTCCCGTTTCGACCGAGCGGCAATCGTGGCCGCCATGACCGGTAGGGCGTTCACCGAGACCAGCCCCGCCGACTCCGCCCGTGCCGGTGCGCCACCCGTGCTCGAGGTCGACCAGCTCAGCCTGCGCGGGTACTTCGAGGACGTGTCCTTCCTCGTCCACCAGGGCGAGGTGCTGGGAGTGACCGGCCTGCTCGGCTCTGGGCGCACCGAGATCGCCGAGGCGCTTTTCGGCATCATCCCCGCAGATCACGGAACCGTCCGGGTGGACGGCAAGCCGGTGCGGCTGCGCTCGGTGCATGACGCGATCCGGGCCGGGATCGGCTACGTGCCAAGCGACCGGCTCACCCAGGGGGTCTTCCTCGACCAGACCATATCGCTCAACGTGATCGCCGGCAGCATCGACCGGCTGGTGGGGCGGGGCAACCTGCTGCGCCGAGGCAAGGCGCAGCAGATGGTTGAGCGGGCTGCGGCGGAGCTACGGATCCGGATGTCCTCGGCGTCAGCAACCGTGCGCAGTCTCTCGGGCGGCAACCAGCAGCGGGTCGTGCTGGCCAAGTGGTTGGTGCGCAACCCGCACATCCTCATCCTCAACAGCCCCACCGTCGGGGTCGACGTCGGCTCCAAGCACGAGATCCTCGAGATGCTGCGGGCCAAGGGCCGGGACGGGATGGGGATCATCGTCATCTCCGACGACGTGCCGGAGCTCGTCGCCGTGTGCCATCGGGTGCTGGTCGTGCGGCGCGGCCGAATCACCGATGAGCTCACCGGCGAGCGGCTCACCGAAGAAGCCATCGTGAAGGAGCTGGTCGCGTGAGACCCCTGGCTCCTGCCCTGCGACCCCTCCCCCTGGACCGGCTCAGAGGCCCCAACAACGAGGGCGTGCTCGTCGTGTCCATCGTCGTGCTCTCGCTTGTCGTCGGAGCGGTCGACTCCTCGTTCTGGAGCGTGCGCACGCTGCTGAACATCGGCAGCGCGTCCCTGGAGAACGTCGTCTTCGCCATGGCCGTGCTGATCGTCATCATCTCCGGCGGCATCGACGTGTCGTTCATGGCGATCGGGATCTTCGCCGGGTACGGCGTGATCGTCCTGACTGGCAGCACCGGGTTCGGTGCGTCCAGCGCGTGGGTCGGTTTCGTGCTCGCCGCGGGGATCGGGGTGCTGCTCGGCTCCCTCAACGCCGCGGCCATCGCCGGCCTTCGCCTTCCCACGCTGATCGTCACCCTCGGCACGCAGGGCATCATCCGCGGCGCGATGCTGGCTTATGTCGGTTCGAAAGTCATCCCCAACTATCCCCAGGGACTGGACCGGCTCTCCACCGACTACCTGTTCACCGCCAGCAGCAGCGCAGGGGACACCAGGCTCAACATCCTGATCATCCCAGCCGTCCTCATATGCCTCCTGGTCAGCCTGCTGCTTCGCTACACCACGCTGGGTCGCGGCATCTACGCGATAGGAGGGGACGCCGAGTCCGCCCGCCGAGCGGGCTTCCGTGTCGCCGGGACCCAGGTGTTCATCTACCTCTTCGCGGGACTGCTGGCCGGGGTCGCGGGAATGATGCACGTCACCCAGGTCCGGCTGGCCAACCCCTACGAGCTGGTCGGGGGTGAGCTCGACGTCATCGCCGCCGTCGTCCTCGGTGGCACCTCGATCTTCGGGGGCAAGGGCTCGGTCAGCGGCACGGTCCTGGGAGTGGTGCTCATCGCGTTGATCAAGAACTCGCTCATCCTGCTGGGAGTGCCCGGCACCTGGCAGCGCGCCACCGTCGGGCTGCTGCTGCTCATCGGCGTGTCCGCCCAGGCGCTGAGCGCACGGGTGCGGCGCCGACACGTCGACTTCCTCGCGCAGGCGTCGGCATGAGTGAGATGGCCGAGCGCATGGTGCATCGCATGCTCGCCGAGCGCAACCTGGTCCGGCTCGCGGTGTTCGCCATCCTGATCGTCGTCGGGTTCTCCATCGTCAGCGAGAACTTCCTCACCGTCATCAACTTCCAGTCGATGGGCTTCCAGGTCGCGGAGGTGGGCCTGCTCAGCCTGGCCGTGATGTTGTCCATGCTCACCGGTGGCATCGACCTGTCGATCGTGTCGGTGGCCAACATCGCAGCTCTGGTGACCGCTGAGCTGTTCAAGAGCCAGCACGCCGCCAGCGCCACGGGCGGCCAGGCGCTGGTCATGACGGTCGGGTTCATCCTCGTGGGGGTCGCAGCCGGGACCGCGTGCGGGGTGCTCAACGGGTTGCTGATCACCAAGGTGCGCATCACGCCCATCCTGGCAACCCTCGGCACTCTCCAGCTCCTCAACGGCATCGCCATCATCTGGACGGGGGGCCAGGCGATCTACGGCATGCCCGAACAGTTCCTGAATCTGGGCACCGGCTTCGTCGCGGGCGTCCCGGTCCCGGTCGTGGTCCTGATGCTCGCGGCGATCGCCACGGCCATCTTCATCAACCGCACGGGGATCGGCCTGCGGCTCAAGCTCGTCGGGGCCAACCCGACCGCCGCCAGGTACTCGGGGCTGAACAACGACCGCGTGCTCATGATGACCTACGTCAGCAGCGCACTGCTCTCCTCCATCGCCGGGGTCGTCATCGCGGCCCGCTCGGCGAGCGCCAACGCCGACTACGGTGCGTCCTACGTCCTGCTCGCCATCGTGATCGTCGTTCTTGGCGGGGTGAACTACGCCGGCGGCTACGGCACCGTCACCGGCGTCGTGCTGTCGGCGTTCGTCCTGCAGTTCGTGTCCAGCGGGTTCAACCAGGTCGGCTTCAACAACTTCCTCTACAACATCGCGCAAGGCGCCATCCTCATCGGGGTCATGGCGCTGAACACCCTGTCCACCCGCTGGAGGTGGACGGCTCGGCTCGCCATCGGGACTCGCCGCAGACCGCGGGAGCCGGGCACCCCTGAGCCTCCGACGGCCCACGCCGCGGGCGTGCCGCCGGGCGCGGTGGGAGTCACCGAGGATCGGACACCGGCCGCCGGTCGGTCAGAGGAGTGAGAGCAACGATGAAGAAGTTGATCAACGACCCGGACGCCTTCGTCGACGAGATGCTCGAGGGGCTGTTGCTGGCGCACCCGGACATGCTCAAGGCCGCGTCGGCCGACCGGCGTGCCCTCGTGCGAGCCGACGCCCCGCTGGCCGGCAGGGTGGGCATCGTCACCGGCGGGGGCTCAGGGCACCTGCCGGTCTTCCTCGGCTACGTGGGCCGGGGACTGTGCACCGGGGTGGCTATCGGCAACGTGTTCTCCTCGCCCTCGGCCGAGCAGGTGCTGGCCGCCACGCGGGCCTGCTCGGGTGGGTCCGGGGTCCTCTACCTGTACGGCAACTATGGCGGGGACGTGCTCAACTTCGACCTCGCCGCGGATCTGGCTGAGGCCGACGGGATCCCGACCCGCACCGTGCTGGTCACCGACGACGTGGCCTCGGCGCCACCAGAACGGGCCGCTGACCGGCGTGGCATAGCGGGCCTGTTCTTCGCCTACAAGTGTGCAGGGGCGGCGGCCGAGCGCGGTGGGACGCTGGATGAGGTCGCCGGTGCCGCGACGGCAGCCGTGGCGGCCACCCGGACGATGGGGGTCGGCCTCTCGCCCACGATCCTGCCGAGCGCCGGGAAACCGACGTTCGAGCTTGGCGAGGGCGAGATGGAGATAGGGATCGGCATCCACGGTGAGCCGGGGGTGCACCGCGGCCAGCTCGAGAGCGCCGACCGGGTCACGCAACGGCTGGTCGAGGCGATCGGCCAGGACCTGGGGCTGCGATCCGGTGACCGGGTGGCCGTCCTGGTCAACGGCCTGGGCGCCACCCCGCTCGAGGAGCTCTATGTCATGTACCGCCGCGCCCACCAGCTGCTCGAGGACCTCGGGGTCCAGGTGCACCGGCCATATGTCGGGGAGTTCGCGACCAGCCTCGAGATGGCTGGGGCATCGATATCGGTCATGCGTCTCGACCAAGAGCTGACCGCCCTGCTCGACGCTCCCGCCTCCTCACCGTTCTTCCGCCAGTGAACGGCGCCGGCCTCGTCGCTGTGCTCGACGCCGCCCTCGCCAACCTGGCCACGAGTCGCGACGAGCTGCGCGACCTCGACGCCGCCCTTGGCGACGGCGACCTCGGGATCACCGTCGCCAAGGGCTGCGCGGCGGTCCGTCGCGAGCTTGCGGCACTGACCGACCCCACACCCGCGATGGTGCTTCGCACAGCAGGCGCGGCGTTCGCCAACGCCAACCCCTCCACGATGGCCGCCCTGGCCGGCGGGGCCCTGCTGGCCGCCGCGAGGACGCTGGGAACCGTCGCGGAGCTCGGTCCAGAACAGGCCATCCAGCTCGCCCGCGCAGCCCTCGACAGCGTGGCGGCCCGCGGCAAGGCCGAGGTGGGGGACAAGACCATCCTCGATGCGATCGCGGCCTCGGTGCAGGCTCTGGAGACCACCCGCGACGCGGATCCTTTCGAGCCGATGGTTGCCGCCGCCCGAGCGGCGGTGGAGGCCACCACCCCCCTGCAGTCCCGACGCGGCCGCGCCGCCTGGGTTGGCGAGCGCAGTGCCGGGCACCCGGACCCCGGGGCGACGGCGTACCTGCGGCTGCTCGAGGCGCTGCGCGCGGCATGGCCCGCCCCGGGCTGAGAACGCGAGCCGTCGCCCAAGCCCATGGCACCAAGCCCCTGGGCCGACCCCTTCCCGAGGAGAGAACCAGACATGAAGGCAGTCGTACTCACCACGCCGTCACCGCTGGAGAATGACCCGCTGCGGATCGAAGAGGTCGAGGACCCGACCCCCGGCACCGGTGAGATTGTCATCAAGGTCGGCGCCTGCGGTGTGTGCCGGTCCAACCTGCACATGATCGAGGGGGACTGGGTGGGCGCTGGTGTGCCCGCCAAGACCCCGATCATCCCCGGCCACGAGGTCGTCGGCTCGGTCACGGCCGTTGGCCCGAGCGTCTCCCACCTGCAGGTGGGAGACCGGGTCGGGGTGCAACCGTTGTGGTCGACATGCGGGGTGTGCGCCTACTGCATGTCCGGTGACGAGCAGCTGTGCCAGGTCAAGCAGATCACCGGAGAGACGGTGGACGGCGGCTACGCGGAGCTGATGCTCGCCAACGCCGCGCACGCTTACGTGCTGCCCGACTCCCTGCCCGACGTCGAGGCCGCGCCGCTGTTCTGCCCCGGGATAACGGCGTACGGCGCGGTCGCGAAGGCCCGGCTGAGCCCGGCCAAGAGCGTCGCGGTCTTCGGGGTGGGCGGCGTGGGTCACGTCGCGCTGCAGTTCGCCAGGCTCACTGGCGCGCGCACCATCGCGGTCAGTCGCGCCCGCCAGCGACTCGAGCTGTCCGAGCGGCTCGGGGCATCTCGGGTCCTCGACGCCTCCCGCGGCGATGCTGGCACCGTCCTTCGCCGCGGCGGCGGGGTCGATGCCGCTCTGGTCTTCGCCCCGTCCAACGACGCGGTACGCCAGGCCATCGAAGCCACCAAGCCGGGCGGCATCGTGGTGATCGGGGTCAACGCGGAGATCGGCCCGTTCCCGTTCGTGGACGAGAAGACCATCGTCGGCTCGTTGCTGGGGTCCCGGCAGATGATGCGCGAGGTGCTGCAGATCGCTGGCGAGGGTCGGGTGCGGGTGGTGGCCGAGAGCTACCCCCTCAGCCAGGCCGCCCAGGCACTCGGCCGGCTCAAGCGAGGAGAGGTCGCCGGTCGGCTGGTGCTCGTCCCCTGACCGGTCTGCACTCTGGCCCAGACACTGACCAGCACCCGCGCCGGGCCCACGGCGGGTGGGGAGACGGCGTCGCCGTCGGCCATGCGTGAACGGTCCATTCGCATCTGGGTACAGGTTCGTCCTACGCCGGGATAGCCGCGGGCTCCCGGCACCCGCCCGGGTCGGGGCTCAGCCGGTCTGGCGGGTCTCCCCGTCGGTCGCGGGGATGGCCACGACGCGGTCGCGCCCGTTGTTCTTGGCCCGGTAGAGCGCGACGTCCGCGCGGGCCAGCAGCGCCGCGGCGCGCTCCTGGCCGTCCCAGGTGGTGACCCCGGCCGAGACCGTCTGCCCGTAGGGGACGGCGCTGCGCAGGCGTTCGACGATCTCGCGTGCCTCGGCCAGCGGGCAGCCCGGCATGGCCAGGGCGAACTCCTCCCCGCCCCAGCGCACCAGCAGGTCCTCGGGGCGCAGCAGAGGACGCCAGGCCCGCCCGAGGACGTGCAGGAGGTCGTCTCCGGCGAGGTGCCCGCGCTCGTCGTTGTAGGTCTTGAAGTGGTCCAGGTCCAGCAGTGCCACCGCCAGCGGGCCCGGAGCGGCCATCAGGGCGGGGAGGTTGTCCCGCCAAACGCGCCGGTTAGCCAGGCCGGTGAGGGTGTCGGTGCTCGCCCTGCGGCTGAGGGTGTCGATGAGGTCGGCGCGCTCCAGTGCCGTGCCGATCTCCTGGGCGAGCAGGGCCAGGGCGTGCCCGGCGTGCTCGGGCATCCGTGGGAGAGGGTGCGGCCAGACCGCGACGACCACACCACGCACGGCCCCACCGTGGTGGAAGGGTTGGGCGAGCACGCTGCGCCCCGCGGTGAGCCGGGCGAGGGTGGGGTTGACGCGGGGGTCACCGATGGCTTCGGGCACGAAGCACGGCTGGCCGGTGAGGTAGGCCAGAGCAGCCACGGACCTGTCCCCCAGCGGGATCCGCACATGCGGCAACGGGGTCCCGGCGCTCGCGGTCACCGCGAGATGCACCGGCCCGTCGGGTTCGAACAGCAGCGCCGAGGATGCCTCGGCGACCGTGACGACGGCCTCGCACACCGTTTGACGGGCGTCCGGCCCTTCCCGCAGCGCCCGTGCCGCCTCGGCGACCTCGACGAGAACCCGCTGGCCCTCCCGAGCGGTTCGCTCGCTGGCCGCGAACTGCCTGACCAGGCGGAAGACGGTCCAGGCGGTCAACGCCGAGACCGCGAGGATCGCAAGAACTCGACGGCGATCATCCGGGGTGAGCCCGGCCGGGTCGGTGGCGCTTACGGCGAGCGCAGCGACGACCTCGACGATCAGGGATGCGGCCAGGCCCCGCCAACGTCCGTAGAGAGCCATCCAGATGACCGGAACCATGAGGACAGCCATCAGACCGGACCCGGCGCCCCCAGCACCCGACACCGCGAGGGACAGGCCCACGAAGGAGACGAGCACGAACAAGTCGTGCAGCCACGCCGGGCCCGACAGGGCCAGCACGCCGACCATGCCGGCGCTCACCACGAAGAGTACGACGAAGGACATCACCAGCACGCCCGGCTGGACGTGTGCGCCCAGGGCGATCGAGGCAACCGGCGCTGCGGAGGCCGCCAGCGCGAACGGGACCACCTGGCGGGCGGCCGCGCCCACTCGGTAGCGGTCAAGCTCGCGCGGATGTCTCACACCCTTGTGATCGGCAATCCGAACGGCATGCCTGAGCAGCACGACCGCAACGTGACCGTTGGCATCACCCGGCCCCGGGCGCCCATCGGTCGGGGTGATGACCGCGGGCGCCACGACCGCCGCGCTCTT
>JAJZTN010000089.1 GCA_021848885.1 Actinomycetes bacterium
ATCGACTACCCAGCCCGGCAATTTCGATGACCCGGGGGTCACCGAGGTCGGACCGCAGGAGGTGCTCGATCGTGGGGAGCAGGTCGATGAGGGCAGGGGTCAGCCGGGCCAGACCTTGAGTCAGCTCCACCATCTCGCCGGCGTTGGGCAGGCCAGAGCCGCCTTCCAGTCCCCTGAGGTCCTCCACACCCTGCGTCAGCGACTCTGTGATGGTGTCTCCTCGGCGCAACAGACCGTCCAGTCCTGCCACCAGCAACGCGAGCAGGTCCACGTGGTCCAACAACGCGTTGAGAGACTGGGCGACCCGAGGGTCGCCCAGTCGGGTGATCAACTCCTCCACCCGGTCCGCCTCGGCCGACGGACTCAAGACTGTGACCACTGGCTGCCTCCGACCTGTCGTCGGGTTGTGGTGAGCGGCGGTCTCCGCCCCGCGGGGACTGTGACCCAGGCCACACGATGCTCCGGACGGTAGGGACCACAGTCCCCTTGCGGCTATCAGCCAGGCGACGGCACTATCAGGTCTGCGAAAAATATAAGTCGTAGGAGCGAACAACCGGTCACGGAGGGGTTGCGGGCGGGTGGCCGTGGCGAGCGGGGCGTCCCTCAGCCCGCCTCAGCCGACTTCCCGCGCTTCAGGAGTGCGCCAGAATCGGATGGCGATTGCGGAGGCGCGACAAGGGCGGAGAGGAGCCCCATGAGCCGCTTGTCCCGCCTGGGGTTCATCGACACCCACCGCACACAGCAGCCAGTGCGACGCAGGGTGCGATCTCGAGGAGTCCCGCCCGCGCTGGAGGAGCACGAGGTCTTCTACACCGAGGACCCCCACGAGGCGAGCCGCCTCGTGGGGCAGGCCCTCGCACCGAACCAGCTCACCGTAGGCAACGTCGACACCGTCGCGACCAGCGACTTCGCGGCGAGCATGCACGGCATCCGGTTCCGCGACATCAGCCTGCTCTACCTCGACCTGCACGTTCCTGTGGAGTTGGACATCGCCCATTCCGGGGCCTACTACGCCGTTCACGCTCCGATGAACGGGCGCGCGGTCGGCACCGTGAACAGCCACCCGTTCGAGGCCAACCCCATCCAGTCGCTGGTGACCAACCCGAGCGACACGCTGCGAATGCGCATGGACCACGACTCACCTCAGCTCATCGTCCGGATCGAGCAGGACGCCCTCGAGCGCTACCTGACCCGCCTCACCGGCCGCACCCCAACCCAGATGCTGGTCTTCGAACCGACGATCAACCTGACCCTGGATGCGGCCATGCGCTGGAACGGCGCCATCCAGCTGCTGCACTCCGAGGTCTTCTACCCCGGCTCGCTGGTCCACCAGGGTCTGGGCATCGGTCCGCTCGAGGACTTCGTGATGAGCGCCTTGCTGATCATGCAGCCGTCCAACTACAGCCTGATGCTGCGCCGTGCCCCGGGCCGTCCTGGTCGACGCGTGGTCAGGCGCTCCATGGACTTCATCGAGCATCACCTGTCCGAGCAGATCACCATGAGCGACATCGCAACGAGCGTGGGCGCGAGCACCCGGTCGGTCCAGCTCGGGTTCCGGGAGGAGCTCGGCACCACACCCACGGCCTACCTGCGCGACCGTAGGCTTGAGCGGGTACGCGAGGAACTCACCGACGCCGATCCGGCCGACGGAGTCACGGTCTCCAGCGTGGCCTCCCGGTGGGGGTTCAATCACCTCGGCAGCTTCGCGGGCATGTATCGCAGACGGTGGGGGGAGTCTCCGTCGCAGACCTTGCACAGCTGACCCGGCTCATGGGTACCGTGTGCTCCCTGGCACGGGTCGACGGCGCGAAGGTCCGCTCCACCGATCAGGGAGGACGCGGTGCACGAACTCTCGATCTGCGGCTCAATCGCCGACATCGTTCAGCGAAGCGCGGGCGGGCGGCGCGTGGAGACGATCAACCTTCGGATAGGCCAGCTGCGCCAGGTTGTTCCCGAGACCTTGGTCTACTGCTGGTCCCTCGTCAGTGCTGAAACCCCGCTCGCCGGCTCGGCACTGGTCATCGAGAGCGTGCCGGTCCGCATCGAGTGCCGTGGCTGCGGCCACACAACGGAGCTCGGTGCCCTGCCGATCCTGGTCTGCGGGGCGTGCGGACAGGGGAAGACCACCGTCGTCAACGGCGAGGAGTTTCTCATCACGTCCCTGGAACTTGCGGAGGTCTGACAAGCCATGGGCCGGTTCCACGTCCACCACGACGGGTTGCCGCACGACCACGACCACGAGCACGGTGGCGACCAGCACGACCATGTCCGGACCGAGGTGGGGGATCACTCCGGCTACCAGACCGGCGGCGAGCGGATCGTCATGCTGGAGAGGATCCTCGGCGAGAACGACCGAACCGCCGCGGCCAACCGGGCGGATTTTCAACAGCACGGGGTTTGCGCCGTCAACATGATGTCGTCTCCCGGTGCGGGCAAGACCGCCATCCTGCGGCGTACTTTGGGGCAGCTCGCCGGCCGGGCGAGGGTCGGCATCCTGGAAGGTGATATCGAGACCAGTATCGACGCGGTACGGCTCAGCGGCCTTGGTGCCTCCGTGGCCCTAGTGAACACTGGCCAAGGATTCGGGGGTGAGTGCCACCTGGACGCCCCGATGGTGCGATCCGCCCTGCCGCGGCTCCCCCTGGCCGACCTGGACCTCCTCCTGATCGAGAACGTGGGGAATCTGGTGTGTCCGGCCGAGTTCGACGTCGGGGAGCACGCCCGGGCCATGGTCTACTCGGTGACCGAAGGTGAGGAGAAGCCGCTGAAGTACCCGGTGATGTTCCGAACCGCCGACGTTGTCCTCATCAACAAGGTGGACCTGCTTCCACATCTGGACTTCGACCTCAGCGCATTCCTGGACAACCTGCGCATGGTCAACCCATCGGCGCAGGCATTGCTCATGAGCGCCCGAACCGGGGAAGGACTGGACCGCTGGGTCGAGTGGCTGATGACCCGGCTCGGCAAGCCCGCAGTCGGTGCCTGACCCGGCCTGCCGACCGAGTCGGGTTGAGGCGAACGGGTCAGTGTCCCGGGAGGACCCGTGGTCCCGGGAGGACCCGTGCGCCGTCTGGTGCAGGAGAAGCCGCCGCACCTGCACCGCTCGACCTCGCCCGTGCTGGTCACCCCGGGTCCGCACGGGGGTGAGGGCCCGGCTCCCTCACCGCCTCAGGGCCCGACCCCGGTCCCTCACCGCCTCAGGGCCCGACCCCGGCCGATGGTGCACAATGGCCGGGCTTCGGGAGGGCTCGCCTAGTGGCCGATGGCGGCGGTCTTGAAAACCGCTAGGGGTGCAAGCTCCTCGTGGGTTCGAATCCCACGCCCTCCGCAAGACCGGCTGTACCGCAGGGGAAGGCGCCAGAAGGGCCGTCGCTGGCCCGGTCCAGGTCGACGTTGTTGGACCACAGGGGGACCACAGATGCGCGCCCATGGGTGACCGGGCGGGAGCAGGTCCATCCAAGGCTGACGCACTTCGTCTATTGTCCGATGCCGCGGCATCGTCAAGCCGGTGTCACGGGACGGGACCGCGGTCATCTGAGCGTCTCCGGCGCGGCCCGTCGGCCCGGCTGGACGAGCCAACTCTCGTAGGCGTAGATGACCGCTTGGATGCGGTCGCGCAGGTCGAGCTTCTGCAACACGTGCGCCACGTGGGTCTTGGTGGTGGCCTCGCTGACTCCGAGCGGGTCACAGATCTCGGGGTTGGACAGACCCCGCGCAAGAAGTTCGAGCACCTCCCGCTCCCGTACGGTCAACTCCGCCAGCTCGGCGGGCGGGTGTGGCACGGGCGGCTGGCGGACGAACTCCTCCACGACGCTGCGGGTGACCGCGGGGGCCAGCAGCGCCTCACCGCCGGCGACGATGCGCACCGCGTCCGCGATCTCCTCGGGTGGGGCGTCCTTGAGCATGAACCCGCTCGCGCCGGCGCGTAGGGCCGCGAAGACGTAGCCGTCCAGCCCGAAGGTGGTGAGGATGAGGACCCGGCTGGCCGGCTGGGCGCGCACGATACGGCGGGTCGCCTCGATCCCGTCCAGGACGGGCATGCGGATATCCATGAGCACGATGTCCGGGCGCAGCTGCCCGGCCTGCCGCACCGCGTCGGCCCCGTCGACGGCCTCACCGACGACCGTTGTGTTCGGCTCCACCTCGAGGATCTTGCGTAGCCCGACCCGGACCAGGGCCTGGTCATCGACGATGAGAACGCTGGTCATTGCACCGGCAGCAGGATGCGGACGGTGAACCCGCCATCTGGCTCGGGCTCGGCCGAGAAACGACCCCCGTACAGCGCGACCCGTTCGCGCATCCCGGCCAAGCCGTGCCCGCCTCCGGGGGCCGGGTCGGCCGCACCGGGCCCGTCGTCGGCGACCTCGATCTCCAGCACGTCCGGCTGGTAGCGCACCCGCACCGTCGCGCTCGCTTCCCCGGCGTGCTTGATGGTGTTCGTCAGCGCCTCCTGCACGATCCGGTAGGCCGACAGCCCGATCCCGGCCGGCACGGCCACTGGTTCACCCTCGACCTGCAGGTCGACCCGCAGACCCGCCTCGCGGACCTGGGCGATCAGCACGGGCAGCTCGGCCAGCCCCGGCTGCGGTGACAGCGGGTCGGCGCCGTCCTGCCGCAGCATGCCGACCAGCCGGCGCATCTCGGTCAGGGCGGACCGACCGGTCCGCTCGATAGCGGCGAGCACGTCGCGGGTGCTGCCTCCGCTGGTGTCCAGCACCCGCCGTTCGGCCCCGGCCTGTACGACCATCATGGACACGTTGTGGGCGATGACGTCGTGCAGCTCGCGGGCGATGCGGGTCCGTTCGGCAAGCACCGCCTCGCGGGCGGCCACGTCGCGTTCCCACTCCGCCAGCGCGGCCCGGCGGTCCCGGTCCCCGACGATCCGCCGGAGCAGCAGCATGGCCAGGGAGGTGACCGCGACGTACGGAACGGTGAGGTTCGGGTCGGTATGCGCCACCGTGCCCGCGGCGAGCCCGCCGCCCGCCAGCACGACGAGCCCGACGGTGAAACCCCGCCGGAACGTCCAGACCGCCAGGGCGTACATGGACAGGAAGTTGGCGACCGGGAAACCGACGAAAGCCCCCCGGCGGCGAACTGGACCGCCGACAGCAGCGGTACGCCGATCCCCACCGCGACCGGGAACCTGCGCCGGACCGCGACCGGCATCGTCACGGCCGCGGCGACCAGCGCCTCGGGGACCCGGCGCGGGCCGGGCTCGTGTGCGAGCCAGACGCTGAGCTGGCCACCGGTGGTGAGCATGACCGCGAGCACCCAGTCCACGACCGCCGGGCTGGACCAGGCGACCCACAGACCCCGCCATCGGGCTCGCACGGACAGACGCTAGTCCGTTCCCGCCGCCGATGGCCTCGACCGGGCGGATGAGCCGTTCCGGCCCGGCACTCATCCCGTCGAACGAGACACCGCTCCCCTCTCGTCCTGACGACACGTCGCTGGTTCGGTCCCTAGCGTCGGGCCACCCACGGTGGCCATCCCGTGGACCACGAGTGCCGAGGAGGGCATCAGATGTCGCAGCAAACCATCCAGCACACGGGGGCCGGATCCAGCCCGGCGTCGGGCACGGCACCGGCCTCCCGGTTCGAGCGTCTGCTTCCCCTGGCCGGGGCCGGCTTTGCCGCCCTCGTCGCCGCCGGGTACTTCAGCATCGGTCCGTTCCCCGACGAGACGACCTCACCGGCCGCCCTCAGCAGCTACTACGCGACCCACCACGCGCACGTCGGGCCCGGCGGGACCCTGCTCGGCTACGCCGCCGTACTTACCGCCCTCTTCGGAGTCGCGCTCTACGGGCGGGCACGGCGCGCCGGAGCGCCCCCGCTCGTCGCTGTAACCGCGCTTGTCGGCACTGCCGTCCTGACCGTCGACCTGGTCCGGGCCGCCAACGCCTACGCCACCCTGGGGCGGATCGGGGGGCTGGCCAGCACCTCGACTGGCGCCCTGCAGGCATGGCACATCGCCGGTGCCGCGCCGACGGTGTCGGCGGGGGCGGTCGTGCTGCTGCTGGCTGTGGCCTACGCCGGGCTGGGTGTGCGGGCCATACCTCGCGCCCTGGCTTGGACCGCGCTGCTGCTGGCGGTGCTCCTGCTCACCCCGCTGGGCTTCCAGGCCTGGCTGCTCTTCCTGCTGTGGAGCCTGGTCACCTCGCTCGCTCTGCTCGCGCGGCCGCAGCGATAGCCATCGCCGCTCCGAGTCACGCACAGTCATCGCGCGACCGAGTCTCGTCTGTGGCTGAACAGAAGTTCTTCGACGCAGAACCATGAGCCGTGCTTGGAGCTCTTCAGTCTTGGGCACCGGCGGTCGAGCGGTCGACCGGTCGAGGCGTCCCTACAGACACGTCGAACTGGCCGGAACCGTGGACGCGCCCGTGGCCCGAAGGACTGTGATCGCTACGCCGTAGGCGCTCACAGCGCTGACCATCTGCCACCACGGCGAGCCTTGACGACACTCCGTCGCCGGCAAGGGCTGCGAAGCGGAGGTCCCGGGTGCCGGCCAGCACGTGGTCTTGGCGCACCGCGTCTCGATGCGAAGTCTCCACGCCCGCTCCTGCGGAACGCCGCCACAACGGCGGGATCTCATCTCGGCAGGCCGTCGAGGTTCGAGAGAACCGAACGGGGCTTCGGATAGCGGAGGACGTCGTCGATGATCTCGGCCGGGGCGGGTCGCTGAAGGAGATAGCCCTGGCCAATGGCAGATCCGAGCGTCCGTAGTCGATCGAACTGCGCTTGAGTCTCGATGCCTTCGGCCACCACGACCAGGTCCAGGGATCGGGCTAGAGCGATGATGGAGACTGTGACGGCGGTGCTGGTCCGATCTTGAATGCCGGAGACGAACGACCTGTCGATCTTTATCTCATCGAAGGTGAACCGTCGCAGGTAGTCCAAGGAGGCGAATCCGGTTCCGAAGTCGTCGACCGCTAACGCCGCACCCAGTTCGCGGAGTTCGAGCAGGTCGGCCGCGACGTCATCCACTCGACGGGCAAGCTGGCGCTCGGTCACTTCAATGCCAAGAAGGCTCGGGGCGAGCCCAAGCGCGGAAACGAGCTCCTGAACGCGACCGGCCACGTGGTGGCCTCCCAGCTGGTGGCAGGAAATGTTCACCCACATCACCGGGCTGCGCTCACCCAAGGTCTGCTGCCAGGCGACGGCCTGGTTGACGGCAGCGTCGAGCACCCAGTCTCCGATAGGCGTGACGAGGTGAGGCCCCTCCGCGACGTCGAGGAACTCGGCCGGATAGAGCAGGCCACGGGTCGGATGTTGCCAACGAAGCAGGGCTTCAACACCAACGACGGCACCAGTTGCCATGCTGTACATCGGCTGAAAGTGCAGTCGTAGCTCCGCGCAATCGAGTGCGCGTTGGAGCTCAGCGACCATGGGTGCCCGGCGCAGCGACGCGACCTGGCTCAGGGTCATCGCTGCGACCCGTGCCGTTGACTCAACTGCGATATCGGAGGCGAGTTCCGTCGCCTCGCTGAGGCCCGCGACATCATAGGCGGCCATTTCCGCCGTCCCCACCGCCCTCTCCACCACCGACGCTGCCGCAATGGCCGCCAAAGCCACCACGTCGGCGGCGAGCGCGACAGCTTCAGCGACTCTCGCGGCTGCGTCATCGGTCAGCTTCGTCTGGGCGATCACGTCTGCCGCCACAGCGGCTGCAACCAATGCGGCCACACGCCTGGCCCCGTCGACATCCACATCTCCGGGAAGACTGGCCGCGATGGTCTCCAGCGCTGTCACGGCCGATGCTGCGACCTCAAGTGCACGGGTAGCTGCTTCGGCTCGCACCGCGGTCGCGGCCCGGACGGCGGCTTCAGCGGCGGCCTTGGCCGCTGCCGCGACAACGGAGGCCGTTGCCTGCTTCGCGCTCGACGCAACATTGCCCGCAGCGGAGACCGCGTCTCGCGCCGACACGGTCGCATCGGCGGCGGAACGAGCAACAGCCTCAGCATCACGTGAGGCCACTGCGGCTGCGTCTGCGGCCGCAAGGATCGCGTGATCGCCCCCGCCGTCATTGCGCTTCGTAGCCACCCGTCGACTCCCTGCCGTGGTAGAGATTGCGTCGCGTCCCGCCTGGAGTTTGGGGAGGGCACAACCATCCGTCTTGACGGTAGCCCCCCGGCGACGCTAAGTCAGCGCGTGCGTTGTTGACAGTCAGAAGCGCCGGGCACCTGGCGACCGCACCCTCGTCACCGTTACCAAGCATGGCCGCTGGCGTGCGGCACGACTCGATGACCGTCGCGCGCCCTTCGGCGCGGTCGAGACCACCGTCGCGCCCAGTCGCCCCTGCCCCTTCCTGATCTCCCGGTTGCCCGAGTTGGCTCGTCACCGCCCTAGGTCTGGGCAGATCGCACCGAGCCTGCGTGAAACTGTCACGGGGACATCACCCCGACGAGGCAGCCGAAGCCTCGTCCACCGTCGCCGGCCATGAGCATGGGACCGCTGATCGGTTTCCTGCCAGTTTGGTTTTCTGCCAGTTTCATGGGACCACCCCGGTTGCCAGTTGTGGGACCACTCGGCGCGCCCGACGGGTGGGTCCTTGATCGCCTCGTTGACTCACCGCGTCGGATCGTTGAACGCACAGGTCATCGAGGGTGGGATTCAAAGAGGTCAGCGTGGTTGAGGTGCGTGAGGTGCTGAGCGTGTGGCTGGAGGGCCACGGGCCGCGCAGGGTGGCCGACCGGGCGGGGGTGGACCGCAAGACCGTTCGCCGGTATCAAGACCGTTCGCCGGTATGTGGACGCGGTCGAGGCTGACGGGTCGTCCCGAGATGCCGACGTGGCGGCGGCCGTGGACGATGAAGAGCCGCTCAGCGCCGACCATCGCACGTTCGCCGAGATCCTGGGCTACCGGCAGGCGCTCGGCTACGTCCTGACGATGGCCGCCATCGAGCACTTTGTGCTCGCCGCGGCGACGATCCGCAGCATGCATTTCGTGCTGCCAGGTCACGACCCGTCCAACTCCCCCGGGCGCAACTGCACGGGCCCGAGCTTCGTCCAGGACGACGCCACGGACGCCCAGGTCAAAGAGGGACCCGACGCCCACCTTGTCGCCGGGCTCGTCGACGAGCTGGTCGAGTCCCTGACGAGCAGCCACACTGACGCGCTGGTGCAGGCGGCCATGGCCCATCTCACCCTCGTGACGATTCCCCCGTTCCGGGACGGCGACGGCCGGCTGCCGCGGGCACTGCAGACGCTCGTGCTCGCAAGGCGCGGACTCGCTGATCCGGCGTTCTCCAGCATCGTGGAGTGGCTGGGCGCCAACATGGCCGACTATCACCGGGGCCTCGCCCAGCCCGGGCATCCCGACCGCGATACCGGTCTGTGGGTGTCCTTCAACCTGGGCCCACCACATGCAGGCGCAGACCCTCCGACGACCCATCGACCAGGCCGTGGCCAAGTGGACGGCAACGAGCTGTCCTCCGGCCAGGGTCTGCCCTACCGTGCTGGGCTGTCGCCCAGCGAGGCAGCCCTCGGCCACAGGATCCGGCGCCACCTACCTCAAGTGCGTCGAAGTCGAGGAGCGAACCGCGACGCGCGACCTTCGGCCGCTTGTCGACCTCGACCTCCTGCGCACGGTCGACGAACCTCCTGCGCCCGGTCGACGAACCTCCAGCGCCCGGTCGGCGAACCTCCAGCGCACGGTCGGCGAACCTCCTGCGCCCGGTCGACGAGACGAAGGGACTGCCCCACGTCGCCGGCGCCGACCTGGCGCCGATCGCCCACCTGCGCATGGCACCGGGCGGGTGGGCGTCGGGCGGGGTGGGCGTCGGGCGGGGTGGCGCGCGGCTGGAGAGTCACATCGGCCCCACGGGCCCCACGCGTCACCGAGTTGTGAGGGCCGGCCGACAACCGCCGCGACAGGCGGAGGAATCCGGTAGATCGCTGCTTTGCACGGCGTACCAACGCTTCAGCGCCCGATTTGGGCCGATCCGACGTTGGTACGCCGTGCAAAGCTCGGCATCGACTCGGCTGGAGCGTCACATCGATCCCACAGGCCCCACCAGCCCCACGCATCACCGAGTTGTGAGGGCGGGCCGACAACCGCCGCGACGGGCTGCCCACTGCTGACCGAGATCCGGTCAGTGGAGTCCAGCAGAGCACGCCCCGGGTGTCGAGGCCTACCGAAAGCAACGCCTCTCCACTGTCGCCACCGATGGATTGCACCGGATAGCCCCGGAGGGCGCTGGCACGCGTGATGTGAACCGGTGGCTGCAGGCTGGGCTGGACCGCGCAGGGGTGTCGGCTCGGGGATCATCATGGTGGCCGACTCGGACATCAGAACCTCCAGAAGCTGGGAGCAGGTTCTGACTCGATCGGTCACCCCCGGGGCAGCAGCTACAGCCTCTGACTCGATCGGTCACCCCCGGGGCAGCAGCTGATTGCGTCAACCTCCGAGATCCCTCAAGCCTGTCGGAACCCCACGATGGATCTCGACAGCCGCAAGAGGCCGGCGAGTGGTGTTGCAGACATTGCCGCTGGTCCCCTGCCGGGGGGCCCGACGCCGTGCCAGGCTGTCGCCATGTCCGACGAGCTGCCCCCAGGGATGACCGCTCTGGACGACGAGGAGTGCTGGCGGCTGCTGGCGTCGGCCGACGTCGGGCGCATCGCGATCGTCGTCGACGGTCGGCCCGAGATCTTCCCGGTCAACTTCGTCGTTGACGGTCGCACCGTCGTGTTCCGCACAGCGGAGGGGACCAAGCTGGCGGCGATCGCCATCGCGTCCCGGGTGGCCCTGGAGATCGACGGCTTCGAGGAGGACTCCGGGCACGCGTGGAGCGTCGTACTCAAGGGGCTGGCCTGGCGGCTCGAGCGGTTCGAGGACATCTACGCCGCCCAGAAGCTTCCCGTCTACCCATGGCACGACGCCCCCAAGCCGCACTACGTGCGGGTCGGGCATGCCACGGTGTGCGGGCGCCGGTTCCTTGCCCGCCGCGGGGTCCGCGAGCTGGACTGAGCCAGCGGCCAGCGTTCAGCGGCCAGCGGCCAGCGGCCAGCGGCCAGCGTTCAGCGGCCAGCGGCACCGTCCGGTGCGCGCCCATGCCGCGAGAGCGACGTGCGCGTCGGCCGGGCAGCTTGGGCGGAGCCGGGCGCGCCCGGCTCCGCGCACTTCCTGACACGGCGGGCATCCGCGGGCGAGAATCACCCCACGCAGCCGTCACCGAGGCCCGGTGGCACCCGCAATCCGATGAGGAGGCCCCCGTG
>JAJZTN010000090.1 GCA_021848885.1 Actinomycetes bacterium
GGCCGGCGTCTGCGGCTGGCCCGGGGGCGGGCACCGGCAGCTTCGCGCGGCGTACTGACGCCTCGTACGGCGTGTCGCGGGGTCAAGACGTTAGTACACCGCGCCAAGGCCGGGGCGGGGCCGGGGCTGGCGCCGGCGTCCGCGGCTGGCCCGGCCGCGGCTGGCCCGGGGGCGGCTGGCCCGGGGGCGGCTGGCCCGGGGGCGGCTGGCCCGGCGGCGGCTGGCCCGGGGCGGGGCCGGGGCGGGGCGGGGCGGGGCCGGCGTCCGCGGCTGGCCCGGGGGCGGGCACCGGCAGCTTCGCGCGGCGTACTGACGTCTCGTACGGCGTGTCGCGGGGTCAAGACGTTAGTACACCGCGCCAAGGCCGGGGCGGGGCCGGGGGAGGGGCGGGCACCGGGGCGGGGCCGGGGCGGGGCCGCGGCTGGCGCCGGCGTCCGCGGCTGGCCCGGCCGCGACTGGCCCGGGGGCGGCTGGCCCGGGGGCGGCTGGCCCGGGGCGGGGCGACCCGGCGCACCACCACGCCGGCGGCGAGTTCACCGAGGTGACGACCCGCCCTCCGACGGGTACCGCGCCTAGCGCGTGGGTGCCGCGCCACGGGCCGCCACCAGCATCCGCCGACCCACCAGCATGACCAGAGCCGAAGCCAGCGTGACGAGGGCGGTGAGCAGCCAGGCCAGCGAGTAGGTGCCGTGCGCGACGACGAACCCGAAGACCGCCGGTCCGACCACACCACCGACCCGGCCGCCGGTCTGCACGATGCCGGTGGCACGGGCTGGTGCGCCCTCGTGGGTGCGCACCACGGCGAAGTTGAACAACCCGTTCCACCCCCACCCGGCGGCGTAGCTGAGCAGCACCGCGGGCACCAGCAGCAGGTGCAGCCCGGTGCGGGCATCCAGCGCCAGGCCGAGATAGCCCACTGCGCCGAGCGCGAGCATGCCGGCGACCACCGGTAGGTGTCGGCGCCCGCGTCGGTCCGCGCGCACCCCGGTGACGATCCGGCTGGCCGCCGCAGCCGCCCCGCCCAGTGCGGCGAGCAGCCCGGCGGTGCCGTTGCCCAGGCCGGCCGCCACCACCCCGCTGACCAGGAACGCCGCCAGCGCGCTTGCCGCCGAGATGCCCAGGGCGAAGGCCAAGGCGAGCACCAGCAGCGGTGCCATCTCGATCCGGGCGGGAACGGCCGGTCGGCGGGCCCGCCGCTGCGCGAGGCTCTCCTGCGGTCGAGGCAGGGCCGCCAGCGTGACCAGCGCCCACACCGCGCCCAGCACGAAGGTCCACCGCCAGCCCACCGTCAGCGCCACCGTGGGCACGGCCAGCCCGCCGATCAGCGCGGTGATGGGCACCGCGGCCTGCTTGACACCGAAGGCCCTGCCCTGCCATCCGGGGGGCACCCGGCGCGCCAGGTAGAGGTTGGAGCCAGGCTGCATCGCCGCACCCACGATCCCGGCCGCCAGCATGAGCACCCCCAGGGACGTCGCTGAGCGGGCCACGGTCGCGATGAGCAGCAGCAGTACGGCGCTCACCACGCAGGTCCAGCGCATGGTGCGAAGCCCCCCGAAGCGCTCCGCGAACCGCCCGAAGGGCGCCGAGCTCAGCGCCGCACCGAGGTAGTACACCGCCACCACCGCGCCGAGCCGGTCCGCCGGCAGGTCCAGCTCGGCGCTGATCTGCACGGCGACCGAGCCGACCAGGAACACCGGCAGCGACGAGGCGACGGTGGCCGCGACCGCCGAGGTCGTGTCCCGGCCGGGGCTGGCCGCGACCGCCGAGGTCGTGTCCCGGCCGGGGCTGGCCGCGGGGCCCTGGGACTCGGGTGGCACGCTGCAGCCTAAGCGCGGATCAGGCTGGTCGGGCCGGGCGGGCTGGACGCTGGCGGCTCAGCGGGGGATGCGCACCGTGACCGTGGTGCCCCCTTGCGGGCGCGAGGTCACCTCGAGCTGGCCGCCCGCCAGCTCGGCCCGCTCGGCCATGCTTCGCATCCCGTAGCCGCCTTCCGCGTCGGACCCGCTGGCCCCGGCGGCCAGCCGGGCCGCCTGCTCACGATCGAAACCGCGGCCCTTGTCGACCACCCGCAACAGCACCTGCCGCTCGTCGGCGCGCAGCTCGAGCCAGGCCCGCTCGGTCTCGGCGTGCTTGACGACGTTCTGCAGCGCCTCCTGGGCGATGCGGTAGAGCGCGATCCCCACGTGGTCAGGAAGCTCGCACGGGTCGGCGTCGACACTGACCTCCACCGAGGTCATGGTGCGGGCCAGGCTGGCAAGCCCGTCGGCGAGCCCGAGGTCGTCCAGCACCGGCGGGCGAAGGTGGTGGATGGCCGAGCGTGCCTCCTGCAGAGCCAGGTCGGTCAGCTGGTGGGCCCTGGCCAGCTGCTCGACGGCGAACTCCGGGGAGCCGGCCACGGCACCAACGGCAGCCTCCAGGTGGAAGCGCAGACTGAACAGCCGCTGGGTGATGCCGTCGTGGATGTCCCCGGCCAGCCGGCGCCGCTCGGCCTCCTGCGCGCCTATGACCTGCTCGGCGAAGCGCTCCGCGGCGCGTTGCCTCGCCTCGAGCTGGCGCATCAGGTGAGCCTGGTGCATCGCTCCCGCGACGATGCTGCCGATGCTGGTGAGCAGCCGGATGTCGTGCTCGTCGAACTCCCGCCGGGCTCGGGTGTGCACGTTGAGCACCCCGACCAGCCCGCTCGGCCCGCTCGCCATGGGCACCGAGGCCATCGAGGTGTAGTCCTGTCCGCGCAGCTGCGGGAAGTAGCGGTAGCGCGGGTCGGACTCCTTGTGCTCGACGATGACAACCGGGCGATGGTGGCTGGCGACCCAACCGGTGATCCCCCCGCCGAGCGGCAGCTGGACCCGGCCCACCTGGTCCTCGAACGGCGGTGTGGCCCCGGCCAGGGTGAGCATCCCCGTGACCTCGTCGAAGAGGTGCACGAAGCACACGTCGGTAGCCGTCGCCTCGACGATAAGCCGGGCCACCTTCGCCGCCAGCGGTCCCAGCTCGACCCCGGTGGATATGGCCTCGATGATCGCCACGAGCAGTGCGTTCTCGCGGGCGGGGTCGGCCAGGCCCAGCCCAGGGCTGGTCACTGGAAGATCCCCTCGCGCAGCGCCACAGCGACCGCGCCGGAGCGGTCACCGACGTCGAGCTTGCGGAAGATGGAGCGCACGTGACTCTTGATCGTCTCCTCGCCGAGCACCAGCTTGGCCGCGATGGCCCGGTTGGACAGCCCGGCGACCAGCAGCGCGAGCACCTCGCTCTCCCGCTGGCTCAGCCCGCGGCTGGCACCCGGCCAGAACTCCCCGGCCTGCAGCCTGGCCGCCGAGGCCACCGCACGCCCGGCCATCCCCGGATCCACGACGGTCTCTCCGGCCGCGGCCCGCTCCAGCTGGCGCACCAGCTCCTCCCCGTCGATCCACTTCAACAGGTAGCCGGCCGCCCCGGCCCGCATGGCCTGGAAGAGGTAGAGCTCGTCGTCGTAGGCACTGAGCAGCACCACCCGGCGGGTCGGGTCGGCCTCCACCAGCTTGCGGCACAGGTCCAGCCCGCTGGAGGAGCCGCGCAGCCGCACGTCGGACATCACGATGTCGGGGTCCAGCGCGGCCACGAGACGCTCCGCGGACTCCGCGTCACCGGCCTGCCCGACCACCCGGATCCGCCCCACGAAGCGCCCGAGCAGGGCCTTGAGCCCCTCGAGCACCATCTCGTGGTCGTCCACCAGGACGACGCGCAAGATCCGATCCTCCACGCCACGACGATACGGCGTCCCGGTGGCACGTCGGACCGCCGCGTGGCAACGATGCCAGACTCCCCCGACCGTCCCCCCGAACGGGGGATGGCCCGGGCGGACCGATGAGCTGAGCATGCGGTATCTGCCCGCTCGCTCGTGCCCCAGGCACCTGACTGGCGACCCCGCCCCGGTGACGGGCAGGTCCTGCTCGGTCAGAGCGAGGGAGGTCAGCGTGCCCACCGCCGCAACCTCGCGACACCCTGCCGGAACCGGGCGGGTCGAGGTTGACCTGCTCGTCATCGGTGCGGGCCCGGCCGGGCTGTACGCCGCCTACTACGCCGGTTTCCGCGACATGTCGGTGGCCGTGCTCGACGCCCTGCCGGAACCGGGTGGGCAGATCACCGCGATGTATCCCGAGAAGGTCATCTACGACGTGGCGGGGTTCCCCTCCGTCACCGGGCGCGACCTCGTCGCCGGTCTGCTCGCCCAGGCCGACACCTTCGGGCCGCGCTACCTGCTGGGCACCCGGGCCGAGACGCTCACCGTCGACCAGGACGGGGTGGAGGTCGGCACCGAGGACGGGTCGAGCGTGCGGGCCCGGGCTGTGGTCATCACCGGTGGCATCGGCAGCTTCGCGCCCCGACCGCTGCCGGCCGGTGCGCACTTCGAGCAGCGCGGGCTGCAGTATTTCGTGCCGAGGCCGCAGGAGCTGGCCGACCGCGACGTGCTCGTGGTCGGCGGTGGCGACTCAGCATGCGACTGGGCGCTGACCCTGGAGCCGCTGGTCCGCTCGGTGACCCTGGCGCACCGCCGCTGCGACTTCCGCGCGCACGAGAGCAGCGTCAGCCGGCTGCACGCCTCCTCGGTGCGGGTGCTCACGCCGTACGAGGTGGTGCGGGTGCACGGTGACGGCTGGGTCAGCGGCGTCGAGCTCGGCCATGCCGATGCCCAGGCCCATGCCCCGGCCGATGCCCAGGCCCATGCCCCGGCCGATGCCCACGCCCACGCCCAGGCGCAGCTCCGCCCGGTGCATGTGCAGGTCCAGGCGATCGTTGCCGCTCTCGGTTTCGTGGCCGACCTGGGTCCGTTGCGGCGTTGGGGGCTGGAGCTGAACAAGGCGCGCATCCTGGTCGACACCCAGATGCGCACCAACCTCTCGAGGGTCTTCGCCGCCGGTGACATCGTCGACTACCCCGGCAAGGTGCGGCTCATCTCGGTCGGCTTCGGCGAGGCCGCCACCGCGGTGAACAACGCCGCCGCACTCGTCCGGCCCGGGGCCAGCGTTCACCCCGGGCACTCCTCCGCCCTGCCCAGCGCCCGGTGACGGCGCTCAGCTCGGGTCGGCCCCCGTCGGGTCGGCGTCGGCCCCCGTCGGGTCGGCGAAGACCCGGCTGGCCAGGAAGTCCTCCGGCTCCAGGCGCATCAGGTCGTCCTTGCCCAGCCCCACCCCGCTCATGCTGACCAGCCGGTTGGCGTGGCGCAGCCGGGCCCGCTCCAGCGCGTTGCGCACGCTGCGGGCGTTGGCGAAGCGCGGCTGGTCCCGCCGCCGCTTGAGGTAGTCCCGGAAGGTCTGCTGCGCCTGCGGGGTGAACCGGTAGCCCTCCTGGGCCAGCATGAGCTCCCCGATCGCCTCCAGCTCGCTCAGCGAGTAGTCCGGGAAGTCGATGTGGTGGGCGATCCGGGAGGCCATGCCAGGGTTGGAGGAGAAGAAGCTGTCCATCCGGTCCTTGTAACCGGCCAGGATGACGACGAGGTCCTCCCGCTGGTTCTCCATCACCTGCAGCAGGATCTCGATGGCCTCCTGGCCGTAGTCCCGCTCGTTCTCGGCCCGGTAGAGGTAGTAGGCCTCGTCGATGAAGAGCACGCCGCCCATCGCGCGCTTGAGCACCTCCTTGGTCTTCGGCGCGGTGTGCCCGACGTACTGCCCGACCAGGTCGTCTCGTGTCACCGCGACGAGATGTCCGCGCTTGAGGTAGTCGAGCCGCTTGAGCAGCTCGGCCATCCGCAGCGCCACCGTGGTCTTGCCCGTGCCCGGGCTGCCGGTGAAGCACATGTGCAGGTTGGGCCGGGAGGTGCTCAACCCGAAGCGGGTGCGCACCCGGTCCACCAGCAGCAGCGCCGCGATCTCGGCGATCCTGGTCTTGACCGGACGCAGCCCGACGAGGTCACGGTCCAGGGCGGCGAGGACCTCCTCGATGCCCGACTCGGCCCGCTCCGCCCCCAGGTCGACCACGGCGTCGTCGGGCAGCAGCTGCTGGTCCGGCTCGCTCACCGTCGCTCACCTCACCCGGGGGAGGTGTAGCGCTGCCCGGCCGGGCGGTCGCTGGCGTAGCCGTGGGCGACGTACTGCACCCGTCGGTCCGGCCCCGGCAGACGGTCCAGCCGGAAACCGGGCTCCTCGGCCGGGCGGTTGACGATGAAGGACAGTGCGGTGGTCTGCCGGCCAAGGCTGGCGTCGTAGGCGTTGATCCGGATGTAGCGGTCCGGGTAGGCCGCGCGGCACTGGTTGAGCTCGTAGAGCACCCCGGCGGCGTCGGCGAGGTCGAACATCGGCAGCCCCCACATATCCCAGTAGTTGTTGCGCGGGTGCGGGTCGTCGGTGAACTCGATGGACAGCGGCCAGCCGTTGCCCAACGCGTACTGCACCTGTTGTGCGATCTCCTCGTCGCTCAGATCGGGCAGGTGGGAGAAGGTGCCCTGGGTGATGCGCATGTGCCTCGCTCCTGCTCAGACCATCGTCGGCGTCGCGACGACGTCAGGGGTGTCGGTGGACTCGTAGGTGAAGGAGACCTCGCCCCATGTGCTCAGGGCGACCTCGAGCTCGCGGGAGTGCTTGGCGGCCGCTCGCAGGATGTCCGGCCCCTCGGCCAGGTAGTCCCGGCCCTCGTTGCGGGCCTTGATCATGGCCTGCAGCGCGACCCGGTTGGCCCGGGCGCCGGCGGCGATGCCCATCGGGTGCCCGATGGTGCCGCCACCGAACTGCAGTACGACGTCCTCGCCCAGGTGGTGCAGCAGCTGGTGCATCTGCCCGGCGTGGATCCCGCCGGAGGCCACCGGCATGACCCCTGGCATGCTCGCCCAGTCCTGGTCGAAGTAGAGCCCCTTGACCGGGTCGGCGCCGATCTTGTCCAGCCGCAGGGTGTCGTAGAAGCCGGCCACCGAGTTCGGGTCGCCCTCGAGCTTGCCCACCACGGTGCCCGCGTGGATGTGGTCGACCCCGGCCAGCCGCATCCACTTGCTGATCACCCGGAAGGACACCCCGTGGTTCTTCTGCCGGGTGTAGGTGCTGTGCCCGGCTCGGTGCAGGTGCAGCAGCACCCCGTTGCGCCGGGCCCAGGCGGCCATCGACTGGATCGCGGTGTAGCCGATGGTCAGGTCGATCATGACGATGATGCTGCCCAGCTCGCGGGCCAGCTCGGCCCGCTCGTACATCGCCTCCATCGTCCCAGCGGTGACGTTGAGGTAGTGGCCCTTGATTTCGCCGGTCTCGGCCTGGGCCTTGTTGACCCCCTCCATGCAGAACAGGAACCGGTCCCGCCAGCGCATGAACGGCTGGGAGTTGATGTTCTCGTCGTCCTTGGTGAAGTCCAGCCCGCCGCGCAGCGCCTCGTAGACCACCCGCCCGTAGTTGCGCGCCGACAGCCCCAGCTTGGGCTTGACGGTGGCACCGAGCAGCGGCCGGCCGTAGACGTTGAGGTACTCCCGCTCCATCACGATGCCGTGCGCGGGGCCCTGGAAGGTCTTCACGTAGTGCGTCGGGATGCGCATGTCCTCCAGCCGCAGCGCCCGCAGCGCCTTGAACCCGAAGACGTTGCCGATGATCGAGGAGGTCAGGTTCGCGATGGAGCCCTCCTCGAAGAGGTCGAGGTCATAGGCGATGTAGGCGATGAACTGCCCCTCGGCGCCGGGAACCGGCTCGACCCGGTAGCACTTGGCCTGGTAGTGCTCGTAGGCGCTCAGCCGGTCGGTCCAGACCACCGTCCAGGTGGCCGTGGAGGACTCCCCGGCCACCGCGGCACCGGCCTCCTCCGGCGGCACCCCGGGCTGCGGCGTGATCCGGAAGGCGGCCAGCACGTCGGTGTCCTTCGGCTGGTAGTCCGGCTGCCAGTAGCCCATCTCGGCGTACGGGATGACCCCGGCGCCCCAACGCTGCGACATGCGTCCTCCTCGCTCGTGGCGGTACGCCGTGCAGCATGGACCGCAGACCCCCTCCTGATCCATCATGTATTTCGTTGGACTCTTGAGTAGATGGTTAACTGACGACAACGCCGGCCACTGAGGACACACCCCACCCCATGACCACCACGGCCCGGCTGCGCGCCCTGGTCACCCTGGCCGAGACCGGCTCGGTGCGGGCCGCAGCCGAACGCCTCTTCGTGACCGAGTCGGCTGTCTCGGCCGCGCTGTCGGCCCTGGCCCGCGAGATCGGGGTGCCCCTGGTGGAGCGGGAGGGGCGGGGACTGCGCCTGACCGGGCCCGGCACGGCGTACGCCGGTTACGCCCGACGCATCCTCGGCCTGCACGCCGAAGCACTCTCGGCGGCCCGCGGCAACCTCGACCCGGAGTCGGGCAGGGTGCGCCTGGTCACGGTCACCACCGCCGGGGAGCACCTGGTCCCCGGGGTGCTGGCCTCCTTCCGGGCCGCCCACCCCCGCGTCGAGCTGGCCGTCGAGGTGACAACCAACGACCAGGTCTGGGCCCAGCTCGAGTCTCACGAGGCCGACCTGGCCATCGGCGGACGCCCACCGGACGGGCTGGACGGGGTGCGGGTGCAGGCGGTGCTGCGCAACGAGCTCGTCGTGGTGGCCAGCCCGCGCCTGGCCGAGAGGCACCAGCCCGGGCGGGCCACCTGGCTGATGCGCGAGCCCGGCTCGGGCACCCGGGTCGCCTGCGAGGCGATGCTGGCCGCCATGCAGCTTGACCCACCGCGGCTGACCCTGGGCTCCAACGGCGCGGTGATCGCCGGGGCGGTCGCCGGGCTGGGGGTGACCCTGGCCTCGCGCAGCGCGGTGCGGGCCCGGCTGGAGGCTGGCGAGCTGGTCGAGCTGCCCACCCCCGGCACGCCGCTGCGCCGCCCCTGGCACGCGGTCACCGCGCGGGTGGCGACGCCGAGCACGCTGCTGCTCGTCGAGCACCTGCTCGACGGGCGGCCGACCATCGGGGAGCGCTGGCGACGGCCCCGGGTCGGTGGCCCATCGGGCGGCTCCCCCGGCGGTTCATCCGCTAGGGGGAGGTAGCCGGGCTCGCCGGCTCCTAGCGTCCAGGCACGCGCAGCGCCGCTGCCCACCATGCCGCGACACGTCCCGACGCCCCGGGGGAGCCAGTGAGTCAGACCAGCAGCGACGAGCCCGAGCCGAGGCGACCCAAGCCTGACCGCAACCTCGGCCTGGACCTGCTGCGCGTCACCGAGGCCGCCGCGATCGCCGCGGGCCGCTGGGTGGGGCGCGGGGACAAGAACGGGGCCGACGCCGCCGCGGTCGACGCGATGCGGGTCATGATCGCCACCGTGCCCATGCGGGGCACGATCGTTATCGGCGAGGGCGAGAAGGACAACGCCCCGATGCTCTACAACGGCGAGGTCGTAGGCGATGGGCAGGGCGCCGAGTACGACGTGGCGGTCGACCCGATCGACGGGACGACGTTGACGGCCAAGGCGATGGGCAACGCCCTGTCGGTGCTGGCCGTCTCCCCGCGCGGGACGATGCTGGACCCCTCGGCCGTCTTCTACATGGACAAGCTCGTCACCGGCCCGGCCGCCGCCGGTGCGGTGGACATCCTGGCCCCCGTCGAGGACAACGTCCGGGTCGTCGCCAAGGCCAAGGGCGGGGACCCCGAGGACGTCACCGTGTGCGTGCTGGACCGACCTCGTCATGACGAGCTGGCGCGCCGGGTCCGCTCCACCGGTGCCCGGATCAAGTTCATCACCGACGGCGACGTCGCCGGAGCGATCATGGCGGTACGCGAAGGCACCGGTGTCGACCTGCTGCTCGGCGTCGGCGGGACCCCCGAAGGGATCATCGCCGCCTGCGCCGTGAAGTGCCTCGGCGGGGTGATCCAGGGTGTGCTCAAGCCGCGCGACGACACCGAGACGCGCCGCGCCGTCGAGGCCGGGCTGGACCCGCGCCGCGTGCTGCTCACCGACGACCTGGTCCGCGGTGACGAGGCCTTCCTGGTCGCCACCGGGATAACCGACGGGGAGCTGCTGCGCGGGGTGCGCTACGGCGCGCACACCGCCGCCACCGAGTCGCTGGTGATGCGCTCACGCAGCGGCACGGTCCGCTTCGTGCACAGCGAGCACCAGCTGGCCCGGCTGGGCACCTACAGCGCCATCGACTACCGCGGGCAGCCCCGCCCGGACCAGAACCGAGGAGCGTGACACCGATGACTCAGCTCAGCGCGACCGCAGCGGCCATGGTGGCCCCGGGCAAGGGAATCCTGGCCGCCGACGAGAGCATCTCCACGATGTCGGCCCGGCTGGAGGCGGCGGGGGTGGCCGCCAGCGAGGAGAACCGGCGGGCCTACCGTGAGCTGCTGGTCAGCACGCCCGGGCTGGCCGAGGGGATCAGCGGGGTGATCCTCTGCGACGAGACCTTCCACCAGCGCGTCAGTGCCGGCGCGCCGTTCCCCCAGGCGATGCGCGAGCTGGGCCTGCTGCCCGGCATCAAGGTCGACACCGGCACAGCACCGCTGCGTCGCGGCTCAACCGAGACGGTCACCGAGGGCCTGGACGGGTTGCGCGCCCGGTTGGCTCACTACGCCGACGCCGGCGCCGCCTTCGCCAAGTGGCGGGCGGTGATCCGGATCGGGCCGGGCACCCCCTCCACCGCGGCGCTGCGCGCCAACGGCCATGCCCTGGCCCGTTACGCCCGGCTGTGCCAGGACGAGGGCCTGGTGCCGATCGTGGAGCCCGAGGTGCTCATGACCGGCACCCACTCGATCAGCCGCTGCGCCTGGGTGAGCTCGGCCGCGCTGCTGCAGGTGGTCAGCGACCTGGTCGACCTCGACGTCGACCTCGACGGTGTCGTGCTCAAGCCCAACATGGTGGTGCCCGGAATCGACAGTGGGCAGTACGCCGACCCCGAGCAGGTGGCCCGCGAGACCGTCGACGTGCTCACCGCGACGGTGCCGGCGGAGGTGGCCGGGATCGCCTTCCTGTCCGGAGGGCAGCCGGCCGCCCAGGCGACAGCCAACCTGGCCGCGATGCAGGAGCTGTCGACACCCTGGCCGCTGACCTTCTCCTTCGGCCGGGCCCTGGTCGACGCCGCGCTGGCCGCCTGGGCCGGTCAGCCCGCCCTGGTGGCCCAGGGGCAGCGCGCGCTCGCGCACCGGGTCTCGTGCAACACCGCGGCACTGCAGCGCCGCTACACCCCCGAGCTCGAGCGGGAGGACGCGGCGTGAGTGGCCCCACCCTGCTGGCCCCGGGGGGCAGCGCCGACTCTGCAGCCGCGGCCGGCACT
>JAJZTN010000091.1 GCA_021848885.1 Actinomycetes bacterium
CACGACGATCAGTGGTCGCTCAGCGATGCTCGTCGTGGGGCTGCCGCAGTGAACGGCACCGATCGCACGGGCGCACACGACGTCAAGCCGGCCGGCAGGCCGGTCCGGACCCGCACGGTCAGGCCCGAGGGGGGCGACATGCGCAGGCGGCGGCACATGGTCACGGCGGGGAACCCGCGCGGGGACGACGGGGTGATCGCCGTCTACTTCGCCCTGCTCATGGTGGTGCTCGTCGGGCTGGCCTCGATCGTGGTCGACCTCGGCGTCGCCTACGCGAACCGTCGGCAGATGCAGAACGCCGCCGACGCCGCGTCCCTGGCCGCCACCCAGAAGCTCAACGACGCCCTCTTCCAGTCCTCCGGACCGGACCCGGCCGACGCCGAGCAGGTGGCCACCCTCGCGGCGCAGACCGTGGCGGACAACGGCGGCAGCTCTGGGCCCTCCGCCGTGGCGGCGGGGCTGTACTCCTGCACCGTGGTCGACGCCAACGGCGGCTCCATCGCGGCGTGCAGCGACTGGACGACGTGGACGGACCCGAGCCAGCAGGCCGTGGGTGTCCGGGTGCAGGCCGGGCGCGCGGTGCAGACCTTCTTCGGCGGGATCTTCGGTGTCAGCTCCACGACCGCCCGCACGGTGGCCGCCGCCCGGGTGGAGCCGCTCATCGCAGGCTCGGGACCCTTCCTGGTCTGCGCCTTCGACCAGCTGCCGCCCGGTGACGGAAACGGCAACGGCATCGGCGGCGGGAACGCGCCGGCCAGCGGGGGCAAGCACGGCAGCGACGGCACCGAGGGCAGCAACGGCAAGGACGGTAAGGACGGCAAGTCCAGCGGCACCCAGCCGGACCTGCTCGTCAAGGGCACCGGCGGCACCTGGGTGACCAACGGTGCCGCGATCGGCCAGGCCTACGAGCTGCACGGACCGCAGGTGTCCACCTGTGACATCAAGGACAGCAGCTTCAAGGGCCTGGCCGCCGACCCGGCGGCGCCCACGACGATCGTCAATTCCGCCGGCACGCAGGGCGCGTGGTTCGACACCCTGCCTGGTGACCACGCCGGCCCCGTGCGGGTGCAGGTGGCCGGGCAGGTCTGCACCAACGTCGATGTGATCGGCTGCCAGTTCGTCACCCCGATATGCCTCAACGACGGCCCGCACGGGCACGGCCGCAACGCCCAGCTCTGGTGCGTGGCCTTCGGGGTGTTCAAGATCTCTCAGGCCGGGGCGAACTACCACGTGGCCACGTTCGAGGGGTCCCGCCCGATCGCCGGGGGAGTTGGTGGTGCGGCGGTGCCCAGCCCGGGCGAGCCGGTCCTGGTCAAGCTCTTCCAGTAGCCTGCCCGGCCGTGGCCGTGGCACCTTCCGAGATCGTCGTGGTGAGCTACAACCTGCGCTCGCTGCGGGACAGCCCGAGCGCCTCGGCGAGCGTGGTCGCCCATCTTGGCGCCGATGTCGCCCTGCTGCAGGAGACGCCACGCTTCCTGCGCTGGCGCTCCAGGCTGGCCGGTTGGAGCCGGCGGGCCGGGCTGTTCTACGCCGCCGGGGGCGGGGACGCCGGCGGGGTCGCCGTGCTGGCGGGGCTTCGGCTCGACGTCGAGGCCACCTCCGTGATCGCCCTGACCCCGCACCGCGGGCGCCACCGCCGGGCGCTGGCCGTCACCGTGACCCGCTACGGCAACCGGCGACTACTGGCGCTGAGCGCGCACTTGAGCCTGGACGCCGAGGAACGCGCCGGCCACCTCCTCGAGATCGCCGGGCACCTGGACCGGTTGCGCACCGAGCATCGCCCCGACGTCGTCATGCTCGGCGCCGACGTCAACGAGCCGGCCGGCGGGCCGACCTGGCAGGGGCTTGCCGCGGCGGGCCTGCAGGACTCCTGCGACCTGGTCGCCCGCGCCAGCACCGGACCGGCGGCCACCGGCCCGACGTTCCCGGCCGCGGCGCCCACCCGGCGCATCGATGCCATCTTCCTCACCGGCCGGGTCGAGGTGCTCGAGGCCGGTGTGCCGACTCAGCCCGCCGCGTCACCGGCGTACGCCGTGGCCAGCGACCACGTGCCGGTTCTGGCGCGGTTGCGTCTGGTCTGAGCCGGCAGCCTCAGACCACGGCGCCGTCGTCGGGACCGTCACCGTCGGCGGGGCGGTCGCGCATCCGGACGACCAGGGTGAGGAATCCGGCGATGAAGGCCAGCAGCGCGGCGACCGGTTGCCAGACGTCAAGCTGCCAGCCCAACAGCAGCGCCAGCAGCAGGAACGCCGGGCCACCCACCACCCCGACCCAGGCCAGCCGGGAGACCGTGTCGCCCTCGGGCAGCGGCGGGGGCTCGGGGGGCGTGTAGTGGTCGGTGGGGTCCTCGGCGGGCACGCCGAGGCTGCTCGCGTCGTCGTGACGGTCCCCGGCGAGCTCGCTCCACGAGGTGGGCGCGGCGGGGCGCAGCACCCGGCCACCTCGGCTAGCCGGCTCGTCGTCGACGTCCTCGAGCACTGGCCAGCTGGGCACCGGCCCGGACTCGGCCGGGGACCCCTCGAAGGCGGCGATCAGCTCGGCCCAGGTCTGCTCGTCCACCGGCGTGCCGGGTGATGCCCGGGCGGCGGCCCTAGCCTGCTCGTCAAGGGCGGCCTGCAGCCGGGGCAGCTGCGCCAACAGCACATCCCGTGCCCCCGCGCTGGCCGTGGTGTCGACGAAGAGCCGGTCGGCGGGTCGGGAGGGAAGGCGCACCTCGAGGTAGGCGCCCTGCTCCCCGCACGAGGGCGCCGCATAGGCGGCGATGCCCGCCTCGCGCAGCGCCTCGAGCATCGCGTCGGCCAGTCTCGGGTCCAGGTCGGCGACCGGGGTCCACGACGACGCCGGAAGCCCGTTGCCGCGCCCGGTGGGGGCGGGCACCTCAGCCGCCCGCGGGCTGGGCGGACCCGGCGACCCGCCGGGCCAGCTCGAGGCTGCGCTGGAAGATCACCGGGGCGTCGTGGTCCAGGGTGGCGACGTGGTAGCTGTCGGCCAGGACGACCTCCTCGACATCGGCCGAGCCCACCCGGTCGAGCAGCAGGCGAGCACCGTCGGGACCCAGCACATGGTCGGTGGCCGATCGGAAGACCAGCAGGGGCTGGGTGGTGGTCGGCAGGGCCGGCACGACCAGGTCCCACAGCCTGGTCACCGAGTGCAACGCCTGCAGCGGGACCCGGGTGTAGCCGATCTCGTCCTGGCCCTGCCGAGCGATGTCGTTGATCACCCCGGGGAAGGACGGGACGACCCAGCGCAGCACGGGCAGCACCGCGCTCTGCCAGCCGCGCAGCGCGAGGAACGGGTTGACCAGCACGATCCCTGCGACGTCGCGGTGCAGCTGGGCCAGCCGCAGCGCCAGGGCGGCCCCCATCGACAGACCCATCACCACGACGGTGTCGCAGCGCCCGCGCAGCTCGCCATGGCTTCGCTCGGCCTCGCCGAGCCAGTCCTGCCACCGGGTCCGGTTGAGGTCCTGCCAGGCGGTGCCGTGCCCGGGCAGCCGCGGGGCCCGCACGCTCAACCCCGCGTCGGCGAGGAACTGCGCCCACGGTCGCACCGCGCCGGGTGAGCCGGTGAACCCGTGCAGCACCAGGGCGCCGATCGGGCCACCGTCGTGCTGGAACGGCTCGGCACCGGGCAGGATCGGCACGGCGTGCTCCTCGCGGCGAGACGGCGGCCGCGCGCTCATCGTCGCGGCGGCGGCGGTCGACGGCGACGACCGCTGAGCCGATCGTCGCACGGGTTCACCGGGTGGGTGAAACGGATGCGCCAGGCGCCGAGGTCCGGGCCCGCCCGGTCGAGCCCGCCGACCCCCGGGCCGGCATCCCCTAGGGTTTGGGCGCACCGGGTGGTTACGTCGTACGACGTCAGTGAGGGGAGACAGGGTGTTCTACTGGTTCCTCAAGCTCGTTGTGGTCGGACCGCTGGCCCGCCTGGCGTTCCACCCGTGGGTCGAGGGGATCGAGAACGTGCCGAAGTCCGGCCCGGCGATCCTGGCCAGCAACCACCTGTCCCTGACCGACTCCGTCTTCCTTCCGCTGACGGTTGACCGCAAGATCACCTTCCTGGCCAAGTCGGACTACTTCACCGGCCGGGGCCTGAAGGGGTGGTTCACCGCGGCGTTCTTCCGCGGGATCGGGCAGCTGCCGCTGGACCGCTCCGGTGGCCCCACCGCCGACCCGGCGCTGCGCGCCAGCCTGTCGGTGCTGGCGGCTGGGGAGCTGGTCGGGATCTACCCGGAGGGCACCCGCTCCCCGGACGGGCGGCTCTACCGGGGCCGCACCGGGGTGGCCCGCCTCGCGCTGGAGGGCAAGGCACCGGTCATCCCGGTGGCCATGGTCGACACCGACAAGGTCGTCCCTCCTGGCAGGCTGCGCCCGCGGATGGCCAGGCCCGGGGTGCGGATCGGCAAGCCGCTGGACTTCTCCCGCTACGAGGGGATGGAGGGGGACCGGCTGGTGCTGCGCTCCATCACCGACGAGATCATGTACACCCTGGTCGCGCTGTCGGGCCAGGAGTATGTCGACGAGTACGCCTCGACGGTCAAGCGGCGGCTGGCCGAGCGGGGCGAGGACCGGCGGGGCGAGGCCGAGCCGGGGGAGGACCGGCCGGAGTGAGCGCTGCGGCGCCCCCGGACGGCAGCGACACCGGGCGCCCGGGCCTGCCGGCGCGATAACCGTTGGCCCGCGCCGGGTCGGGCCGGCATCCTTGCGGCATGGATCTGCTCCACGTCGTGCCGGGCTTCCTGATCGCGGTGCTGTTCATGGCCGCGGTGCCGGGCCCGGCCGTCGCGCTCATCCTGCGCAGGGCCGCGCTGCGCGGTGCGCGCGCCACCGTGCCGGTCGTGCTCGGGCTGGAGACCGGCCTGTACCTGTGGGCGCTTGCCGCCGGCGGGGGCCTGGCCGCACTGGTGGCCGCCTCGCACACCGCCTACGCCGTGCTCCGCGTGCTGGGGGCGGGGGTGCTGCTGTGGCTGGGGCTGCGCGCCTGGCGAGCCGCCTGGGTCGGGACCCCGCAACCAGAGGCGGTGCTGCCGGTCCGGTTCGGACGCAGGGGCGCCTTCGCCGAGGGGCTGCTGGTCCAGGTCGCCAACCCCAAGGCCGCGGTGTTCACCTTCGCCTTCTATCCGCAGTTCGTGCCGCACGACTCCGCCGTGCTGGCCTGGACAGCGGGGCTGGGGCTGCTGCAGGTCAGCGTCGAGACCGTCCTGTACCTGCTGCTGACCCTCGCGGTCGGACGGGCCTCGCGCTGGTTCACCCGGCCGGTGGTGCGCCGTCGGCTGGAGGCGGCCAGCGGCACGGTGCTGGTGGCGCTGGGCCTGCGGGTCGCCGTCGAGGCGCACTGACCGTCGCATAGAGGCGCGCTGAGGCGCACCCAGGCGCACCCAGGCGCACCCAGGTGGCCCGGTGCGGAACCGCCGGGCCCGGGGGTCCTAGCTCGTCGCCTCGCGCAGCTTGCCCAGCACCAGCGGGTCGATCCGGCCGGTGACCATCCGCATCTCGTAGTTCTCCACACCGGCCCAGTCCTGCAGGGTGGCGTAGCCGAGCCGGGCCAGCCGCTCGCGCACCTCGTCGGCCAGCTCGCCCTCCAGCTCGAGCAGGCTGGCCTCCTCGGGGGTGCCGAAGTAGAGGTCGTGCAGGTCGACCAGCCGGCCCAGCTCCGCGCACGGGTCCGGGTGGTCATCCACCCGCAGGTCCATCTCGACGTCGGAGAGCCCGCCGTAGCCGGCCCCGGCCCGCAACACCAGCAGCGCCGCGCTCTGCCGGCCACGCCGGTCACCGCCGGCCGCGTCACCGGCCTGCAACGCCGCGAGGAGCCGGTGTGGCAGTGCCAGTCCCGCCCCGTCCAGCCAGGTGCGCTCCACCGCCTCGAGCACCTGGGGGCCGGTGAGGATGTTGCCCTGGCAGGCATAGCCCGCCCCGACCCGGTGCCCGGCCCACGGGAAGCAGCTGGCCCCGGTGTAACCGGCCGAGCCGCCCCTGGCGTCCACCACGCCGAGCTGGCGGTGCGCCCGCTCGGCGTCGGCCTCGGTCAGGGCCGCCACGACCTGCTCGGCCGGGCGCCCCTGGGCCAGCAGGGCCAGCCCGGCGCCGCGGTAGGACAGGTTGGCCATCGCCTGGGTGGCCAGCGCCCCGGCACCGGCGGCACCGGCCGGCACGGCCGAGCCGACGGCGAGGAACTTCGAGGCCACCGCCACACCCCAGGCGTCCCCGGTGTCGGAGCGGCCCACGATCGAGAACGTCATGCTCGCCCTCGTCTCAGTGCTCGACGCTGACTGCGGCGCCCAGCGGCTGACCGATATCGGCGAGCAGCTGGACGAACCACGGGCTGGTCACGTCGAACGGCTTGCCGCCCTTGACCCGGTCGAACTCGATCGCCCGCAGCCGCCCGCCGCGCTCCTCGTCGTGGCCGACCAGCCCGGACTCGCCGCGAAGCGCGCACTCCACGGCGTAGTCGGTGCAGCTCTTGATCAGCCTCAGGTCCTCGACGTTGGCTGCCGCCGAGCGGGAGAAGTAGCCGCTCTTCTGCACCATCGTCTTCGCTGCCCCCAGCCGCTTGGCGAACTGCTTGGCGAACCAGGCACCCGGGTTGATCGTGTCGAGCTTGACGTGGCCGAAGGGGTCACGTTGGGGCTGCTCACCGCGCGAGATCATCTCCTCGACGATGGTCGGCACCCCCGCGCCCTCGCTCACGAAGAGGTTGACGCAGCCGATCTCGTCCATCACCGCGCGCAGCCGGGTCGCCTCGGCCTCGATGTCGAAGCCCAGCTCGGGCACGAACACCCCGTGCACCTCCCAGGTACGCCGGTCCAGCCCGACCGCCGGGCTCCACTCCTGGGTGTCCAGCCAGGCCCGGTAGGCCCGCGCGGTCGCGCCGGTGAGCCAGCCGCAGTTGCGTCCCATCACCTCGTGCACGATGAGCATCCGCGGGTTGGAGCTGTGCTCGGAGATGATGTTGCGGGCGAACAGCGCGCCCTGCTCGGCCGCCGTCCAGGCGCCCAGGCTCTGGCGCACCGGGACCACGTCGTTGTCGATGGTCTTGGGCAGCCCCACGACGGTGAGCTCGTGGCCGTTCTCGTGCAGGTAGGCGGCCAGGTCCGCCGCGGTGGTGTTGGTGTCATCCCCGCCGATGGTGTGCAGAACGTCGACCCCGTCGCGGGTCAGCTGCTCGGCGGCCACGTGCAGCGGGTTCTGGCCCTCGGTCACCAGGCCGCGCCGCACGCAGTCGGCGACGTTGGTCAGCTTGACCCGGCTGTTGCCGATCGGGGAGCCGCCGAAGCGGTGCAGCAGGTGGGCGCCGGCCCGTGCCTGCGCGGTGATCGTCACCGAGGTGCCGGTGAGCAGACCGGTGTAGCCGTCGGTGTAGGCGATGATCTCGACGTCCGGAGCAATCTCGGTGTAGCGCTCGATGAGCCCGCCGACAGCGGAGGACAGGCACGGGGCAAGACCCCCGGCGGTGAGCATGGCGACTTTGCGGACCGGCATGGTCTCTTCCTTCGGCGAGACGGGCGCGCCGACGACCACCGGCGGGACGGCGCGACGCTAGGGGCTGGACGGTGGGCCGCCCGGTTCAGCCCCACCCTAGTGACCGCCGCGCGGGCCGGTCCGCCTACCCTGCACCCGTGAGCCTGACCCGCCCGTCCAGCCCCCCCACCGCCCCCCCGGCCTCCACCGACCCGGCCCGCCCGGTGCGGGTCGACGCCCTGGCCGCCGGGGTGCAGCCCACCTGGGCCGGGCTGGTGGCTGCGCAGCAGCCGGACTGGGCCGACGAGGCGGCCCTGGCGGCCACGACCGCCGCGCTGCGGGCGCTGCCGCCGCTGGTCTTCGCCGGGGAGTGTGACAACCTCACCGCGAAGCTGGCCGAGGTCGCCGAGGGGCGGGCCTTCCTGCTGCAGGGCGGGGACTGCGCCGAGACCTTCCTGGCCAACACCGCCGACGGGATCCGCAACCGCATCAAGACCATCCTGCAGATGGCGGTCGTGCTCACCTACGGCGCGTCGATGCCCGTGGTGAAGCTGGGCAGGCTGGCGGGTCAGTACGCCAAGCCGCGCTCGCGTGCGGAGGAGACCCGCGACGGGGTGAGCCTGCCCGCCTACCGCGGGGATGCGGTGAACGACCTAGCCTTCACCCCCGAGGCCCGCCGGCCCGACCCGCGCCGGCTGCTGGAGGTCTACCACCACAGCGCGGCCACCCTGAACCTGGTGCGGGCCTTCACCCAGGGGGGTTTCGCGGACCTGCGCCAGGTGCACGAGTGGAACAAGGGCTTCCTGCGCGACTCCGGGGCGCACCAGCGCTACGAGCTGATGGCGCGTGACATCGAGCGGGCGCTGGCCTTCATGCAGGCCGCCGGGGCCGACCCCGAGGAGTTCCGCACGGTCGACCTGTACTCCTCGCACGAGGCCCTGCTGCTGGACTACGAGCAGGCCCTGACCCGCATCGACTCGCGCACCGGCACGCCGTACGACGTCTCCGCGCATTTCCTCTGGGTCGGGGAGCGGACCCGGGCGCTTGACGGGGCGCATGTGGCCTTCGCGGCGGCGATCCGCAACCCGGTCGGGGTCAAGCTCGGTCCCGGCACGAGCGCCGAGGATGCCCTCGCGCTGGCCGAGCGGATCGACCCGCAGCGCCAGCCCGGCCGGCTGACCTTCATCACCCGGATGGGGGCCGGGCGGGTCCGTGAGGTGCTGCCGCCGCTGCTGGAGAAGGTGCACGCCGCCGGGCTGCGCCCGGTCTGGGTGTGCGACCCGATGCACGGCAACACCATCGAGGCGCCCAGCGGCTACAAGACCCGCCGCTTCGACGACGTCGTCGACGAGGTGCGCGGCTTCTTCGAGGCGCACCGCGCGGTCGGCACGCACCCGGGTGGTGTGCATGTCGAGCTCACCGGCGACGACGTCACCGAGTGCCTCGGCGGGGCGGGGATGATCAGCGATGCCGACCTGGCGACCCGCTACGAGACAGCCTGCGACCCGCGGCTGAACCACCAGCAGTCCCTCGAGCTGGCGTTCCTGGTCGCTGAGATGCTGGCGCAGTGATGAGCCGACCGGTCGACCTGCGCAGCGACACCGTCACCCGCCCCACCGCGGCCATGCGCGCGGCGATGGCCGCCGCCGAGGTCGGTGACGACGTGTACGGCGAGGACCCGACGGTGCGCGAGCTGGAGGCGCGCGTCGCCGAGCTGCTCGGCCACGAGTCCGCGGTGTTCGCCCCCTCGGGCACGATGGCCAACCAGCTCGGCCTGCGCCTGCTCGTGCCGCCGGGCCAGGAGCTGCTGTGCGACGACGCCGCGCATGTCGTGCGCGCCGAGCTGGGGGCCGCTGCGGTGCTGGCCGGGATCACCACCCGCACCTGGTCCGCCCCGGGCGGGCGGCTGGACGCCGAGGCCGCCATCGCGCTGGCCCGCCCCGATGCGGGGCCCTACCTGGTCTCCACCGCGGCGCTGGCCGTGGAGAACACCCACAACTTCGGCGGGGGCACCGTGGTGCCGATCGAGCAGCTGCGTCGGTTGCGCGAGCTCGCCGACGAGCGCGGCCTGCGCCTGCACCTGGACGGTGCGCGGCTGTTCAACGCCCACGTGGCCTCCGGGGTGGCCCTTGCCGACTACGGCCGGCTGTTCGACACCGTCTCGGTGTGCCTGTCCAAGGGACTGGGCGCACCGGTCGGATCGGTGCTGGCCACCTCCGCCTCGCGGGTGGCCGAGGCCCGGGTGTGGCGCAAGCGGCTGGGCGGCGGGATGCGCCAGGCCGGGGTGCTCGCCGCCGCGGGGCTTCATGCCCTGCGCCACCATGTGGCGCGCCTGGCTGAGGACCATGCCCGGGCCAGGTCGCTGGCCGAGGTGCTCGCCGGTGCGGCCCCGGGTCTGCTGGACCCGGCCGCGGTGGCCACCAACATCGTCGTGCTCGACCTGAGCGGGCACCGGCTGGACGCCCCGACACTGGCCCGGCTCGCGGCCGAGCAGGGGGTGCGGGTCTCGGTGCTCGCCGGGCGCAAGGCCCGGCTGGTCACCCACCTCGACGTCGACGACGCCGGAGTGGCCCGCGCCGGGGAGGTCCTGGGCGCCCTGCTGGCCGGCTGAGCCCGGCTCAGCCCGGGCCCTGCCGGCCGAGCATCGGCGGCAGCTGGCGGACCATCGCGGCCAGCGCCCGCAGGTCACCGTCGACCAGTGCCTGCGGCCCGTCGACCAGCGCCTCCTCCGGGTGCGGGTGCACGTCCACGAGGATGCCGTCGGCCCCCACGGCGATCGCCGCGCGCGACAGCGGCACGACGAGGTCCTTGCGCCCCCCGGAGTGCGACGGGTCGATCATGACCGGCAGGTGGGAGAGCCCCTGGACCACCGGGACGGCCGAGATGTCCAGCGTGTTGCGGTAGGACCGCTCGAAGGTGCGGATGCCGCGCTCGCACAGCACGATGTCGAGGTTGCCGCGCTGGGCGACGTACTCGGCGGCCATCAGCCACTCCTCGATGGTGGCCGTCATGCCGCGCTTGAGCAGCACCGGCTTGCCGGCCTGGCCGACGGCCTGCAGCAAGGCGAAGTTCTGCATGTTGCGGGTGCCAACCTGCAGCATGTCGGCGTAGGAGGCCACCAGCCGCACGTCGGCGGCGTCCATCACCTCGGTCACCACGGGCAGCCCGGTCACCTCGCGGGCCTCGGCCAGGATGGCCAGCCCCTTCTCGCCCAGGCCCTGGAAGGCGTACGGCGAGGTGCGCGGCTTGAAGGCACCCCCGCGCAGCAGCGTCGCCCCCGCCGAGCGCGCCATCTGGGCCGCCTCGATGGTCTGCTCGCGTGACTCCACCGCGCAGGGCCCGGCCACCAGCGTGAAGGTGTCCGGGCCGATGGCCGCGCCCCCGACGCGGATCGTCGAGCGCTGCGGGTGGTTGGTGCGGCTGACCAGCTTGAACGGCGTGGAGACCCGCATGACGTCGCTGACCCCCGACATGGCGCGCAGGTTGAGCGCGTGGAACTGCTCGATGTCCCCGATCAGGCCGATGATGGTGCGGCTCACCCCGCGGCTGACGAAGGCCTCGCCCCCGGCGGTGGCCACCCGTTCGACGACGGCGGTGATGTCGGTCTCGGTGGCCTGCGGGCTCATCACCACAACCATGGCTGCTCCTTCTTCGGGTCCGATCGCT
>JAJZTN010000092.1 GCA_021848885.1 Actinomycetes bacterium
CGTGCGCGGTCTCCCGCCCGACCCCGCGCTTGACCGCGGCCATGAGCACCTTCGTCGTGGCCAGGAAGGGCAGGTAGCGCTCGAGCTCCCGTGCGATGACGGCGGGGTAGGCACCAAACTCCTCCAACACGGTCAGGAAGGTCTGCAGCAACCCGTCGAGAGCGAAGAAGGCGTCCGGCAGCGCGACCCGGCGGACCACCGAGCAGAACACGTCGCCCTCGTTCCACTGCGACCCGGCCAGCTCTGCGGCCATCCCGGCGTAGCCGCGCAGCACCACCATCAGCCCGTTGACCCGCTCGCACGAGCGGGTGTTCATCTTGTGCGGCATCGCCGAGGAGCCGACCTGGCCGGGCTTGAAGCCCTCGGTGACCAGCTCCTGGCCGGCCATCAGCCGGATCGTGGTGGCCAGCGAGGACGGCCCGGCACCCAGCTGCACCAGGGCGGAGAGCACGTCGTGGTCGAGTGAGCGGGGGTAGACCTGCCCGACACTGGTCAGCACCCGGGAGAAGCCGAGGTGCTCGGCGACCCGCGCCTCCAGGTCGGCCAGCCGCTGCGAGTCCCCGTCGAGCAGGTCGAGCATGTCCTGGGCTGTCCCGACCGGGCCCTTGATGCCACGCAGCGGGTAGCGCTCGATGAGCTCGGCCAGCCGGGCGTGGGCCACCAGCAGCTCGTCGGCGGCGCTGGCGAAGCGCTTGCCCAGCGTGGTGGCCTGCGCGGCGACGTTGTGCGACCGGCCCGTCAGGACGGTGTCGGTGTGCTGCACGGCGAGCTGGGCCAGCTGGGCCAGCGCGGCGACGACCCGGACCCGGACCAGCTCCAGCGAGCGGCGCACCTGCAGCTGCTCGACGTTCTCGGTGAGGTCCCGGGATGTCATGCCCAGGTGCACCAGCTCGTGCCCGGCCAGGGCGTTGAACTCCTCGATGCGGGCCTTGACGTCGTGGCGGGTGACCCGCTCCCGGGCCGCGATGGAGTCCAGGTCGACCTGCTCGAGCACTCGCTGGTAGTCCGCCACCGCACCGGCCGGCACGGCCACACCCAGCTCGGCCTGGGCGCGCAGGACGGCCAGCCACAGCTGGCGCTCCAGCACGACCTTGGTGCCTGGCACCCACAGCGCGACCAGCTCGGCGGAGGCGTAACGGGCCGCCAGGACGTCGGGGACATCAGGCTTGTCGGTCACGGTGCCTCTTCGCTGCTCGGTGGGCCGGTCGGGGTCACTGCTCGGTGGGCCGGTCGGGGTCACTGCTCGGTGGGCAGCCGGCGCCCTATTGTCCCGTCTCCGGCGGCGGCCAGGTCGTGGCGGACAGCGGGGACAGGTCCAGGCTCGCCCCGCTGCCGACCCGCAGCAGGTGCGTGCCGTCCGAGCCGAGCGCCTCCACCCCGGCGCCGTCGATGAGCAGGCCGGACTGCTCAGGCAGTCCCAGCACGGTCACCTCCTCGCCCACGCCACGGTCGAGCAGCTCCTCGCGCAGCTGGGCCATCCGGCTCGACCCGCGTCGGAAGTGCGGCACCACCACCGCCCACGGCACGACGCCGAGCCCGGGCACCAGCTCGGCTTGGTCCCGCTCGGGAAGCATCGTCCAACCGCCGAGCACCATCGCGCCGGCACTGGCGCCGCTCACCGCGCCCCCGTTGGCCAACACCTCGGTGACGGCCCGCCCGACCGCGGTGTCGGTCAGCGCGGCCAGCAGCCGGGCCGGCGAGCCACCGGGCAGCACGAGCAACCGCGCCGCGGCACAGACCCGGTAGGCGCCCTGCTCGTCTCGGCGGGCGTCCGGGGCGGCGCGCACCTCGGCGGCGCCGAGCGAGTGGAAGTAGCGCACGCCGTTGGCGGTGGCGGTGTCGTAGTCAGGGCCGACCGCGGCGGCCAGCGCGGTGACCACCACCAGGCCACCCCCGGCGCGGGCCAGCACCCGGGTGTCCATGCCGCGACAGCGCGAGCCGAACTCCGCACCACCTTGGAGGCAGACCGCCACGTCGTATCCCGTCAGCTGTCGGTGGCCCGGCCCGGCAGCCGGACCTGGCCGCGCGCGGCCTGCAGCGCGATGTCACGCCGGTAGTGCGAGCCGGGCAGGGTGAGGCACGAGAGGGCGGCGTGCACCGCCTGGCGGGCCGCGGCCAGGTCGGCGCCGGTGGCCGTGACGCTGAGCACCCGCCCGCCGGCCGAGACCAGGGAGCCGTCCGAGTCGCGGCGGGTGCCGGCGTGCAGCACATAGGCCGGGGCTCTCACCTCGTCCAGCCCGGTGATCTTGTCGCCGGTGCGCGGGTTTCCGGGGTAGCCCTGCGCGGCCAGGACGACGGTGACGGCCGAGTCCGGGCTCCACCGCGGCGGCTCGAGCTCGTCCAGCCGACCGGTGGCCGCCGCGTGCAGCAGCCGGCCGAGCGGGCTGAGCAGCCGGGCCAGCACGACCTGGGTCTCCGGGTCACCGAAGCGGGCGTTGAACTCCACCACCCGCACCCCGCGGGAGGTCAACGCCAGCCCCGCGTAGAGCAGCCCGACGAACGGGGTGCCGCGGTGCCGCAACTCCTCGACAGTGGGCACCAGCACCGAGTCGGTGACCTCGGCGACCAGCCCGGCAGGCAACCAGGGCAGCGGCGAGTAGGCGCCCATGCCCCCGGTGTTCGGCCCGGTGTCGCCGTCCCCGGCCCGCTTGAAGTCCTGCGCCGGGGCCAGCGGCAGCACGGTGCGACCGTCGCACACCGCGAAGAGCGAGACCTCCGGGCCGTCCAGGAACTCCTCGACAAGGACCCGCTCGCACCCGGCCGCGTGGGCCAGGGCGGCAGACCTGTCGGTGGTGACGAGGACCCCCTTGCCGGCGGCCAGACCATCGTCCTTGACGACGTACGGCGGTCCGAAGGCGTCCAGTGCGGTGGCCACCTCCTGCGCGCTCTGGCAGATGTGCGCCATCGCCGTCGGTACTGCCGCGCAGGCCATCACCTCCTTGGCGAACGCCTTGGAGCCCTCGATCCTGGCCGCGGCCGCCGACGGGCCGAAGCAGGCCAACCCGCCGGCACGGACCGTGTCGGCCACCCCGGCGACCAGCGGGCCCTCCGGACCGATGACGACGAGGTCGGCGTGCAGTCCCGCGGCCAGAGCGGCCACCGCGGCACCGTCGAGCGGGTCCACCTCAAGCACCGGGATGTCGGAGGCGATGCCGGCGTTTCCCGGTGCGCACCAGAGCGCCTCGACCTCGGGGTCGGCCCGCAACGCCCGGACCAGAGCGTGCTCGCGGGCTCCGGACCCGATCACCAGGACCTTCACGACCGGCGAGCCTAGCCCGCCCGGCGCAGCCGGTTGGCCAGGTCGACCCGGGGGACGACCCGGGTGCGGGCACCGAGCAACGCCAGCGCCAGGCCGGCCAGGGCCACCGCGGGGACACCCTCGGCCGCCAGCGGCCGGCCCATGGCCAGGTACACCAGTCCTGTCACCACCGGGGCCAGCAGCAGCGCCACGATCGAGGTCACGCTGCGAAACCGCGCACCGGCCAAGGCGAGCCCGGTGCCCAGGCAGCCCAGCACGGCCAGCGCGACGCTGGCCCGCGGCGTCCAGGCCAGCACGGTCTGCCAGCTCACCGGCAAACGGGTCAGGTCGACGTACCACGTCGCGACCACCCCGCCGATGAGCTGGAAGAGCAGGAGCGCCCACAACCCCAGCTCGGTGACGGCCAGCCCGCAGCGCACCGCCCGGGTGCGCGGCAGCTCGAGAGCCACCCCGGACAGGCCGATGGCCATCGCCGCGGCCGCGACGCCCAGCAGGGTGCGCCAGACCAGCCCTGCCCGCGCGGCGTCACCGCTCAGCGCCACCGGGTGCACCACCTCAAGCACGCGGGAGAGCCAGGGCGAGCGGGCCGGGGCGCCGGGATCGGCGGACATGCTCAGCAGCGCCAGCCCGGTCGCGAGGAGGCTGGCGACGGCCAGTGTCACCCGGCCACGCTGGGCGGTGCGTGTCACGGCTGAACGCTACGACGGAAGACGGCCGGGAGTGCTCACTGGCTCAGATGAGTGGGCGCACCACGATGGTCTCGTCTCGCCCGGGTCCCACGCCCACCGCGGAGACCGGTGCGCCCGCAAGCTCCTCGATCGCCGCGACGTACTCTCGGGCGCGCCTGGGCAGCTCGTCGAGGCCGCGCGTCGCGGAGATGTCCTCATCCCAGCCGGGCAGCTCCTGGTAGACCGGGCGGGCGTGGTGGAAGTCGGTCTGGGTCATCGGCATGTGGTCGGTGCGCTGCCCGCCGATGTCGTAGCCGACGCACACCGGGATGCGCTCGATGCCGGTGAGCACGTCGAGCTTGGTCAGGAACAGGTCGGTGAAGCCGTTGACCCGGGTGGCGTAGCGGGCCACCACGGCGTCGAACCAGCCGCACCGGCGGTCCCGGCCGGTGGTCACCCCGACCTCGTGCCCGACCCGGCGCAGCCGCTGGCCCCACTCGTCGTGCAGCTCGGTCGGGAAGGGCCCGGAGCCGACCCGGGTGGTGTAGGCCTTGAGGATGCCGACCACCCGGTCGATGCGGGTCGGCCCGATGCCCGACCCCGAGCACGCCCCGCCCGCGGTCGGGTTGCTCGAGGTGACGAACGGGTAGCTGCCGTGGTCGACGTCGAGCAGCGTCCCCTGGCTGCCCTCCAGCAGCACCCTGCGCCCGGCGTCCAGCGCCGCGTTGAGCACCAGGCTGGTGTCTGCCACCAGCGGGCGCAGCCGCTCGGCGTGGGAGGCGAAGGAGTCGACCACCTCGTCGACAGTTATCGCCCGACGGTTGTAGACCTTCACCAGCAGGTGGTTCTTCTGCTCCAGCGCCCCCTCGACCTTCTGGCGCAGGATCTTCTCGTCGAAGAGGTCCTGCACCCGCACCCCGAGCCGAGCGACCTTGTCGCCGTACGCCGGCCCGATGCCGCGCCCGGTGGTGCCGATCCTGGCGTTGCCGAGGAATCGCTCGGAGACCTTGTCGATCGTGGCGTGGTAGGGGGCGATGAGGTGGGCGTCGGCGGACAGCAGCAGCCGCGAGCAGTCCACCCCGCGCTGCTGGAGCGCGTCGATCTCGGCCAGCAGCACGGCCGGGTCGACCACCACGCCGTTGCCGATCACCGGGATGCAGCCGGGGCTGAGGATGCCCGAGGGCAGCAGGTGCAGGGCGTAGGACTCGGACCCGATGACCACGGTGTGCCCGGCGTTGTTGCCGCCCTGGTAGCGCACCACGTAGTCCACGGACCCGCCGAGCAGGTCGGTGGCCTTGCCCTTGCCCTCGTCGCCCCACTGGGCGCCGACGAGCACCACTGCGGGCATGTCCGCCCCTTCCCATGACGAGGCCCCACGGACGTGCGCGGGGCTCTTGCGCTGCGAGGCTACCCGAGCGCACCCACCCCGGTCAGAGGTGACCGCGGCGGGTGGCCTCCACCCCGGCCTGGAACCGGGTCTGCACTCCCAGGTGGTCGAGCAGGTCGGCCACCCGGCGACGCACCGTGCGCAGCGACACGCTCAGGTGCCGGGCGATCGCCTCGTCCTTCAGCCCGGTGGCGAGCAGCTCGAGCAGCCGGCGACGGTCCTCGTCGAAGGCCATGGCATCACGCTGGTGCGGGATCCCTGAGCGCCACAGCGTGTCGAAGAGCGTGCGCAGCAGCCGGACCAGCTCGACCGAGCGCACCACGAGGTGCACGGTGGCGGGGTCACGCGGCTCTTCCTGCGGCGGGCTGACGATCGCGGCCACCTCACCGAAGATGGCCAGCCGCACCGGGACGGCATCGAGCAGGCGCACCTGCGGGCCGCGGGAGTGGATCGCGGCGACGAACCGGGCCCGCGCCGGGTCGGCCAGCGCATCCACCGGGTAGAGACAACGGATCGGTCGGGACAACCGGACGTAGTGGTTGGTCACGCGGTCGACGTCGGGGTCCCACGGACTGCCCCCGGTGGCGATGTCATGGGCGATGAGCAGGTCCCCGCCGACCGAGCGGGACAGGTCCTCGAAGGCGGTGGTGACCGCCGCGCCGGTGACCAGGTCCACCGAGGCCCGGCCCCACGACTCGTTCTGCCCGGCCAGGTGCTCGGCGGCGAAGTCGGATGCGGCCGCACGGGCGCGCTCGAGCTGGCGCCGGCGCTCCTCCAGCCCGGCCAGCTCGGCCTCGACCGCCAGGTCCAGTGCGACGTCAGGGGCTGCCGCGACATAGCCACCGGCGAGGTCGCGGCGGACCAGCCCGAGGACCAGCAGCGGGTGCACCGCCGCGGCCAGCTCCACCGGGGAGAGTCCCGCCCGGGTGGCCAGCCCGGTCTCGTCCAACCCCGGGTGGCGGAGCAGCAGCCGGTAGACCCGCTCGGACCGCGCGTCGACGCCCAGCGTGGCCAGCGGTCCCGCCGCATCAGAGGCCGACATGACTGGCAGGTTAGTGCCAATGGCCGTTTCGTGACAGACGCCTCGGTCCGGGATGCGCCATGCTGCTCGGCGAGGCGCGGGGCCGGAACTGCGGCAGGGGACAGTTCCGGCCCCGCGCGCGCTTTCGGGGCCGACCCCGGGCGGGCGCGCAGTGTCCCGCTACCGCCCCAGGCTGGTGCCGGCCGAGCGCAGGTCCTCGCAGGCCCGTACGACGCGGGCCGCCATCGCCTTCTCGCCGGCCTTGCCGTAGGTCCGGGGGTCGTAGGCCTTCTTATTGCCGACCTCGCCGTCCACCTTCAGCACACCGTCGTAGTGGGTGAACATGTGCCCGGCGATCGGGCGGGTGAAGGCGTACTGGGTGTCGGTGTCGATGTTCATCTTCACCACGCCGTAGTCCAGCGTCTCCCTGATCTCCTCGAGCAGCGAACCGGAGCCACCGTGGAAAACGAGGTCGAACGGCTTGGGTCGAGCGACCTTGGCGCCCACGGCGTCCTGGATCTCGCGCAGCACCGCCGGACGGAGCTTGACGTGGCCCGGCTTATAGACCCCGTGCACGTTGCCGAAGGTGGCCGCCAGGATGTAGCGGCCGCGCTCACCGACCCCTAGCCGCTCGGCCACAAGCAGGGCGTCCTCGGTCGTGGAGTAGAGCTTCTCGTTGATCTCGCCGACCACGCCGTCCTCCTCGCCGCCGACAACGCCGATCTCCATCTCCATGACCAGCCGGGCCGCCGCGCAACGCTCGAGCAGCTCCTCGGCGATGGCGAGGTTCTCCTGCAGCTCAACCGCCGAGCCGTCCCACATGTGCGACTGGAACAACGGCTCGCGCCCAGCGTCCACACGCTCCTTGGAGACCGCGATGAGTGGGCGCATGTAACCGTCCAGCTTGTCCTTGGGGCAGTGGTCGGTGTGCAGGGCGATGGTGACCGGATACTTCGCCGCCACGACGTGGGCGTACTCGGCCAGCGCGACGGCACCGGTGACCATGTCCTTGACGTGCTGGCCGGACAGGTACTCCGCGCCACCCGTGGAGATCTGCACGATCCCGTCGGAGCCGGCATCGGCCAAGCCCTGCAGGGCCGCGTTGAGGGTCTGCGACGACGTGACGTTGATCGCCGGGTAGGCGAAGGCTCCGGCCTTGGCGCGGTCGAGCATCTGCGCGTAGACCTCGGGGGTGGCGATGGGCATGGAATGCGCTCCTCGACGACGTTGGCTTCGGCCCGACCGGAAGCCGGCAGCGGCCCCCGGCAAGCCTGGACATCCTCCCAGAGCCGCGATCCGGACACCCAACCGGCCCGGGCACCAGGGCCGGTGCTCCCGCACCCCCGGACCGGGACGCGCCTGAAGGTCATCGGCGTACGACGGAGTGACCTTTTTAGTTGTCATCAGCAATAATGGTCATATGACATCTTCAGCCACTGCTACGACCCTCGACGACTTCGTCGATGCGGTGCTGGGGGCCAGCCGGGCCCTGGTGGGTGTGGCCGCACGGTCCCTGGCCGCGGCTCCGGAGGAGATCTCCCTGCCGCAGTACCGCGCCCTGGTCGTGCTGAGCAGCCGCGGCCGGGCCCGGGCCCAGGACCTGGCCGCGCTCCTCGAGGTGACCCCCTCCACCGGGTCGCGCATGGTCGACCGGCTGGTCCGCAAGGGACTGGTCCACCGCAGCCCGGTCGAGGGCGACCGGCGCGCCGTCGACCTGGAGCCCACGGCGAGCGGGCGCGCCCTGGTCGACGCGGTGACGCGGGCACGCAGGCAGGAGATCGCCAGGATCGTCCGGCGGGTTCCGGTCAGTGTGCGCCCCGAGCTGGTCAAGGCGTTGCAGGCCTTCGCCGAGGCGGCCGGTGAGGTGCCCGAGCAGAGCTGGTCGCAGGGGTGGACGGAGTGAGCCGGCACGACTCTCGGCCGACCCCCGCGCCGGCCACGGTCGGCTCCGGCACCCGGCGGGACCGCTGGGCTCGCGCGCTGCGCACGGAGATGCGCAGCACGTCGTACCTGCGCCGTTGGCTGGTGCTCGGTGCCGCGATCGGCCTGGTGGCCGGGCTGGGTGCGATCGTCTTCTACGAGGCGCTGCGCCTGGGCACGCACTTCCTGCTGGAGTCGGCCTCCGGGGGACGGGTCGCAACACCCGTCGGGGAAGGAGGGCGGCTGGCCACCTCGCCGACCCGCCCCTGGCTCGTGCCCCTCATCGTCGCGGCGGGCGGGCTCGCCTCGGGGATCATCGTGTTCACCTTCGCGCCGGAGGCCGAGGGGCACGGCACCGACGCGGCGATCCACGCGGTGCACAACAACCCGAAGGGGCTGCGCGCCCGGGTGGCCGCTGTGAAGATCATCGCCTCGGCGCTGACCATCGGCTCGGGCGGGTCCGGTGGGCGCGAGGGCCCGACGGCGCAGATCAGCGCCACCTTCGGCTCGGTGCTGGCCCGCCGGTTGAACCTGTCCCCCTCCGATGCCCGGCTCGCGGTGGCCACCGGGATGGCCGCCGGGATCGCCTCGATCTTCCGCGCCCCCCTCGGCGGGGCGCTGCTCGGCGCCGAGCTGCTCTACCGGGACGACATCGAGGTGGAGGCGCTGGTGCCCTCGCTGGTCGCCTCGATCGTGGGCTTCACCGTCTTCGGCTCGGTCGAGGGTTTCACCCCGATCTTCGGCTTCCACACCGGCGCCGCGGTCACCTCGCCGGCCCAGCTCGTCTGGTTCCTCGTGCTCGGCCTCGTTGCCGGGCTGTTCGGGCGGCTGTACTCGTCGACCTTCTATGGCGCGATGGCCCGCTTCAAGAAGGTGAGGCTTCCCGCCGCGGCGCGCCCGGCCCTGGCCGGCATCGGCGTCGGGGTCATCGGCCTGGCCGTGCCCGGAGTGCTGGGCACCGGTTATGGCGAGGTGCAGCAGGTGATGAGCCGGACCACCCTGATGGGCATCCCGCTGTGGGTGGTGCTCGCGCTGCCCTTCGCCAAGATCCTCGCCACCTCGCTGTCCATCGTCTCGGTAGGCTCCGGAGGGATCTTCGGGCCGGGCATGGTCATCGGTGGCGCCGCGGGCGCGGCACTGTGGCGGGTCCTCGAGCCCGTCGTGCCCGGCATCCCCCACGCGCCGCTGGCCTTCGTCGTGGTCGGCATGGCCAGCTGCTTCGGCGCCATCGCGCACGCCCCGCTCGCCGTGATGCTCATGGTCGCTGAGATGACCGGCAGCCTCGGACTGCTGCCGCCGGCCATGCTCGCCATCGCGGCGGCGACCCTGGTGGTCGGCAACAGGACGATCTACTCCAGCCAGCTCGCCCGACGCTCCGACTCCCCGGCGCACCGGCTCTCCTCGGGGCTGCCGGCCTCGGCCTCGGTCCCCGTCGGGCGCGCCATGGCCGATCCCCGGGTGCTGCTGTCCGCGCAGGAGAGCATCGAGGAGGCGGTGACCAGGCTGGCTGCCGCAGGGCTGCACGGCGCCCCCGTGGTCAACGAGTCCGGGGTGTTCCTCGGGGTCGTCGACATCGACGGTCTGGAGCGGGCACTTTCGGCCGGATCGGTCAAACGGGTCGGGGCGCTGGCCGACGGCACGGCTCCTGCGCTGCCCATGTCGGCTGGTATCGACGCGGCGATGGACGCCGTGGTGACCAGCCCGCACGGCTGGGTCCCGGTGCTCGACGACGACCTGCGCGTGGCAGGGATCGTCGCGGTGAGCGACCTTCTGCACGGCTACCGGGCCGCGATGCGGGATTCCGTACGCCGGCTCGGGCGCTCATCCAGCCGAGGCGCGGTGCGCGAGATGGTGGTCGAGCAGGGGTCATCGGCCGACGGGGTGCACGTGCGTGACCTGGGCCTGCCTCACGGTGTCGCCCTGCTGTCCGTCGCGCGCGGCGAGGACCTGACCTTCGCCACCGCCGACACCGAGCTTCGCCACGGTGACGTCGTGACCGTGCTCAGCCACGCAGGGCGCACCGACGAGGTGGTGGAGGTCTTCGCGGGTAGCCAAGGAGCCCACCGGGCCGGCACGGACCGGACCGCGGCGGGGGGCCCCGGGCCCGCCGACGACGGGGCCGGGCAGGACGCGCCGGCCGGGCAGGACGCGCCGGCCGGGCAGGACCTTGCCAGTGCTCACCCTGAAGAGCACTGACGGCGCGGTGCCCCCTGGGGTCACCGCACGCGTCGAGGAGACGCTGGCCGCCGCGATGCGGGCCCAGGTGAGGCGGTTCGACCGCGAGCTGGCAGGCCTGCCGGGCGGCGCGGGCCCACCCAGCCTGACGATCAGCGCACGCACCCTCACCCAGCGGGACTGGCTGCTCGCGGTCCGGCTCGAGGTGACCGCCGACTTCGGCGGCGCCAACCCGCAGGTGCGCGTCGACAGCCTGGTCTTCGACCTGCGCACCGGCACGACCCTGACGCTGGCGGAGCTCTTCGGTGGGCAGCTGGCCCCGGTGGACACGGGGCTGCCCTGGTGAGCGCTGCCCGGCAGAGGCACCCGGCTCGGCGTCGGCTCGGTCACCGGACCCGGCGTCGGCTCAGCCGCCCGAGTGCTGCCCGAAGACGTGGCGGCGGACCCAGGCATGCAGGGCGATTGCCGCCGCCGCACCGGCGTTGATCGAGCGGGTCGAGCCGAACTGGGCGATGGACAGCACCGCCGTGGCGGCCCGCCGGGCCGGCTCGGACAGCCCCGGACCCTCCTGGCCGAAGAGCAGCAGCACCGCACGAGGCAGGTCGAAGGTCTCCAACGGCACC